>CAZYLC010000013.1:0-23848 GCA_964648755.1 uncultured Thermodesulfovibrio sp.
AAAATTGAAAAATTTTTATTTTATTTTATTAAATATATAGAAAAATTTTAAAGGGTGGGAAAATTTTTCCTTTTTAAGGGGGATTATGCTTCAATATCTATTCTGTGTTCTCCAGAATCTTTTTCTGATAAAGGCTTTTTTTCTTCTGATTTTTCCTCTTTTTTTGAAAATTTTTTCTTGACTTTGAACTTAGCAAAAACAGTTCCTTCCTTGAGAGGTCTTATCCCTCTGTATGGACCTAAAGGGTCTATTTTATCATCTGCTACCATTATTACCCTAAAAGGATATCCTTCTGTTTTTCAAACTGCAGTTTGAATAAGCCTACCAATTCAGTATATTCATCTTCTGATAGATCCAAACTTTTATATTCAACCGATATCTCTAAGGGTTTCTTTAGTCCTATACCAAGACTATTACAAATTTGATCTGCAACCCTGACTATGTTACAAATATCTGCATAAGCAACGTCTTCATAGTCTGGGAAGGGATAAGTATGATGATAGGTTATTACCATTTCGAGCTTTTCTGGTAATTTCCATTTTTTTGATATAAGAGAACCTATTATAGTGTGATCAAAACCAAGAGTTTCACCCTCTAAATCCTTTATTGTGCTAACACTCTCATAAAGCTTATCATAAAGTTGTTGATATATATCAGGCATTGAATTATTTATTATAGTTTTACCAACATCATGAATAAGTCCGCATACTAAGGCTTCATCTGGTTTAGCCAACTGGGTTATCATTGCTAATAGACTTGAACAAAATCCGACACCAAGGCTATGTTCCCAAAGTCTTTGTTCAAAAATTCCGAATTTTCTATGAAGGTCTCTTAATGCAGTAGCTATTATAAGAGACTTAAGAGTTTCAAAACCTATCAGTATTAAAGCTTGTTTAATATTTTCGATCTTTCTATCTTGACCGTAATATGGTGAATTTGCGATTCTTAGTAATCTTGTGACAAAACCTTGATCACGAGAAATAATATCTTCAAGAACACTCAGAGAGGCAAAGTCATCCTGAATTAAATTCATAACTTTCATAGCTATTGGAGGAAGTGTGGGAATATCAACTGTTTTTAAAATTATATTTTCTATTATATTCTCATCCATTCAATCCTCCTAGACAGCATTTATGATCTCTCCCACTAACTCATCAAGGGGCACTACCTTATCTGCAATTCCAGCATCAACAACTGCCTTTGGCATACCATATACTACACAAGTTTCCTCACTTTGAGCAAATACTCTTCCACCTGTTTCTTTTATTTTTTTACATCCCTTTGCTCCATCATTTCCCATTCCTGTTAAAATTATCCCGAGACTTCTGCCAGGAAAACATTCTGCTACTGATAGCATTAAGGCATCTACACTTGGACGATATATAAATTCCTCTTTATCTTCAGATATAGAAACTAATGCTTCAATTGCTCTTCTTTTTACTCTCATATGTCCTCTTCCTGGAGCAACGTAAACCATTCCGGGCTTGATAGGTTCTCCTTCCTCTGCTTCTTTAACAGAAAGTTGACTTAACTGATCAAGCCTTTCAGCAAAAGGTTTTGTAAAATTAGGTGGCATATGCTGAGCAATTACAATTGGTACTGGAAAATCCTTTGGAAGTTTCGGAATTATCTCTTGTAAAGCCTTAGGCCCTCCTGTGGATGTCCCAATGGATACAATACCTACTTTTCTTTCTGTGGATATTCTTACTCGGGGAGTTTCAACCTTTAGAGTTTCAATTTTTTTCTCAGGAGTCTTAATGACAGGCTTTCTTTTTATAACACCTCTTCTACCAATAGTCTTTATTTTTTCGAGTAGCATGCCTTTTATTTTTACAATATTTACAGAAAGTTCAGAAAGATTTTTAGGAATAAAATCAACTGCTCCAAGCTCAAGGGCTTCAAGGGTAACTTTTGCTCCCTCAGTTGTTAGAGAACTAACCATGATTACAGGTAAAGGACATTTTTGCATAATTTCTTTAAGAGCTGTTATTCCATCCATTCTTGGCATTTCCACATCCATGGTCACAACATCAGGTCTTAAATCCTGAATCATCTGTATGGCCTCAACTCCATCCCTTGCTGTTCCTACCACCTTTATCTCCGGGTCCTCTTGAAGAATGGATGATAAAGCTTTTCTCATAAATGCAGAATCATCTACAACAAGTACTTTTATCATAATTTTATATCCCCCTAAAAACCAAATTCTTTGAGTAAATCGTCTACATCATCTTGCGTTACCTTTTCAACCTCCTTAGACACTGTTTTCTTCTCTTCGAATTTTAAGCCAAAAGTGGTAATAAGCTTTAATAACTCTACCTCAAGATCGCCTACAAGGGTTATAACCTTTTTCAAAACCTGCCCTGTTAAGTCTTGGAAAGACTGAGTTGTAAGAATTTCTGTTAAATCATCTTCCAGAGAGTTTTTAAACTCTTTTAAATACTTTACTGAAGCCTCAGGGCCTTGAATTTCCCTAACATGATTTGCAAGGTCGTCCATTTTAAGAATATATTTTTCAACTATTTCCATTGTTTTATTGGCTGCTTCCTCTGTTTTGTTTATTACCATCTGAAGTTGATCAACTGCCCGTGGCATCTGTTCTGTTGCCATTTCTTTTAAACGAGGGTCAAGGGCTTCTCTGAAACTTTTAAGAGAATCATGAAGTTTCCTTGCTACTTTCCCAACTTCCTTAAATAGATCACTCTGGCTTTTTTGAATAATACTGCTCATTATTTGATCTGCTTTTTCATAATCTCCTTGAGAGATTACATTCATAAAATTTGTAATCTCTTCTAGTAGTACGTACTTTGGATCATCCTTTTTTAAGCCTTTATCTTCATAAAATTTTACTGGATCTATTAATTCTTTTACTGTAAGTTCACCACCCATGCTTATTACCTTTTTAACTAATTCAACTTTATCTGCTTCTTCATGAATATCAACGATTTCTTCTTCAAAAAGCGATTGATCTTCTATAGGAATTATTTTTTTTATATCTATCAAAATCAGTAACCTATCGTTTATCCTCGTCACACCCTCTATTTGATTGTTACTTTGCTGTAAAAACTCATCCGCAGGTTCAATGCTATTTTCATCAATATTCACAACACCTGTTATGTTGTCAACTAAGGCTCCAAAGGTTATTTTACCTGTGGATATAACAATAACTTTATTGCCCTGATTTTCTTCGGCAAGATTTAAAATTCTCTTTAAATTTAATACAGGAATAACTCTACCTCTTAAATTAGTCACTCCTTCCACATAATAGGGAACTTTTGGAATTTTAGTAATCTGTGGGATTTTTATTATCTCTTGCACCTTAAGAATAGGAATAATATACTCATTTTCATTTAAAAGAAAACCTATACACTGTCTCATCTTTTATCTCTCCCTTTCTTTTTGTTTATCCTTTCACTGAAAAAACTTTCCTTGAAATTAGAGCAAGGTCAAGTATTAAAACAACTTTTCCATCACCTGTTATTGTAGCTCCCATAATTCCACAAGCTTCAGAATCAATACCATTAATTGTCTTTATAACAATTTCTTCTTGCCCGAGCACAGCATCTACAGCAATACAAAATCTTCTATCACCCACGCTTGCTACGAGTATATATTTTTTATATGAATCCATTTGTCCAAAAACTCCAAGAAGCTCATTAAGAATAAAAACTGGTAGGACTTTTTCTCTTATTGTAAGAACTTTCTGTCCTGATACTTCTTTTAATTGGGATACCTTAACCCTTAAAGTTTCTTCTATCATGGACTGAGGAACTGCATATATCTCCTCAGCCACCTGTATCATCATTGCCTGAATTATAGCAAGAGTAAGGGGTAGACTTATTCTAAAAGTAGTACCCTTGTCTTTTTCTGTAAATATCTCCACATATCCATTGAGCTTTGCCACATTAGATTTAACTACATCCATTCCTACACCTCTACCACTTACTTCTGTGGAGACATCCTTTGTGGAAAAACCAGGTAAAAAGATTAAATTTATTATGGCATCATCGGACATCTTTTCTGCTTCTTCAATGGTTATAAGTCCCTTTGTAATAGCTTTCGCTTTGACAGCCTCTACATCTATTCCTTTACCATCATCTATTATGTCAATAACTATCTGGGTACCCTTTTGATAGGCATCTATTAAAATTTTTCCTTTCTCAGGTTTTCCCTTAGCAAGTCTCTCCTCAGTAGATTCTATCCCATGGTCTATTGAGTTTCTTATTATATGAACAAGAGGGTCACCAATATTCTCTATAACTGATTTATCAACTTCCGTATCCTCGCCTCTTATCTCGAGCTCTATATCTTTACCAAGATTTCTTGCAAGGTCTCTAACCATCCTTGGGAATTTAACAAAAACCTTCTGAAGAGGCTGCATCCTCATTTTCATTACAGCAAGTTGGAGGTCTGATGTTACTCTATCAAGAAAAGCCGTTGTTTCAATAAGGCTTTCTACATTTTCATCACCGCTATATTTTGCTTCCAGCTTGTTGGCAAGATTGAGAAGTCTATTACGAGCAAGAACAATCTCACCTGCTAAATCCATGACCTTATCAATCCTTGATACATCAACTCTAAGGGTTGCTACTTCTCTTTCCTTCTCTTTAGGAATTTGTGAAACCGTCTCCTCTGTTTTTATGACTTTTTCCTCTTCTTCAGGTTTTATTGCTTCCTTTATTTCTTCAATTTTTTCTGTCGCTATTTTCGTTTCCTCTACCTGAGGCATGGAAGGTTGAGAAAGAACGCTATCTAAAAGATTTAGAATAGGGTTTATATCTTCCTTAACTTCCTCTTTTGTCTTAATATGATAAATAAGCATACGAAGTACATCTGTAGCTTTAAGAATTGCATCGGTTATTTCTGGAGAGATTGTCATCTCTCCTTCTCTTAGTTTTTTAAGAATTGTCTCTGCTCTATGTGCTACATCTACTAAGTTCTGAAAACCTAAAAAGCCTGCTGCTCCTTTAAGGGTGTGCATTCCTCTAAAAATTTCATTTATTATTTCCGCATCCTGTCCTCTTTGCTCAAGTTCTACAAAAAGGGGATCAAGTCCTTCAAGAATTTCCTCTGCTTCAATAATGAATTCATTTATTATTTCATCCATCTCATCAGTCATTATTGCCCTCCTATAAGAGAAGGTTTCTTCTGAGCAATCTTTTCAAGCTTTTCCTTAAGAACCTCACCTGTAAATGGCTTAACAACGTAATTGTCTACTCCTGCTTTTATTGCCTCAATAACCTTTTCCTTTTCCGCCTCTGCTGTTACCATTAAAAAAGCAATGTCTTTCAGTTGAGGGTCATTTCTAACATTCCTCAACAGTTCTATTCCCTCCATAACAGGCATGTTCCAGTCGGAAACAACAAGTCCGTATTCGCCACTCTTTAATTTATTGAGAGCATCCTCACCATTTTCAGCTTCATCAATATTTTCAAACCCAAGCTGTTTTAGTAAATTTTTTACTATTCTCCGCATTGTTGGAAAATCATCTACCACAAGAACTCTTATTTTAAAATTGAACATCTTTGCCTCCTATTCCTTTATACTAAAAATTTTCTTTATAATTCTTTTCATACTTTCCACAATCTGTTCTCCTGTAGCAGGTTTAACAAGATAATCATCCACCCCTGCATTATATGCTCTCTGCTTTTCCTCCTCATCTGCTTCTGTGGTAAGCATAACAATTGGAATATTTGAAACTTCAGGATTTGCTCTTACCTGTCTCGTAAACTCTATACCATCCATATATGGCATGTTCATGTCCGTAAGAATAAGATTTATCTGTTCAATCCCTAATTTTTGAAGTCCATCAATACCATTTTCAGCAGTTACCACTTCATATCCTTTACTTTTCAAAATAAGAGAGAGCATTTTCCTTGTTGTTTTATCGTCATCTACTACGAGAACCTTCATTCTTTTCCTCCAATTAAACTTTTTGATATACAACTACTTTATTTATTACTACAGGTCTAAAAGCTCTTGTTACATTGTGCAAACTCTCTGAAGTTCCTACAAATAAGTATCCCTTTGGTCTAAGTACATCGTATATAAATGAGACTGCTTTTTTCTTTGCCTTGTCATCGAAATATATTAAAACATTCCTACAAAATACAACATCCATACCTTTTAGTTGCTTTACTTCTCTTTCTTCAATAAGATTTATATTCATAAATTTTACGATAGATTTCACAGTTTCTGAGAGAGCATAAATGCCCCCTGAGTCTTTAAAATACTTCGCCATGTATTGCGGGGGTATATTTCTCACAGAGTATCCCCCATACATTGCCCTTCTTGCAGACATAAGGACAGACTCACTTATATCAGAAGCATAGATCTCTTTTCTCATGCTAACCAGTTCTGGTTTTTCAAGTAAAATCATGGCTATTGTATAGGGTTCTTCTCCTGTAGAACAGGCAGCAGACCAAATTTTTATATCTTTTTTCCCCATTTGAGCATTTTCTTTGACAATCTGAGGGACAAGATGATTTGCTAATACCTCAAACTGTTGTGGTTCTCTAAAGAAAAAAGTTTCATTTGTGGTTACCGCATCGAAAAGTCTCGCTATATCATGTTTATTTGAGCTGTATTTCAAATAATAAAGGTAATCTTCATAGTTATGTAAATTTTTCTCTTTAATAATTCTGCTAAGCCTATTTTCGAGAAAATACTTCTTGTTATCAGGAATATATATTCCTGTTTTTTCATAAATAAAATCCCTCAACTGTCGAAAAATCTCTTCTCCTATTGCTGAAGCTGTTGCTGAGGATATGCTCATATTCTGCTTAAAACCTCCTCTATTTTCTCTCTTATATCTTTATCAGGATGAGCTTTTTTAGAAGAAAGGATATCATATACTTCACTACTTCCTATTGCACCTAAAGCTTTAATAACAGCTATTACTACAGGAGGGAAAGGATCATCCAGCAAAGGAGTTAATTTTTCAATTAAAATTTCGGAACCACAACCTTTTCTAACTGCCTTTACAGCAGAATATCTTATCCATGGATCCTCATCCTTTAGACATTCCAATAGAATGTCTGAACAAAACTTTGCTTCACCAAGAGCTAAAATAGCAAATTTTTTTATTTCTTTGTCATCTGAAGATAAAAGCTCTATTAGTTTGGCAATAGCATCATCTGTTGTAAGTCTACCAAGAGCCATTACAGCTGATTTTCTTACTTCTGTGCTGTCACATTGAAGTAGCCTATTTAAAATATCCATTGAAGAGGTAGTATTAGCAAGAGCTTGTTTTACCTCATTCTTATAAGATTCAAGTTTACTTAAAAATTTTTCCTCATTTATTTCCATTAGAGAATTAACTATAGCTTCAATCAAATCCGGATAGGTCTCCTTTTCAAGGAGATTTAATAGGGGATTATAAGCTTCTTTAGCTTTAATCATCCCGAGTGCCACTATTGCAGCTTTTCGGACATTAACATCGGCATCTTCGACACTGCTAGTAACAAGATGTCGGACTGTTTCTTTCTCACCTATATCACCAAGAGCTTTTGCAGAAGCTATTCTAATATCTCTTTTTATATCTTTAAGAAATCTTAACAGGATAGGTACAGCTTTCCTACTTCTCATTTTTCCAAGAATATTAATAACAAATGCCTTTGCTCTGTATTTTAAGTTGTCTTTTTCAATTAAGTGTATTAATTCATCTTCCGAGTTAATATTTAAAATCGTATCTTGAATTATCTCTATTTTTTCATCATAATCAAAGCACGAAGGATCAAGTTTACCAGCTTCCTCAACCATGAAAGGAACTGCTTCTATTAAATTAGTTATTCTTATGCCTTTAAGTGCTAAGGTTTTCTCATCCCAATCTCTCTCCTTGATTAAAGAAATTAATTCCTCTTTAATATCTGCCTCTTTAGGAATAGCCTCAGCCCTTATTAATGCTTTGATTATTTCTTTTTTTTCATCCTTTGTGGCTACGGGATAATATTTTAATAAAGGTGCTATAACCTTTTGTGTTCCAATTTTGCCAAGAGTCTCTATTGCTTCTGCCTTTACTAATAGGGAGTCAGAACTCAGAAGTAGTTCTCCTATAGCATCGGAAGCCTCTTCTGCTTGTAAAGATGCCAAAGCTTGAAGCACATAAAAAGTAACCCATTCTTCATCATTTAGACTGTCAATTAATGCTGAAACAGCTCCTTCATATCTTAATTCACCTATTGCTCTTGCTGCCGCAGCTCTTACATTGGCATTTGAATCTTTAAGAAGTGGAACAATTCTTTCGCCATCAAAACCGTTCCTTATATGAGCTATTAGGTCAAGACCGAATTTTCTTACATCGGGATCTTTGTCCTTAAGAAGTTGATAAATAAGTACAGGAGCTTTACTACCTATTTCTGCAAGAATAAGCAATGCAGTGTTTCTCAAATAAGCCTCTTCTTCTCTTAAAAGAGGTATAACCATATAAGTAACAAACTCTCCTGGATTGGTAAGAAATCTATCTTCATCTTCAGATGTTCCAATTGCAATTAGTGACTGTGTAGCTGCATCCTGTACAGCGGGGCTTTCATCTTTCAATGCCTTTATGAGTGGATATATAACCCTTTCATCATATTGTGCCAACTCTTCTGCAGAGTATCTCCTTTGAGAATAATCTTTGTCATACAGTAGTGTAGAAAGAAGCTTTTTTATATTCTTTTTCATAAAAAACCCCCTTTTAAGGTTAAATGTATTATAACAAATATTACAAATAAATTATACTAATCAATGGGTTTCTAAAAAGCTCTTTAATTTTAGGATAGCCTTTCCATGAATCTGACTTACTCGTGAAAGGGAGACATCAAGAATGTTTGCAATTTCTCGCATGTTCAGCTCTTCATAATAATAAAGAGAGATAACAAGTTTTTCCTGCTGTGCGAGTTTTTCTATTCCTTCAGCTAATTTTTCTTTTATCTCCCTCATTTTTATTTCTTCAAAGAGATCTGTTTTATCAGCAATTATATTGAGAATATTTAACTTATCTCCATTCTGGCCTATTACATAATCGTCTAAACTGATTAAATCTGAAGCAGTAATGCTCTGATAAAGTTCCTTAAGTTCGTTTTGAGATATGTTAAGTTTGATTGCCAACTCTTCATCTGTTGGGTCTTGTCCTTGTTGTTTTAAATCTTTATAGGCTTTTTTGACATCTTCAATCTTTTTTCTAAATTCCTTTGAAAAAACATCGACAGAACGAATTTCATCGAGAATTGCTCCTCTGATTCGATAATCTATGAAAGAAGCAAGGGGAACATTAAAAGAAGGATTATACTTATTTAATGCCTCAAGTAACCCTCTAACTCCAGCAGAGATTAGGTCTTCAACTTCAAGAAAAGATTGAACGATAAAAAAATATTTTAATGCATAATGTTTAATTTTAGGTAAAAACTGCTCAATTAGCTTTTCCTTTTCAGTTTCCGTATAGTACATATAAATTTATCCTACCTGAAGCGCTCTTTTTAAAAAAAACTGCATTCCTCCCTTTAAAAGATTTACCTCTCTATTTAAAAGTTCTTTCGCAATCTCTCTTAATTTTTTTGAAAAATCTGAAGTTGGGAATAAGCTTACATAGGGCTTCTGTGATATGATGGCATCCTTGATTTTATCATCAAAGGGAAGAGCACCAAGATAATCGAGAGATAAACCTAAAAATCTCTCACTGACGAGAGAGATCTTTCTGAAAGTATCCTTTGCTTCTTTTAAATTTTTCACAGAATTAATAACAATGCGAAAATTCTTCTCTCCATATTCCTTATGTAAAACTTTTATCAAGGCATAGGCATCAGCTATAGATGTAGGTTCGGAATTTAAGATTATCACATTATCATGAGAAGCTGCACAGAAAAAGGTTACATTATCGGAAATTCCCGCTCCTGTATCAATGAGGAAAATATCATAATCCTCGTCAAGACTTTCAATCGCCGTTATTATTTTCATTTTCTGGTCTAATGTTAGTTGAGTTAGTTCTCTTATACCAGAACTTGCAGGGATAATATCTACTCCATGTGAAGAACTAACGATGATATCTTTGATTGACTGTTCATCCATTAGCAGATGTTTAATATTGTATTTGGGGGCAACTCCAAACATTATATCAATATTACTTAATCCTACATCTGCATCCATTAATAAAACTCTTTTTTGCATACTCTTAAAAATTAGTGCTATATTCGTAACAAAGTTTGTTTTACCAACTCCGCCTTTGCCACTTGATACGGCTATTATTCTTGGAACATTAGTTTTCACAGAGTCCTCCTATAATAAGATTTGAAACATTACGGGGAGGATAAATAGTTGCTTTTTCATCTTCATAGCCACCGGAGGTTAGAAAACTTATTGGCTTTCCAGAGTAAACGTAGAGATTATAAATATTACCATAATTATAGGCAATATCTATTTTTGAAAAAGCTATGCAGTCAATCATCTTAGAATCTAAATTTTTAATAGTTCTGATAGATGAAGCAGTTGTCATAGAGGCATCCATGAGTAAACATTTTCTTATAGGAATATCTTTAAGTAAATTTTTTAATTCGGAGGCAAAGGTTATTTTTTCATCACCAGGGGTGTCGATTAAGATTTTAGTTCTGTCAATTTCTTTATGAACAATTTTATAAAGGTCTTTCGTGTCTTTTATTATTTTAGTCTCGCATTTTAACTTTAATGAAATTTCTTTTATGTAGGCAATAGAACTTATTCGCTGGTCAAGGGAAAGGAGCATTAATTTTTCATTTCTATTCTTAATGAGTTTACCCAATTTAAATAGAGATGTTGTTTTACCTACACCAGGTAGTCCAAAAAATATGAAACCTCTACTGTTTTGAACTTCTCCATCCATTATTTTTATTTCTCTGTCTAAAAGCTCTCTCAGTTCATTTATATCTGAAACTTTTTCTAAAAGTAATAGTGCAAGATGAGGTTCTATCCCGCTTTTTATCATAAAATTATACAGGCTAACCTTTGAATTGTCATTGACTGTGGGGAAAAGTTTTGTTACACTCTCCCTTAAAAGAGCAAGTTCTATTTTTATTTCCTCAATTTCCTTTTGTAAAGGCTTATCAAAATTTTCAAGGGAAATATTATTAAAACTTGTTTCTTTACTGTCATCTAATGCAGCAGTTAACTCTATCGAGGAGAGATTTGATAAAGGGTCCTTTTTCGTAGTGCTTGATATAATAACTGCGTCAGGTCCGAGTTCATTTTTTACAAGGTCTAACACTTCTTTAAAAGTTTTACCCTGAAACTTTTTTATTTTCATCCTCTACCTCCAAAAAAATCATATTTTTACTGTTGCAAGCATGTAAATTTTTACTCCCGAGGCTAATTCCTGAGGTGAAAGAACTGGAAGGGATGGAATAACCCTTTCAACCGTTCTCTTTACAAATCTTCTTATCACCTGTGAACATATCAAGACAGGTTGATAACCTTTTATTGTAGCTTCCTCAGAGGCTACTTTTATTTTCTCTATAATTTTTTCCATCATTAATGGATCTGGAGCAAAATTTATGCCTTGTGGTGTTGTTTGTAATGCCTCTATAAGTGTCCTTTCTAAGGATGGTTCAAGCAATATAGCAGAGATAGAACTGTCAGGATTTTGAACACTCTTTGTTATCTGTCTTGACAGTGCCTGTCTAACGTATTCTGTTAGAAAATCAGGATCCTTAGTTACATTTGCATACTCAGCAAGAGTTTCAAGTATGGTCTGTAAGTCTTTTATAGGCACTCTCTCTCTTAGAAGATTCTGCAGAACCTTCTGAACCTGAGAGAGACTTAATAAATTAGGAATCAAATCATCTATTACTCTAGGATGGGTTTTTGCAAGGTTATCTAAAAGTCTTTGGGTTTCCTGTTTACCAAGAAGTTCATAGCCATAATTTTTTAGTATTTCTCTTAAATGGGTAACAATTACAGAAGGAGCATCTACAACGGTAAATCCAAGCATCTGAGCACGGGATAAGTCTTTTTCCTCAATCCATAGAGCATCTACCCCAAAAGCAGGGTCTTTTGTTGGTATTCCATCTATATCCTGACCAACCTTTGCTCCAATGGCAAGAAATCTACCAGGAATTATTTCTGAAGTGGCTATTTCTACTCCCTTTATAAGAATACTGTACTGGGTAGGTTTTAGCATAAGATTGTCCTTTATGTGAATAGAAGGAACAATGTATCCCATTTCCATGGCAATCTGTTTTCTAAGAGAGCGAATTCTTTCTACAAGAGAGCTTTCTCCCTCTACAAGAGGAATAAGATTATATCCTATTTCAAGAGAGATGGGATCTACTTTAAGTAAGCTCTCAAGCTGTTCCTGCAAAGAAAGAGGTTTTTCTTCTGGTGGAGAAGATGGAGGGATTTCCTTTTCCTTTTTCTCCTTAGCTAACATCAAATAAGCTACTGCTCCAGAGACAATTGCTATCAAAATAAAGGGTAAATGAGGCAACCCAGGAATTAGACCAAGTAAAAGCAATACTCCCGAGGCTGTAGCAAGGGTTTTAGGATTTTTAAAAAGTTGCTGCAGGATATCCTGCCCGAGATTTGACTCCGTTGCAGCCCTACTTACAACAATACCTGCTGCTGTAGAGGTAATAAGGGCAGGAATCTGAGCAGCGAGTCCATCGCCAATTGTTAGGATAACATAAGTCTGTACAGCATCTCCTATGGGCATTCCCTTCTGCAGGACTCCAATTAGTATACCTCCAATGATGTTTATAATCATGATTATTATTGCAGCAATAGCATCTCCTCTTATGAATTTGCTGGCACCATCCATGGCTCCATAGAAGTCTGCTTCTTTGCTAATTTCTTCTCTTCTGCGCCTTGCTTCTCGTTCATCAATAAGTCCTGCATTCAAGTCTGCATCTATGCTCATCTGTTTTCCTGGCATAGCATCCAAGGTAAAACGAGCTGATACTTCTGCAATTCTTCCTGCACCTTTAGTAATAACTATGAAATTGATAATTACGAGTATTAGGAACACAATAAGTCCTACTACAAAGTTTCCGCTTACTACGAACTCTCCAAAGGCTTTTATAACCTTTCCAGCTGCCTCTGTTCCCTCCTCACCTCTTGTTAGAATCAACCTTGTCGAGGCAATATTCAATGATAGTCTCATGAGAGTTGCTATAAGTAGTACGGACGGGAAAACAGAAAAATCAAGAGGCTTTCTTACATAGGAAGAGACAAGTATTATCAGTATTGAAAGAGTTATACTCATTGTCAGAGATAAATCAAGCATAAATGATGGAATAGGAACAATCATGAATATGAGTATAAGTATAATTCCTACTGCCACAAGCACATCACTTCTTATGTAAGATAGGATATTCATGCAATCTTCCTTCCCTTAATTTTGTATACCTGCGCCAAAATTTCAGCAACAGCTTTATAAAGTGCCTGAGGAATTTCTCCTCCTACGGGAATTCTGTATAGAGTTCTTGCAAGAGGTTTATTTTCATAAATTGGAACCCCTGCAGCTCTTGCCAATTCTTTTATTCTTTCAGCAAGAAGATTTGCTCCCTTTGCAACAACTTGAGGGGCATTCATATTTTTTGAATCGTATTTTATACAGACTGCCAAATGTAATGGGTTAGTTATAACCACATCTGCCTTCGGAACTTCCTGCATCATTCTTTTTCTTGCCATTTCTCTTTGTAAACTTCTAAGTCTTGCTCTTACCATTGGTGAACCTTCTGTCTCCTTAAATTCTTCTTTAACCTCTTGCTTAGTCATTCTCAAATTTTTTTCATACTGCCATCTTTGATATGCAAAATCCATACCTGCAAAGACTGTAAGCATTATCAAACAAGCTAAAACAAGCTCATATACTTTATCAAAGGTAACTCCAGCAATTGCTCTCACATCCATGTCTATCAAAAGCGGCAGAATATTGACATCCTTTTTTAAAATTAAATAAATGATAATTCCAAGAGCTGTTAATTTAAGAAAACCTTTTGCTGACTCAAAGAGTGCATTAAGAGAAAACAGTCTCTTAATGCCTTTTAAAGGACTTATCTTTGAAAGATCTGGCACTAAGGTAGCTCCAGTAAAAAGAAAGCCTGTTTGAATAAAGTGAACGAGCAATACAGCAAAAAGTAGGACTCCACCAATTGGCATAAAATTAAGCATGAACCATTTTATTTCTTCTTTAGCAAAGGCAATAATAGCACCTCCAGCGAATTCAGGAGATTTTACCCTTATAAATGCCTCCCTCATATGATTCATTAGGGAAAGCAAAAAAGTACCAGAGAAAACAAAATAAAGAAAAATCATCCAAGTTCCCACAATTCCTGTTAACTCTCTACTTCGGGGAACCTCGCCTTTCTGACGCGCCTTTTCCCGCCTTCTCGGGGTCGCCTGTTCTGTTCGTTCCTGTAGTTGCTCTGGCATTTTTTACCTCAATAGTCCTGTTAAAGCATCTTTAAGGTTTATAAAAGCCTTTGAAAGCACCATAGTAAAAATAGGCATACTAAGCCACATAATTGCAATTCCTGTAGCAAGTAGAAGAGGAAAGCCGACAAAAAAAACATTTGCCTGAGGCATTATTCTTGAAAGAAATCCTAATCCTAAGTTCATAAGTACCTGTACAAGAAGCACCGGAGCAGCAAGTTTTAACGCAAGGGGAAACATGAGATAGGAAAATTCCATAATATTTCCTGCAAAGGAAAATTTTGTTGGGAAATAAAAGCTTCCTATCATTAATTCCACAAGACTTAGATGCAAATCAAGGGAAAAGAATAGGGCTATAGTAAACATCTCATAAAAAACTGTTAATGGACCCATCAGTTCACCAAATTGAGGATTAAAGACATTGGCAACTGCAAAGCCTACCTGTAGGCTCATCCAATGAGAGGCTATTTCAACGGCAGCAACTATAATTCTTATCATAAGCCCAATTGTCAATCCAAAAACTACAGCGTTAAAAAGGGAAAGGAGGAAATTTTGTTCCTTACCTGATAAAAAAGGCATTATGGCAAAAGATAGGGATAGAGCAAAAAAAAATCTGAAAATTATTGGTACAGTTTTGCTACCAATATAGGGAAGAAAAAAAAGAATTATAGAAACCCTTATAAATACAGGTATAAATTGGTAAAAATTATCTGTAAGAAGCTCCAAATAGTTCATTTTACGTACATGGGGAGGTTTTCAAAAATTCCTCTTGTAAATTTAGTCATTATATTAACCATCCATGGAATTGTAAGAAGTAAAGTTAAAAATACAGCAATAACCTTTGGCACAAAGCTTATTGTCATCTCCTGAAGTTGGGTTATTGCTTGAAAAAGACCTATAAGAAGTCCTACAAGAAGGCTTACAAGTAAGACAGGTCCTCCAACAAGAAGGATTGTTTCAAAGGTTTGTTTTGATATGTAATTTAAAAATTCTACTGTCATTTGAACCCTCCTGCTAAAGAGCCAATTATTAACTGCCATCCGTCTACCAGAACAAAGAGCAAAAGTTTAAAGGGCATTGAAATCATAACTGGTGGTACCATGAACATTCCCATGGAGAGCAATATGCTTGCTACGACTATGTCAATAACCAGAAAGGGTAGAAAAATCAGGAAGCCTATTTCAAAAGCTCTCTTAAGCTCTCCGAGGGCAAAGGCAGGTACCACTATTTTCATGGGTAAATCCATTGGAGTAGCTGGTTTAATCTCTGTCTTTGAAAGTTTTAGAAACAAAGCAAGGTCCTTTTCTCTTGTCTGTTTAAGCATAAATTCCTTAAAAGGAACTGAGGCTCTTTGAATTGCCTCTTCCATTTTTATCTCTTTCTTCGAAAGTGGCAAATAGGCTTCATTATAAACTTTGTCAACTGTTGGTGACATAATTAAAAGCGTAAGAAATAAAGCGATTCCAATAATTACCTGATTTGGAGGAACAGCAGGAGTTCCAAGTGCCTGCCTTAATAAAGAAAGAACAATTACAATTCTCGTGAAAGAGGTCATCATAATTAGAACAGCAGGTAAAAAGCTAAGAAGGGTTATGAATACAAGAAGGTCAATAGCGGATGAGAAACCAAAAAGTCCCCCTCCTGCCCCTGCCTGAGGAGCTGCATAAGAAAAGGTAGGTAAAAAAGTAAAGATAAAAAATGAACCAAATTTAAATATCTTTCTCCAATTCGATTTTCCTTCAACTCTTTGTTCATCAAAGATAGCTTCTATTTTTGATGCATCCAGTTTTGTTATAAGATTAATTCCATTTTCCGATAAACCAAGAAGCAGATATTCATCGAAAGCTTTTACTACACCAATTCCCTTTTTATAACCAATAGGCTGATAATAAATTATTTGAATTAATCCCTTTCCAGGATTAATTTTATTCTTCATTACTCTTAGGATAAAGTATAGAGCAACTATGATAAAAAGAAGAGAAAGTATAACCTTTAAATATTCCATTTCCTCACCTATGCAAGTTGTTTTACTCTTTCCTGAGGACTTATTATGTCAGTTATTCTTATGCCGAATTTTTCATTTACTACAACAACTTCTCCTCTTCCAATAAGCTTCCCATTAACATAAACATCCATTGGCTCACCTGCTAATTTTTCTAAAGCAACCACAGACCCTTGGGTTAGCTGGAGAAGTTCTTGAACTAAAATTCTTGTTCTACCTATCATAACCGTTAAATCAAGAGGAATATCGAGTATGAAATCAATATCTCTAACCTTTGGTTTTTCATTTGTTACCTTGAATTCGTCTATATGAGGAGTTTGAGCTTCCTGTTGTGCCTTCATTGCTCTTTCCATTTCAAGAGCCTTTGCCATATCAAGCTCTTCTTCAGATATCTCCTCTATATTTTGCTGTTCCTTAATCTCCTTCTCTTCCATTTTATGCCTCCCTTGTAATTTTTACTGCATAATTTCCTTTAAATGTCCCTAACTTTCCCCTGAACTTAGGAATTCCCTCAATTAAAACATCAATATCCTCATCTGTTCTTCTTTGAAGTCCAATAATATCACCCCTTTTTAAATCAATTAATGTCTTAAAATCTATTTTAGTTTTCCCGAGTATGGCTTCAACCTCAACAGTTGTTCTTATAATCTGTTCCTTTATCCTTATAAACCATTTCATATCCATTTCATCTCTGTCTACCATAAAGGCACTGTAAAGTTTTTCTTTTATATGCTCTACACTTGCATAGGGGATACAAATCATAATCTTACATTCTCTTGTCTCAATCTCAAGGGTAAATTCTATTTCTATGACCACATCAACAGGTGTTACAATAGTTACAAATTGAGGATTCATTTCTGTTCTAACATACTGAGTTTTTATAGGGAATATAGGTTTCCAAGCCTCTTCCATGCTCTCAAGAAACATCATTAGTACTTTGTTTATTATCCTCTGTTCAATGGGGGTAAACTCTCTTCCTTCAGGTTTATAGTGCCCCTTCCCAGAACCTCCAAAATAAAACTCTATAAGGCTGAAAATCATAGGAGCATCAAAAACTACAAGGCTAAAGCCTCTTAGTGGGTCAAGCTTGATAATATTAAGACTTGAAGGAAAAGGTACTGAACGAAGAAAATCATAGAATTTCGTTATAGTCACATTTACATTTACTATATCTACTATTTTTCTTATATCAGAAGCAAGGCTAACTCGGAAGCTTCTTGCAAGTCTCTCATTCATAATGTCAAGAGAAGGCATCTTCCCACGAACAATTTTTTCCTGAGAGGTAAAATCATAAGGTCTGATACCTGAAGGAGATTCAGCAGTCTCGGTTTCTACTTCTCCCCCTTCAATTCCTCTTAATAGAGCATCTATTTCGTCTTGAGATAAAATATCGTCTGCCATGGCTCTATTGCATTACAAAATCTGTTAAATATACATTTAAAACTGTCCCTTCACCGAGAATCTGATTTGCTCGCTGTTTAATCTCATCTTTTAACATTATCTTCCCCTCTGCTGTTATTAATTCTTCTGATGTTTTGTTAGTTATCAAGGTTATTATGGCATCTCTTAGTTGAGGTGTTCTGCCTTTTGCTTTTTCCATAAGTTTTGGATCAGATAATTCAATTTGGATAGATACCTTTAAATATTTTGTTCCTCCAGAATCCATTAGATTTACAACAAAAGGTTCAAGAGAAAAATTAACTCCTGAAGCTTCCTGAACTTTCTTAGAGGACTCACCTTTTTCGCCTTCCTGTTTTTTACCAAAAAAGAAAAAGTAAGCTCCTGCCCCTACAGCTACTAAAACAATAGCTCCTATTATGATAATTAACAACTTACCCTTTTTCTTTTTAGGCGCCTCTTCAGGAGTCTCAGTAGTCTCCTTTTCAACTTTTTCTTTTGCCATTTTATCCTCCTTACAAAAGGGTTTTCTAAAATTTAGTTCATATAGCACATACTATGCCAAAGGCGGATTACAACAGTTTATTGAATTTTTTTATTATCTTTAATTTTTAAGCGACAATTTTTTGACTATTTTTTATTTTTTTGACAGATTTATCTTAAGCTCTCTTATTTTCTCGGCAGGATTTTGTGACAAAACAATGGAAGTTCCTACTAATATGGCATCTACCCCAGCTTGAATTAACTTTTCTACATGAAAAGGCTCACTTATTCCACTTTCACTTACAACAATTTTAGATTGAGGTATTAGTCTCTTTAATATTAGAGTATTGTTTATATCTATCTTCATTGTTTTAAGATTTCTATTGTTTATTCCAATAATGGGAACATCCAAAGCTAAAGCTTTTTTAAGGTCTACTTCATCATGGATCTCAAATAAAACTTCCAAACCTAAATTTCTTGCTATTTCATATAAATATTTAGCTATTTCTAAGGGGAGTATGGCAGCAATGAGAAGTAAGGCATCTGCCCCTAGAATTTTTGTCTCATATATCTGGTATTCATCAATAATAAAATCTTTTCTTAATACGGGGATTTGGGGATGTCTTTTTTTTATATCAATTAAATACTGAGGGCTTCCAAAAAAGAAATCTTCCTCTGTAATAACTGAAATAGCATCTACTCCGTTTATAGAATATATATCTGACATATCTGTTACATTGTAATCTTTCAAAATTCCTTTTACCGGAGATGCCCTTTTTATTTCTGCAATTATTTTTATTGATTCCTCTGGAAGTCTTTTAATTGCCTTTGAAAATTTCCTATTAGATAAGCCTTCCTTTGCCTCTTCAATTTGTTTTTTTAGACTCTCTAAGGGATTTCTTTTTTTGTTCTCTTCAACTCTTAACTTTTTTCTCTCTATAATTCTGTTTAAAATGTTCACTATATAACCTTATTCTTAATTTTATAAACAAAAACAAGTATCTCCGCTACTGCCTTATATAACTCAACAGGAATTTCTTCGTATATATCCAGCTTTGATAAAACTTCTATGAGTGCTTCATCTTCCTTTAGAGGAACTCCATGCTGTTTTGCAATTTCTACTATTTTATCAGCAATATAGCCCCTGCCCTTTGCTACAATTTTCGGTGCCTTGTCTTTTTCAGGCTCATACTTCAATGCAATAGCTTTTTTACTTTCTTCCTTCATACTGTTATATTTACCTGTCCTTCTTTTATATCCCAAATTTTTAGAAGCTCTTCAAAATTATTCAAATATTTTACTCCGTTCAGAGACATGCCCCTTTGAATAAATTGTTCTCTTAAAACGCTTTCGTGAGTTTTTATCAAATTAAGAACTTCTTTATCTCCTGAGAAATTTATATAAAAATTTTTATTTATCATCGTTACAATAAAGGAAAGTAAACTACTTTCCTTGAAATTTATATTAATAAAAACAGAATAATACTCTTTTCCTTGTCTTTTTAGAGATTTAAAGGCAAAAGTTCCTCCCTCTATCTTATTCCATAGGATTGGTAAAAAGGTAAAAAAACTATGGTATGTTTTTGATAAAAGCTGGTATCCTTCAATCTGCTGTAAAATCTTCTCTGTTTTTAATATTACCTCTTCCTTTCCTAATTCTTTTGCTTCTTTTAGTATGTTGTTAAGTATGACTTTTAGATCATCCTTTATATTTTCAATTTTAGAGGGCTCATTGAAAATCTGCTTAATTCTTGCTTCATAGGATACATTCTTTATTATTTGTAATAATTAAATTTTTTAAAAGGGATATTTGCTCTTTTGAAAAGTTATTACTCTCAAGAATTTGTATTAATTCCTGAATATTTCCCCCAATTCCCTTATTAGAAAAAATTAAATTTATAATTTTTTGCAAAAGGGAAGTTTTTTGTGTTTCAGAGAGACTTTCGGTTGGCAAAGAAAGCATAAGCTGAAGAATATCCCCTTGAGGCTGTTTAGTTTCCTTTAATGAGCTAAGATCATTAGAAAAGAGAGTTTCAATTACTTTGAAAATTTTATCTGAAATTTCACCCTCAGCCTTGATAATAGCTTTTTTAACCTGTTCAGCTTCAGTATTAGATAGAACTCTCAAGGGAATTGTGCCATCCTCAAGAGGTTTTTCTACCTTTACCATTACAGTATCACCCTTATTTAGAGGTAAATCCCTCTGAGGTTGGGCATTTATTATCCTGTTATTTAATTTTACTTGAATTGTACCTGTAGGGAAGATATCCATTATCTCAGCTGTTAAAATCTCTCCAATTACGAGTTTAATAGGGGCTGCCTGTTTTCCTTTAAATATATTAATTACGCCCGATTGGTCAATTAGGGGATGAATCATTTTATCACGTCAACACCCATATAGGGTTTTAAGACTTCAGGGACTTTTACAGAACCATCCTTTTGTTGATAATTTTCAAGAATTGCAACCAGGGTTCTGCCAATTGCAAGCCCTGAACCGTTTAAGGTATGAACAAATTCTGTTCCCCTTTTGTCCCGTCTACGAAATCTTATATTTGCCCTTCTTGCTTGAAAATCTTCAAAATTGGAACAGGAGGAAATCTCTCTGTATCTATTCTGACCTGGAAGCCATACTTCTATATCATAGGTCTTTGCAGAGGCAAATCCTAAATCTCCAGTGCAAAGTGCAATAACTCTGTATGGAAGTCCAAGTTTTTTAAGAACTTCTTCGGCATCTCTTGTAAGAGATTCCAATTCCTCATAAGAGGCTTCCGGTTTAACGAATTTTACAAGCTCTACCTTATTAAACTGATGCTGTCTTATGAGTCCTCTTACATCTTTACCATGAGAACCTGCTTCCTTACGAAAACAAGGAGTATAGGAGGCATAATAAATGGGGAGATCATCTTCTGAGAGAATCTCTTCTCTATGAAGATTTGTAACAGGAACTTCTGCAGTAGGAATAAGAAAAAACTCAGGATCTGCTATCCTAAAGAGATCCTCCTCAAATTTTGGTAGTTGTCCTGTTCCAGTCATTGATGCTTTATTCACTAAAATTGGAGGGAAAACTTCAGTGTAGCCCTTTTCTGTATGAATATCAAGCATAAAGTTTATGAGTGCTCTTTCAAGGCGAGCACCTAATCCACGCATTACAGCAAACCTGCTTCCTGCAATCTTGACTGCCCGTTCAAAATCTATTATTCCAAGGATCTCCCCTATATCCCAATGATTCATGGGAGGAAAATCAAACTTACGTGGTTCACCCCAGCGTCTTACCTCAACATTTTCATTTTCATCTTTTCCAAGAGGTACGGTTTGATGGGGAATATTAGGAAGGAAAAGCATATAGTTTTGAACTTTCTCTTCTATATCCCTAAGTCTGTTTTCTACTAAAGCTAATTCCTCTCCGAGCTTGCGCATTTCAATTATAAGTTTATCTATTGTTTCACTCCTATCCTTTGCTTTTTTAAGGTTTGCAATCTCTTGAGAAACAGAGTTTCTCAATGCCCTTTTTTCTTCAATATCTCTCAAAAGAGCAAGTCTTTCCCTTTCCAAAGAGAGAAACATCTCAAAATCTATCTCATATCCTCTTTTTTCTAAGGATTCCTTTATCTTTTCAGGATTTGCTCTAACAAATTTTATATCGAGCATCTTTTCTCCTATATATCAAGATTTTTAACCTCAAGGGCATGCTTAACAATAAAGTCTTTACGAGGTTCTACATCATCGCCCATAAGTATGGTGAATATTTCATCTGCTCTTTGAGCATCCTCAACAGAAACTTGAAGAAGGGTTCTTTTTTGAGGATCCATTGTAGTTTCCCATAGCTGATCAGGATTCATCTCTCCAAGACCTTTATATCGCTGTATGGTTAACCCTTTCTTTATAGTATCCATTATCTTTGTATAAATCTGCCAAAGGGAACTATTTTTAAAAATCTCATTTTTTATCATTACGGAATACTCTTTTTCATCTATATTTTTACTTAAAAGTGCTTGAATGTTTACAGAAATATCTTTAAGTAAACTAAAATCTCTAAGAGATGTAATCGGACTTCCCTCATTAATGTCTGATGATATCAATTTTTCTATATAAGATGGAGCAAATCCCTTTTTCTCAAAGGTTTCCATGAGCCTTCCATATTCAAAAATTAGTCTTAAAAATTCTTTCTTCTTTTCCATTTCACCTTCAATTGAGACTTCCTCTTCTGCTATGTCCATTAAAAATTTATAAAATTCTTCCTCAGACTGGATGTATCTTTCCCACTTTCCTCTTTTTATTCTATATAGTGGGGGTTGAGCAATATAGAGATATCCCTTTTCAATAAGAGGAAGCATCTGCCTATAAAAAAAGGTGAGCAATAGGGTTCTTATATGCGCTCCATCTACATCTGCATCAGTCATTAAAATCACTTTATGATATCTAATTCCTTCAGGGTCGAAGTTTTCCTTTCCTATCCCTCCTCCAATTGCTGTTATAAGGGTTTTTATTTCTTCAGAAGTAAGCATTTTATCTATCCGGGCTTTTTCCACATTTAATATTTTACCTCTCAAAGGCAGCACAGCTTGACAGCGTCTGTCTCGTGCCTGTTTCGCAGACCCTCCCGCGCTATCTCCCTCAACTATGAATAACTCTGCCTGAGAAGGGTCTTTTTCAGTACAATCAGCCAATTTCCCAGGCAAAGTTGTATCTTCAAGAATACCTTTTCGGCGAGTCAATTCCTTTGCTTTTTTCGCTGCTTCGCGAACACGGGCAGCATCTTTTGCTTTCTCCACTATCCTCTTTGCAGAATTTGGATTTTCTTCAAGCCAACGGCTTAATCCCTCATTTAAAATAGTTTCTACAATTCCTTTAACCTCACTGTTTCCAAGCTTCATCTTCGTTTGTCCTTCAAACTGAGGTTCAGGAATTTTTACACTTATTACAGCAACTATACCTTCTCTTACGTCATCACCAGAAAGAGACTCCTTTCCTTCTTTTAACAGTCCTTTTTCAATGGCGTAACTATTTATGGTTCTTGTGAGCGCTGATTTAAAGCCGACAAGATGTGTACCGCCTTCTCTTGTATTTATATTGTTGACAAAGGTGAGAATCTCTTCAGAATAACTCTCATTATACTGAATTGCTATTTCAACTATTACCCCTTCCTTCTGTCCTGTAACATAAATTGGCTTTTGATTGATTACTTTTTTATTTTTATTTAGATCCTCTACAAAAGAAACAATCCCTCCTTCTGCGATAAACTCTTCAACTGCGCCATCACGCTCATCGACTAGTCTAATCTTTAATCCTTTATTGAGATAGGATAATTCTTTAAATCTATGACAAAGAACCTCCCTTGAAAATTCTATAACTTCAAATATTTCAGGGTCGGGTTTAAAGGTTATTTTGGTTCCTCTTTCCTCTGTCTTACCTATTTCTTCTACAGGGGTAACTGGAATCCCTCTTGAATACCTTTGTCTTACAATTTTACCGTTTCGTTTAACCTCCACTTCCATCCATTCAGAAAGGGCATTTACGACACTTACACCAACTCCGTGAAGTCCTCCAGACACCTTATAGGCTTTTGATTCAAACTTTCCGCCTGCATGCA
>CAZYLC010000013.1:23865-26572 GCA_964648755.1 uncultured Thermodesulfovibrio sp.
TTCTGTTAAAACTATCTCAAGGGCTGTTCTACCTTCAGGGTCTTCAGGATGCTTCCCTGTGGGAATACCTCTTCCATTATCAATTACAGTGCAACTACCATCTTTATTTAACTTAACCTCTATTCTGTCACAAAAGCCTGCCAATGCCTCATCAACGCTGTTATCAATAACCTCATATACAAGATGATGAAGCCCTTCAATGCCTGTAGAACCAATATACATAGCAGGACGTTTTCTTACTCCTTCAAGCCCTTTTAAAATTTTTATGTCTTCTGCCTTATAGGTATGCTCTTTGTTCACCATTTTTCACCTTTTTTTAATTAAAGACTATAATCTTAGAGGCATTACAATGCACTCATATTTGAATTGTTCTGAGCCATCAGCATCAGTAATATAAACTGCCCTATCTGGTTCACTCATAGTTATTTTCCCTCTATCAGAACTTATTTCACTGAAGGCCTCCATCAAATACTTAGCATTAAAGCCTATCTGAATTGGGGAAGATTGATAATCAATTGTCAGCTCATCCTTTGCTTCACCAAGCTCAGGGTCAGATGCTGATAAAATTATTAAATCTTCAGAGAAATCCATTTTTACCGCATTTTGATTCTCTCTACTTAAAACTGAAACTCTTCTGAGAGAGGAAATCATTAATTTTTTGTCAAAAATAGCTACTTTATCATTATGCTTAGGAATCACAACTTCATAATCAGGATAATTCCCTTCTATCATTCTTGTAAGAAAAACTATTCCGTCTATTTCAAACATTACATGTGTTTTACCAATGTTAAAAATAACAGATTCTGTATCGACCAGAAATTTTTTCAATTCATTCAATGATTTTTTAGATAAAATTACCTTCTTTTCTTCGAGTGCTTCTATTCCATCTAATTTTGCCTTGAATACAGCTAATCTATGCCCATCTGTACCTACTACCCTAAAATCATTGCCATCTTTTATATGAAAAAGTAGACCATTTAGAACATATCTTGCATCTGCCTCTCCAGCTGCATAAATAGTTTTCTCTATAGCAGTTAATAAAAAATCTCTTGATAAATTTAACCTTGTTGAATCACCAATCTTAGGCCATACGGGAAATTCATCGGGATTCAAGGTAGCTAATTTATAGTTAGTTCTTCCACTTTTTATCAATATCCAGTTATCCAATAATTGAATCTCTATTTCCTCCTCTAATTCTTTTACAATCTCATAAAATTTTCTTGCATTTATGCAGGCCTTACCTGAACTTAAAACCTCCATTTCCAAAGGCTGTTTTACGGCAGTTTCTAAGTCTGTAGCCAATATATATCCTCTATCCGTATCGGTTTCCAATAAGAAATGATTTAATACGGGCATAATTCCTTTTTTTTCAACAATATTTTGAATTTTTGAGAGTTTTTGCTGTATTATTTCTTTCTTCAGTCTTATATGCATCTTTGCCTCCTTAAAATTTTATTTATTAACCTGTAATTTTCTTATGATACTATCTATCAGTCTAATTAAATTTTCATCCTTATCTTTTTCTTTATCAATTTGTTTACATGCATAAATTACTGTTGCATGATCTTTACCTCCAAAGGCATTTCCTATTTCTGTAAGTGAAAGATTTGTAAGTTTTTTAGTAATATACATGGCAATTTTTCTCGCATTTGAAATCTCTTTAGTACGTTTTTTTGATCTAATGTCTTGGACCTTAATTCCTAAAGTTTCAGATACTATTTTCTGAACAATATCTATTGTAATAGGCTTATTTTCATCGGGAAGTAAATCTTTTAAAACATGCTGGGCAACTTCGAGATTTATGGGAGTTTTCGTCAGGGAAACATAGGCACAAAGCTTAATTAGAGAGCCCTCTAACTCTCTTACATTTGACTTTACTCGAGAAGCTATAAAATAAGCCACATCTTCGGGTAGAATTATTCCCTCTCTTTCTGCCTTTTTATATAAAATTGCTAATCTTGTCTCTATTTCAGGTGGCTGGATATCTGCTATTAATCCCATTCCAAATCTTGAACGAAGCCTGTCAGTTATATCGGAAATTTCCATTGGAGGTCTATCGCTCGATACTACTATCTGCTTTTGTTTTGTATAAAGGTCATTAAAAGTATGAAAAAATTCCTCTTGGGTCGAGTCTTTACCTGCTATGAATTGAATATCATCTACTAAGAAAACATCAACATTTCGGTATTTTGCTCTAAATTCAGGCATTTTTTCATGTCTTATGGCAGAGACAAATTCTCCAGTGAACTGTTCTGAAGAAATATAGCAAACATTCAACTCAGGGTTTTTATCCAAAATAAAATTACCTATAGCATTTATAAGGTGAGTTTTACCTAAACCAACGCCTCCATAAATAAAAAGAGGATTGTAGGCAAAACCAGGATTTTCCGCAACTCTGAAAGCTGCTGCATGGGCAAACTGGTTTGATGGTCCAACCACAAAGGTATCAAAAGTATATTTAGGGTTCAGATTACCCCTTTTTACAATTTTTCTTTTATCTTCAAGAAAAAACTGCTCCGGCTCTTTCCCAATTATAACATATTTCACATCATATTGAGTACCAATTATTTCTTGAAAGGTATCTCTTATAAGGGAGGGGAAATTGTCTTCTATCCAGTCTTTAAAAAATCTATTTGGAATTTCAATAAAAACTTCAGACTCCTTTATGTTTATAAGCTTAATAGGAGCAAACCATAAATTAAAAGTA
>CAZYLC010000013.1:26582-29782 GCA_964648755.1 uncultured Thermodesulfovibrio sp.
CTCTCCCACTTTTTGCTGTATTATTTCTAAAACTTTTTGCCACATTTTATTTAATTCTTCCATTTTTTCAACAACTTTTAAACATTTGTTAAAAACTTATCTGTTAAAATCTTGTTAAATCAAAAAATCTATATTTTTCAATAAGATTACAATAAATACATTAAACTTAACCATCTCATTATAAACCATAACTAACAAACTGAGCAATAAACTGTTAAAAAGTTGTAAATAACTAAGAAAATTTTTACATTAAAAAATTAAAAGTTACTTTAATTGTAAAATCTGTAAATAAGTAACTCAAAAAATTAACAGTCTAACTCCTTATAAAAAAAACAAATTTTGATAATTTAACAAAAAATACAGCACAAACAATACTTCTAATAAATATTAAAAAACTAAGACAAAGTATTGTATTTTTTTAGATAAGATTCAATAAAAATATCTATATCTCCATCTAAAACTTGTTCTACATTAAAAACTTCTATTTCTATACGATGATCTTTAATCAATCTATAAGGATGTAAAATATAAGACCTAATCTGACTCCCCCAGGCAATATTCTTTTTATTTCCTGCTAAAGCTTTCATCTTTTCTTCTTTTTCTTTTTCCATTAAGGCATAAAGTTTAGACTTCAGTATTTTCATTGCAAGTTCTCTATTCCTATGTTGAGACCTCTCTGTCTGGCAGCTAACTACTATTCCTGTAGGAATGTGAACAATTCTTACAGCTGATGAAACTTTATTAACATGCTGTCCGCCTGCTCCTGATGCTCTAAAAGTATCTACTCTTATATCTTCTTCTTTAATATCAATTTGAATATTATCTTCTATTTCAGGACATATATGAACAGCAGCAAAGGAAGTATGTCTTCTTTTATTAGCATCAAAGGGTGAAACTCTCACAAGTCTATGAACTCCTGCTTCAGATTTAAGATATCCATAAGCATAAAGACCTTCAACAGTAAAAGTAACATCTTTAATCCCAGCTTCTTCTCCTGATTGTAAATCAATAATCTGAACTTTATAACCTTTCTTTTCTGCCCATCTAAGATACATACGCATAAGAATTTCTGCCCAATCTTGACTCTCTGTGCCACCTGCTCCTGGATGAATTGAAACTATGGCATTATTTTTATCATGCTCACCATTTAGAAGAAGTTTAAGTTCGAGCTTCTCAAATTGATTTTTTATTTTATCTAAATCTGTCTCTAAATCCTTTAAAAGAAGATACCCTTCCTCTTCTGATTCTGCAAGTTCAAAAGCTTGTTCAAGATATAAAAAATGATTTGTGATTTCTTCAATAGGTTCTATAATTTCTAAAATTTTATTTTTTTCCTTTTGTATCTCCTTTATTTTTTCTAAATCTTGCCATATCTCTTCTTTTTGTAGTTCTTCTTCTAAAACACGTAATCTATCTTTTAGATTATCTATTTCAAAGACAACCTCTTAGGGAGAATATTTTTTCTCTTAAATCCTTTAAATTTACCTTTAAATCCTCAGATGTAACCATCTTTTACCTCCAATATTTATATTTCCTATTATAAAAATTAATGAAATCACAATGCATATATATGCAAATATGTCACCATATTTAGTATAAAAACTAATCTTATCATTAATTCTTATATTTTCTACTAAGTAAGTCCTCTCAAACAATTTTGTTTTATTTATAATTCTGCCTTTACTATCTATAAAACCTGAAATACCTGAATTAGCAGCTCTTACTAAGGGTTTTCTATTTTCTATTGCTCTGAATACAGCCATTGAAAAATGCTGATAAGGTCCTGATGTATTTCCAAACCATCCATCATTAGTAATATTTACAATAAAATTACCACCCTTTTGATAAAACTTCCTTACCTGTCCAGGGAAAATACTTTCATAGCATATTAAAGTAGCAAATTTTCCAAAAGGAGTAATTGCCATATTATAACCTTCACCTGGCTGGTAATCTCCGATTCCAACTGTCAGTTTATCAATGAAAAATAGAATTTTCCGTAAAGGTACGTATTCACCAAAGGGTACTAAATGTATTTTATCATAATAATAGGCGGTAACTCCATTTGGATCAATTAGTAGGGCACTATTAGTATACTTATCCTTTTGTCTTTCCATTATACTTCCAAAAAGAAGATATATACTTTCTTCCTGAACAAAATTTATAAGTTCTGATGAAAAATGTTTATTTTTTTCAAAAACAAAAGGTAAAGCAGTCTCTGGCCAAACTACAAGATTCGGATTGTATTGTTTACTTTGTAAAGTGAGGTTTTTATAAATATTTAAAATTTCTTCAACTTTTTTATAGTCCCATTTCTCATTTTGAGGTATACTCCCTTGAATTATAGCAACTTTTACAGTATCATTAATTTCATTTTCATTTAATTTTTTAAATCCATAGAGAATTGAAAGAGTAAAAATTAGTAAAACTAAAAGGGTGCTAAAAATTATTGTGTAGTAAGGTAAAAGAGGATAAATAAGTTTATGTCTTCTAAAAATTAAATTATCAAAAAGAAAACAGTTAAAAAGTATAACTAAATAAGAAACTCCGTAAATTCCTGTTATATCAGCAACTTGAGATATTAAAATAAGTTTATATTGACTATATCCTATCAATGCCCAGGGAAAACCTGTTAAAAGATAAGTCCTTAAAACTTCAAGAGAAACCCAGAGAAAAGGGGCATAAAGAGAGGTTGGAAGATTATTTTTAAGTAAATTCTTATAAAGAATTGCAAAAGTGACAGGATAAAGAGCAAGATAAATTGCCAAAAGAATGACAACTGTATAACTAAAAAGTAGCGGGACAGAACCATAAAAATAAAGAGAATGATAAATCCAGTAAATATTACCTAAAAAATATATAAAACCAAATATAAATCCACCTTTTATGACAGTTTTATAATCTTTTGAATTATAGAGGAAGAAAAAAAATGGTAAGAAACTTATCCAAGGGAGTAAAAAAAAATCAAAAGGAGCAAAGCTTAGTATTAATAAAATTGATGATAAAAGGCAAAGGAAATATTTTTTTATGGTATTAAAAATATACTTTGGGGCTTCATTTATAAAATCTGGTAAAAGCATCAGATATTTATGTTATCATAATTGATAATGTTATGGTTACTATCTGTCTGATTCCTGCAAGATATGGTTCTACAAGATTTCCTGGAAAACCTCTTGCTATCCTCAAAAATAAACCAATAATTC
>CAZYLC010000013.1:29792-34708 GCA_964648755.1 uncultured Thermodesulfovibrio sp.
ACATGTTTATGAAAGAGCAAAATCCTCTAAATTGATAGACGATGTTTTCATAGCTACTGATGACAATAGAATTTTACATACTGTAGAATCCTTTGGTGGAAAAGCTATAATGACATCCCCTGAACATCCTTCAGGAACAGATAGAATTGCTGAAGCAGTTGATAAATTATCAAAGGAAGGATATAATTTACAAGAAAGCTCAATTATAATAAATCTACAAGGAGATGAACCTCTCATTAAGGGTGAAATGATTGATCAATTAATAAATTTGATGAAAAGTGAAGATAACTTAATAGGTACTCTTGCAAAGCAGATTGAAAAAAAAGAAGATTTTCTTAATCCTAACATTGTAAAGGTAGTATTTGATAAAAAGGGATATGCTCTTTATTTTTCACGTAGTCCTATTCCCTTTGATAGAGAAAAGTTCATAGAGGGTTTTTCTCATAATAATTTTATGTATAAACATATTGGAATTTATGGTTTTACATTAAAAATTCTCAAAAATTTTGTTAACCTTCCCCAATCAAGACTTGAAAAAATAGAAGCTTTAGAGCAATTAAGAGCTCTTGAAAACGGTATAAAAATTAAAGTAGGTATAACGGAATTTGATTCCTTTGGAATAGATACGCCAGATGATTTGGAGGTGGCTGAAAAATGCCTAAATATATCTTCATAACAGGCGGGGTAGTATCAGCCTTAGGAAAGGGTATAGCAGCTGCTGCAATTGGTGCTTTACTTGAATCTAAGGGATTTAAGGTAACAATCCAGAAACTTGACCCCTATATAAATGTTGATCCAGGAACATTGAGTCCCTTTGAACATGGAGAGGTTTATGTAACTGATGATGGTTGCGAAACAGATTTAGACTTGGGACATTATGAAAGATTTACCCATGTTATTACTTCACATGTAAATAATTATACATCTGGCAAAATATACTTTAATGTTATTTCTAAAGAGAGAAGAGGTGATTATCTTGGACATACTGTTCAAGTGGTTCCTCATGTTACTGATGAAATAAAGGAAGCAATTAAGTCTGCTGCAGGAAATAATGAATATGATGTGGTAATTGTTGAAGTAGGAGGCACAGTAGGAGATATTGAAGGGTTACCTTTTCTTGAGGGAATAAGACAATTCAGATATGATGTGGGAAGGCAAAATGTTCTCTATGTTCATCTAACTCTTGTCCCCTATATAAAAAGTGCAGGAGAACTTAAAACAAAACCAACTCAGCATAGTGTGAATAGTCTCAGAGCAATAGGAATTCAGCCTGATATTTTGTTATGCAGGGCAGACAGACCTATTCCCAATGGACTAAAGAAAAAAATAGCCTTACACTGTAATCTTGACTTTGACTCTGTAATTTCAGCACATGATGTAGAGACTGTTTATGAGGTTCCCCTTAACTTTAAAAATGAAGGGCTTGATTTGCTCATTGAAAAGAAACTGTTCTTGCCTCATAGATTGGAGGATTTAACACCTTGGGAAGAGGTTGTAAATAAGATTAAAAACCCTAAAACAGAGGTTAATATTGCTGTAGTAGGTAAATATGTGGGATTAAGAGATTCCTATAAAAGTCTTACAGAGGCTTTAATTCATGGTGGTATAGCAAATGATGCAAAAGTAAATATCCTATGGATAAATTCAGAGGACATAGAAAGAGATGGAGCAAAGATACATCTCAGCGATGCCCATGGTATTTTAATCCCGGGAGGTTTTGGTATTAGAGGGATAGAGGGGAAAATTGAAGCAATCAGGTATGCAAGAGAAAATAAAATACCTTTTTTTGGGATATGTCTTGGAATGCAGTGTGCTGTCATAGAATTAAGCAGAAATCTTGCAAAATTAAAAGCTAACTCAACCGAATTCGATCCCGACACAGAAAATTCCGTTATTTATCTCATGGAAAGGTGGTATAACCCAAGAACAGGCAAATACGAAATTCGTTCATTAGAATCTCAAAAGGGTGGCACCATGAGACTGGGTGCCTATCCATGTACAATCAAAGAAGGTACAAAAGCCTTTGAAGCCTATAAAACAAAAGATATATGAAAGACACAGACACAGATACGAATTCAATAATAAATACATACCTATTCTTGAAGAAAAGGGGGTAGTTTTTAGCGGTACTTCTCCTGATGGTCAACTTGTAGAGATAGTAGAATTTAGGGAACATCCATGGTTTTTAGGCTGTCAATTTCACCCTGAATTTAAATCAAAACCCTTTAAACCTCACCCCTTATTCAGAGAATTTATAAAAGCTTCTTTGAAGGAAAAACGTTCCCTTTTTAGTTCCTTTGAATAAAAAAGGCGGGGATCAATCCCCGCCTTTAAAAATAAAAAAATTATAACTATTTTAATCTACTACTTGTTTCTGTCCATATTTGTCAAAAACTGATTTTTCCTTTACGGTAATTGCAATCTTATAGAGTACAGTTATTACAAGTGCTCCAACAGACCACACTCCAGCAGCTACAAGAAACTCATTTAGAGCAATCCAAGCTTCTGTTATTTTATCAAAGGGATTTGGAATGAATCCGCTTACTACAAAGGCAAATCCTTTATCCATCCATATGGAGAAGAATATGCAGATAGCACCTATAAGCTTTGTTACATTCCACTTCCTGAGAGGAGGGAATATAAATATTAGCAGACCAGTGAAGGCTAAAAGAGTTGAGATAGCCATCCATGTGACCATCCCTGTATGTCCTTCGTATCCTCCATAAAGATATTTCAAGGCTACCATATGGTCTGGTATCTGGCTATAGAAGGCTGTAAAGAATTCAAGTCCTATGAAGAATAGGTGAATTATTAATGCATATGTTGCTATTTCTGCAAGCTTGTTGATTGCCTGCTGCCCAGGATCAAACTTGGAGACTTTTCTAATTATCATGCTAAGAATTATGAGTAATGAAGGACCTGCTGCAAAAGCTGTTGCAAGAAAGTGAGCTGCCTGAAGGGCTGTCATCCAGTGAGGTCTTCCTGGTAAGCCTGCATACAAGAAGGCTGTTACTGTATGGATAGAGGGTGCCCAAAGTATTGCCCAGTAGATAAATGGTTTAATCCACTTTGGTGGTGGTGAGCTCTTTTTCTCTGCATGAAGAATTGTCCATCCACAGAGAAGGTTGAGGGATAGGTATGTTATAAGAACCAACATATCCCAAAAGATTATGGAATGGGGAGTTGGATGGAGTATAACATTCCATACTCGTGACGGCTGCCCCATAATAACGAAGACCGATAGCATGGCTATGAGCACGCAACCTACAGCTAAGAATTCTCCTATGACAGCTATTCTTCCAAAGGTTTTATAGTTGTGGAAATAGTAGGGAAGAACAACCAACACAGCGGATGCAGCAACACCGACAAAGAAGGTTAACTGGCCAACATGGAATCCCCAGGAAACATCTCTACTAAGTCCGGTGGTAAATGCAGCACCCACGTGATGTTCTCTCATCCAGCATATAAATCCAATGAGTATCATGGTTATTAAAAAAGATACCCAAATCCAGTATCTTGGTCTGCCTTTTAAAGCTAAATCAAGCATTTCTTACCTCCCCTTAAATTATGTAGAAAACCATAGGTTGTGTACCAAGTTCCACTTTTCTTCGAATAACTATGTTTTCAGAAAGCACTTTTCTTATTTCTGAATTAGGGTCATAGAGATCACCGAAGATAATTTTCCCTTCTGATGCTTCAACGCAGTATGGAAGAAGTCCTCTATCAATACGTTCATTACAGAATGTGCATTTTTCCACTACTCCAAGAGTTCTTGTAGGATATTCAGAATTGAATTCCTTAATATAGTCTCTCGGTGGAAGGAAGTTATAGTTTCTTGCTCCATAGGGACATCCAGCCATGCAGAACTTACATCCGATGCAACGATGCATATCCTGCATTGTTATACCATCTTCTCTCTTGAATGTAGCTTTAACAGGACATACTCTTGTACATGGAGCATTATCACAGTGGTTGCATAGTAATAGGAATTTTCTTTCCTTTACTTCTTTTGAAATGTACTGCTCAGCAGTTCCCGGGAAGGAATGTTCATAATCTTCTGTCCATATCCATTTTACCTCGTGAAGAGGATTTATTATTTCTGGAACATTGTGGGGCTTATGACAGGCTTTGATAACTTTATCGAAGTCTTCTTGAGTCTTAAATTGTCTTGTATCAATTGCCATTGCCCATCTTTTGCCTTTTAGAGCATTTATATCCTTAAGAACCTCTTTACCCTGTTTCTTCTCAAGCGCGTCAATGCTAAAGGCTCCACCAAGACCTATTAGAGATGCAAAGGCTGAAATTTTTAGAAAGTCTCTTCTCGTAATCATTTTAACCCTCCCACCTTAGGCTCAATATGGCAATCCCAGCAATAGGGTTTTACACTCACATAGTTGTGGCATTCGTCACAGAATTTTTCTTTGTTGGAATGACATTTCATGCAGGTATTTTGAAGGCTTATATTGTATTGCTTTCCATCTGAAGCTACATAGATTCTTTTGCCTTCCCTTGTAGCATAATCTTTCCAAGAATAGAGAAGCTTGATGTGAGCTTCACGCATATACTGTTTTGATTCAATACACTGTTTCTTTTCCATTTTTTGGATTTCAGGAGTTTCAATACTTGGTTTAGGCTGAACATAAGTTTTTCCAATACTCATTGTAAAAGGCAGAGTCACTATTATTACTAAAATTAATAAGCCAAGAATTATTTTCCATCCATCATACATTTTACTCTTCCTCCTTTCCTGGCAGTGGCTCCATCCTTAAGTTCATTGTTCTTTCCTTTTCTCCCTTCATTATCATTGCATTAGCTACAAGCTCGGTAATTCCAGAGACTCTAACTCCGGGTACCCAGTAATCCATAAGTGGAGGTAATGTTGCTCTGTCTATTGCACATATGTTGGCAAGCATGTT
>CAZYLC010000014.1:0-33601 GCA_964648755.1 uncultured Thermodesulfovibrio sp.
TTTCAAGCTCATCCAATAAAGGTGTGTCATACTTCTTCGTCATAATTTCCTCCTGCTTTTAAGATTTTTTGAAATTATACCATAAAATTTTGTGTCTATCAACAGTAAAATAGTTATACCTTTTTGGTCAAATAAAAAAAATTTATGCTCACATTAAAGCTTTTAAATTAAAAATAGGCTAAAATATTTTAATGCGGATTAAATGGATTGAACTTAATGGTTTTAAATCTTTTCCTGATAAAACAAAGATAGAAATTAACGAAGGAATAACTTGCTTTGTAGGGCCTAATGGAGCTGGAAAGAGTAATATTGTAGATGCCTTTAGATGGATTCTTGGGGAACACAACCCCCGAATTCTGAGAGGCGAAAAAATGGAAGAGGTTATCTTCCAAGGTTCTGCTTCAAAAAAAGAAAAGGTTCTTGCCGAGGTTTCCATGCTTCTTCATATAGAGGAAGAATCTCAAAATGGCAATACCCCACAAAGTCGCGAAATAGAGATAAAAAGAAGGTTTTATAGAACAGGAGAATCCTATTTCATCATCAACGGAAAACAGTCAAGATTAAAGGATATAAAAGAAATATTTCTTTCAGAAGGTGTTGATGTAAGAACCTACTCAATTATTGACCAATTAAAAATAAATGAAGTTCTTTCAAAGCCTTCCCATAGAAAATCTCTCCTTGAAGAGTGTGCAGGTATTTCTCTTTATAAAATGAAGAAAGCAGAGTCTGAAGTAAAACTGGAATCAGCAAAAGATAATCTACAGAGAATAGAAGACATTCTTGGAGAACTTAAAAAGCAATACTCTCTACTTGAAAGACAGGCAAAACGGGCTGAAAAGTATAAAAAAATTCTCAATGAAATGACAGAGTTGGAATTAAAGGTCTCCAAGGCTGAAAGCCTATGGCTTCTCAATGAACTGAAAAAATTAAAGGAAGAATTACAAAGTCTCGAAAACAAGCAACAAGCCTTAAAGAAAGAAAATACAACACTTACTATTAAAATGGAAGAACAAAAAATAAAAATTAATGCCATTGAGAACAATATCCAGGGAAAAGAAATGGAAAATAAACAGAAAGAATATGAAAAGGCAAAGATAGAAAAGGAATTAGCCTTGCTCTCTCAGGAAGAAAAAAATAAATCAGAGGGAATAGAAAAGTTGCGTGAGGAAAATTCTTTCCTTTCCAATGAAATAGAAAGATTGCAGAGAGAGCTAAAAGAAAATGAAAGTATCGTTCAGGATATAGAGAAAAAATTAAAAGAGATTCAAAATGAGATAATTATCTATGAAGAAAATCTCTTAGAATTCCAAAGAAAGACTGGAGAAATAGAAAAAGATATTGAAAAGGAGAGAAAATATTTATTTAATCTTACAACAGAATTGGCAAACAAGAAAAATTTCTATAAATCCTCTAAAAAAACCTTAGAGAACAATCAGAACAAAATAAATGCTCTCCTGTTCAAAAAGGAGGAGATAATTCAAAAGATAGAGAATATGGACAGAGAGTGCTTAGACAAAGAATTAACAATAAAAAATCTCCGAAATTCTTTGCAAAATGAAAATTCTGAGTTAAGAGAAGTGAACAACAAAATATTTCTTTTAGAAAATATGGTTGATGATAAAAACAAAAAAATAATAGAAAAAAAGAAACAAGAAGCAGTGATTAATGGTAAAATTGAAGCTTTAGCATCAGAAATTTGGAGTGAAGACAGAGAAGATAAACTTTTCTTTGAATGCATTGATGTATCCCCGGAAGGTGAAACTTTGATTGAGACATATTTCGAAGAAAAGCTAAAGGCATCAGTAATAGAGGATATTAACCAAATAAAATTATCCGATAGAAGAAAATTTTTCTTTCTAAAAAATCTACCAAAGGATATCCATACAAAAACAGTCTCCTGTGAACTGAAAGGCATTAAAGAATTTATAAAAATAAAAGAATCATTAAATTTTGACATTTTCGAAAATGCCTTTATTGTAGAAGACTTAAAAGAGGCTTTAGAACAAAAAAGAAAATTTCCCAATTCTATTTTTATAACAAAAAAAGGGGAGGTTCTTTATCCAGATGGCTTTATTAAAATAGGGAAAAGTGGTGAACTATTAAAAAAGAAAAGGACTTTAGAGGAGTTAAAAAATGAGAGAGAGCAAATTAATAAGGAAATTGAAACTTTTGAAAAAGAGCTCTCTCAAAGCAAAAGAGAAATAGAAAAATTAAGAGATATCACTGAAAAGAAAAAAATACTAATTAACAACTTAAACAATGATTTATTTCGCTCAGAAGAAAATCACAAAAGCATGCTTAAAGAGATGGAGGCGATGAGGCAAAGACTTAAATTTATGGAAAGGGAAGAAAAAGCTTTGCAGCAAGAGATAGAGGAAACTAAAAAAACAATTGAAAACCTTAAAATAGAAATCGAACATTTATCTTTTCAAATAGAGGAAACAGAAGCAAAAATAGAAGAATTGAAGCAGGAGCAAGCCAATGCTTTCAAGGAAAATGAGGATAAAAAGGAATCTCTTTCAACTAAAAAAATAGAATTATCTACTCTTAAAGAAAGACTAAATAGCAAAAATGGAGAGAGAGACAGACTAAATGAGAATATGAAAAGACTTTTGTCCAAAAAAAATAGAAATGAAGTGGAGATAGAAGAAAGTCTAAGAAAAATAAATCAAATTAGGATTGAATACACAGAGAAACTCAATAAATTAGAGATTACTAATAAGGAAATTGAAAATTTAAAAAATGAAGTGGAAAAGCTTTTCAAAAATTTACAAGAGGTAAGGATAATTATTGATAAACTTGAGAGAGAATATTATCAGATAAATGAGGAATTACAAAATATTACAGTCCTAATCGGCGATAAAAAAGCTAAAGAAAGTGAATTAAAAATTAAGCTTGAAAATCTATGGAATGAAATATACAATCTTTATGGGAAAGATATCCTAAAAGACCAAATAGAACCTATAGAAAATTACGATTTAGCTAAAGGGAAAATATCACAATTAAAAGCTCAACTAAAGGATATAGGATATGTGGATATAGAATTTTTAAGGGAGTACGAAGAGGTTAAAGAAAGATATGATTTTATGTTAAATCAGCAAAGGGATATCAAAACTTCTATTGAAGAACTCGAAGAAGCTATCAAAAAAATTAATACTCTCACAAGAAAAAAACTAAGAGAAACATCGGAAATACTTAAAGAAAAATTTAATTTCCTCTTTCAGGAACTCTTTGGTGGAGGTAAGGCGGAAATAGTTCTTACCGATGAAGGTAATATTCTTGAATCAGAATTAGAAATTAATGTTCAACTTCCCGGGAAAAAGATGAGTAGTTTAAATCTCCTTTCTGGCGGAGAAAAAACCTTGACTGCCATAGCTTTTATGTTTGCTTGCCTTTCAATTCGACCATCTCCTGTATGCATACTTGATGAGGTGGATGCGCCTTTAGATGATCCAAATACATTAAGGTTTAGAAATTTGATAAAAAACCTAAGTGATAGAACACAATTCCTGATAATCACCCATAATAAAATAATGATGGAAGCGGCAAACTATATTTATGGAGTTACCATGCAGGAGGAAGGGGTTTCAACAGTTATTTCCTTAGAATTAAAAGAAGCAGAGGATTATGCATGAAAGATCTAAATTTTATTAAGGGAATTGATATATCTGACATAAAGGAAGACCTTCTATGTTATAGTTACGACTCCTCCTATGCTCAGGGAAATATACCCGAATTGGTTGCTTGGCCTAAAAGCTCTGAGGAAATTTCAAAAGTTGTCAAATGGGCTGCGAACAGAGGTTTAAAAATAGTCCCGAGAGGTTTAGGTACAGGAATGGCCGGTGGTGCTGTGCCAGTATTCCCCAAAAGCATTGTAATCAGCCTTGAAAGAATGAGAGAAGTAAAGGAGATAAACTCAAAAAATTTTACCACTACAGTAGAACCAGGGGTTATTAATGGAGACCTTCAAAAAGAAGTTCAGATTTATGAACTTTTTTATCCACCTGACCCTGCATCAATGGATTACTGTTCAATTGGTGGTAATGTGTCCACAAATGCTGGTGGTCCAAGGGCTATCAAATACGGAGTTACAAGAAACTATGTAATGGAGCTTGAAGTAGTCTTACCTAATGGTAGCATAGTAACCTTAGGCGGAAAGACAGTTAAAAGAGTTGTTGGTTATGAATTAAAGGAACTCCTAATTGGAGCAGAAGGAACTCTCGGAATAATCTCTAAAATAACACTCCGGGTCTTGCCTGAACCGGAAGAGATTATCACCTTGCTTATTAGTTTTCCAGATCTTCAAAATTCTGGAGAGTGCATTCCAAAAATTATTAGCCTTGGTATAATTCCAAGAACCTTAGAATTTCTCGATAGCTCATGTATCGACATTATTGAAACTAATAGGGAAATAGGACTATCAAGGGATTTAGAGGCAATGCTATTACTCGAGCTCGACGGAGAAACTACCTCAATAAAGAGACAAGCAGAAATGATTGTTGAAACTGTAAGAAAATTTAGGGGAGAAGTTCAAGTAGCCACAGACTATTATTCAAGAGAAAATCTTTGGAAAGCAAGAAGAAGCATTTCTCCCTGCCTTCTCAAAATGAAAGATAAAGAAAAAATCAATATCGATATCGCAATTCCAATAGATAATCTGGCAAAAACTCTTGTCAGCCTAAAAGAGCTTTCAGAGCAACATAGAATTCCCATAGTTTCTTTTGGACATGCTGGAGATGGAAATATCCATGTCAACATCCTCGTCAATAAAAATGATGAAGGGAGCAGAAAAAAAGGGTTTGAACTTGTTAAAAAAATTTTTGAACTGACTGTTTCTCTCGGCGGTGCCATATCAGGTGAGCATGGGATAGGAATAACAAAAAAACCTTACATTGAAATACAACTTTCAAGAAAAAACATAGAATTAATGCAAGCAATAAAAAGAGTTTTTGATCCAAAAGAAATCATGAATCCCGGCAAAATTTTTTAACAACCGCTATTAAATTTTTTCAAAGTTTTAAAAATCTAATAAATAATTTTTTTTCTTGATAAAATTTTTTATTTAAATAAAATTAGATAATTAAAACTTCATTAAAGTTTTCAAATATGGAGGTATTTATGAGTATTATATTGCTTGGAGGAATGGACAGGCTTGAAAGGCACTATTTAAATGAGGCAAGTCAAAGAGGAATAAGTTTGAAGGTTTTTACAAAGCCCGCAAAAGGCATAGGGAAAAAGATTGGTAAGGTTGATGCAATTGTTCTCTTTACTGACAAGGTAGCTCATTCATTAAGGTACAAAATTGTTAACTTTGCACGCGCAAGATGATGAGGCAGCATTTGTATATGCTTATCTTAAGAGTCCATCAAAAAATGAGGAACTCAGGCATAGTCAGGTATTTGAGGTATATATAAAGTTTAAACTATACAGTCATAGAACATTTTGCACATACATTACCCTGGACTATCAGTATCTTCGTGATACTACGAGGGATTTCCAAAACAGTATAGCAGGAAACATATTTGGTGTTAGGTTAACTTTTAATTTCTAAAGAATGCTAAAAATAACGCCACTTACCTTATTTGCTGATATTGAAAAAGTATAAAATAAGAAAAAGAATGTTGCTCTGGTAGCGGGGTATCATGAAGTAATGCAAAGGACAAATTTTTGTTATAATTTAATTTGACTAATGAAACAAAATTAGAGATGACTAAGAATATTTAGGATTATATTTACGATATTTTTGAAATTCTCAAGACTGTTCCAATTGCAAGAATAAAGGACATTGCAAAAAAAGGGATGTCAAGCTTTCAAGCGTTGTAATTGCTGCAAAAAGCCTTGCTGAAAAGGGACTCATAAACTATCAAAAATACGGTTATATAACCCTTACTGAAAAGGGGCTTGAGGTTGCGAGGGAAATTGAAAACAAAAAGAAAATTCTCTATAAATTTCTTACTGAAATATTAAATGTCAGCCATGAGGCGGCAATTAGAGATGTACATAAAATGGAACATGATTTATCTGAAGAAACCATTCAGAAAATGATTCTTTTCACTAAAAAGTGTTCAGAAAGTTGAGAAAAAATCTCTTTGATTAAGCTAAAAAACGAAGTACCAAGAAGCCGACTGCAATAGTAATTACCGTTACAGGAATACCAAGCCTAAGATATTCCCAAAAGGAAATTTTTACCCTTGATGAAGCAGATTCAATAACGATAATATTCGCGATAGAACCAACGATTGTTAGATTACCAGCTAAAGTGGAAGTCATTGCAAGGCAAAGCCAAGCAAACTCAGTATTGCTCATATTACCTATCAGAGGTTTAAACAACAATACTGCTGGCACATTGCTTACAATATTGGAAAGGATTGTAGATGATAAAATCAAAGTAACAGGCGTTTTAACTATCATGGAAGCATAATCAACAAATTCGGTAAAAACTTCAGATTTTTCAAATCCCTTGATAACAATAAATAATCCTATGAAAAGTATTAACAATCTAAAATCAATTAGACTGTAAACTTTTTCAGGTTTTATTCTTCTCGTAATTAAAAGAAAGGAAGCAATTCCTACTGAAACTATTTCCATTGGTATTCCAGCAAAAAATAATATCAAGGTTAAAAGGGCTACAAAAAAAGATTTAATAACTAAAGCTTTGTTATATCTATATTTAATTTGAGGAATATTCTCTATTTTCTTGAATATTTCTTTTCTATAATAAAAAGATATGAGAATACAACAAATAAGTAGCCCTAAAATCGCAACGGGAAATAATTTTATAAAAAATTTTCCATAACCTATCCCAGAAGCAGCACCAATTATAATATTTTGGGGATTGCCAGTAATTGTAGCCACACTACCTATGTTTGCAGACATACAAAGAGCTAATAAATAAGGCTTAGGGTTAAGATTCAGTCTTGTTGTCAACTCAAGAATGAAGGGAGTAAAAATCAAGCAAACTGTATCATTTATAAAAAAGGAAGACAAAATTCCAGATACGAAAATTATAGTATAAAGCAAGCTAAAAGGATTCTTTATCTTTTTTAAAATAATATTCTCAATAATATAAAAAAATCCTGACAATCTTATATTTGCGATTAAAACCATCATTCCAAAGAGGATAACAATAGTTTTGTAATCAATAGCTTCATAGGCATCATAAACAGATAAAATTTTAAAGACAACCATAAAGGATGCACCGATAATTGCTGCTCCTGTTCTGTCAATTCTGAATAAAGGGGGTTGTCCGAGAGCAATAATAATGTAGGTTATAAAAAAAATTATAAAAGCTTTATCCATTTTTATCTATTTTGTATTATGTATGAGTTCATTTATTTGAGGCAAAGATATGGATAAAAACTATCGAACTTTAATCAATCTTTCTATTATGCCGTCCAGTTCATCAAGGGAGTTGTAAAATATTTCCAGTTTTCCCCTTTTACCTTTATGATTTATCTTTACCTTTGCACCCAATTCGCTGGTAAGTCTATCTTCAAGGTCTTCTATCTCGGGAATTTTCTTTTCTTGTTTTTTTATCTGTGGTTTTGCTAATCTCCTTACAAGTTCCTCTGTCTGTCTGACTGAAAGGGATTTTTTGATTACTATCTGAGATAATTCTTTCTGCTTTTGAATATCCTCTATTGAAAGTATCGCCTTTGCATGTCCTAGTGTTAAAGAACCCCCTCTTAAATGAGTCTGAACTTCTTCAGGTAGTCTGAGAATTCTAAGATAATTTGAGATTGTAGCCCTATCTTTTCCTACTCTTTGAGAGAGTTCTTCTTGAGTTAGATTAAATTCTTTAATAAGCCTATCAAAAGCATTAGCTGTCTCAACAGCATCAAGATCTTCTCTTTGAATGTTTTCAATAAGAGCAATCTCTACAGCTTCTGAAGGGGAGACATCCTTTATTATGGCAGGAATTTTATTAAGTCCTGCTATTTTTGCGGCTCTCCATCTTCTTTCTCCAGCTATTATTCTAAAAGTGCCATCACCCACTCTTGACAGTACTATAGGTTGAATAATTCCTTTTTCTTTAATTGATTGGGCGAGTTCTTTTAAAGAATTTTCATCAAAACCTATTCTCGGCTGAGCTACACCAGGAAGAATTCTCTCTGTTTCTACCTCTAATAGGGAGAGCCCTTTATCTGTAGATTCTCCTTTTGGTATTAATGCCTCTAGTCCCTTACCAAGTGCTTTTTTCATTTGCCATAAACTCCATTGCAAAACTTAAGTAACACTGTGAACCTTTTGACCTTATATCATAAAAAACAGCCGGCTTTCCATGACTTGGAGCTTCAGCCAGTGTAACATTTCTTGGAATAACTGTATTATAAACTTTTTTACCAAAAAATTTTCTCACTTCCTCTGCAACTTGCCGTGAAAGAGTATTTCTTATGTCAAACATAGTAAGCAAAATACCTTCTATTTGAAGGTTAGGATTTAAATTTCTCACAAGTTCTACTGTCTTCATAAGCAATCCCAGTCCCTCTAAAGCATAATATTCACATTGAACAGGAATTATTATAGAATGAGCTGATACAAGACAGTTTAAAGTAAGCAATCCCAGTGAAGGAGGAGCATCTATTAAAACATAATCAAAGTCCTTTGCTACTGGTAAAAGTATATTTCGAAGAAGAAACTCCCTTTTTTCCCTTTGAATTAACTCCACCTCGACCCCTACAAGGTCTATTGTTGAGGGAATTAACCTGAGATTCTCAATGTCCGTTTTAATCCATACTGACGTAGGAAGGGAAGAATTAATATAAAGGTCATAAAGACTCTTTTTTAGCTTTCCTCTATCTATTCCTAATCCAGTGGTAAGATTACCTTGAGGATCTGAGTCAACAAGAAGAATTTTTTTCTTCTCTATTGTAAGAGATGCACCGAGATTAAGAGTAGTTGTTGTTTTACCTACTCCACCTTTTTGATTTACTACGGTGATAATTTTACCCATTTTTTATTTTAACATTCATCAGAGAGGCTTTGCCCCTTTCATAAACTCTATCCATATAGGCAAGGCAGCTCTTGCCCCAGCTTCCTTTGGTCCGATTGGTTTATGATTATCTCTTCCAACCCATACCCCCACAAGGAGATTGTCATCAAATCCTACAAACCAGGCATCTGAAAAATCATTGGTAGTGCCTGTTTTCCCACATACATCTCTTCCAAGTTCTTTTGCTTTCTGAGCAGTTCCCGAAAAAACAACCTCTCTTAAAAGCTCTCTCATTGGCTCAACTATTTCTTCTGTTAGAAGTGTTTCCATTTCAGGCCTATTTTCATCAATCACTACTCCCTTATGATCTGTAATCTTTTCATAGAAAATTGGCTTTAATCTCTTCCCTGTTGCAAAAACCGAATAGGCTGTTGTTAGTTCTATGGGTTTTACATCTGATGCTCCAAGGGCCGTTGATAGATAGGGATGAATTTTTGTTTTTAGCCCACATTGTTCTGCAAATTCAACAACATTTTTAATACCCACCTGTGAAGCAAGCCTTACTGTAGCTGCATTTAGAGATAAGGCTATAGCTTTACGGAGAGAGACAACACCATGATACTCGTTGTTATAATTTCTCGGACTCCAAATTTTTCCCTTTATTGCACCTGGAAAGCTGACAGGTGAGTCAAGAATTGTATCATCTGGACTAAACCCTTCCATTAAAGCAACAGCATAAACAAAAGGTTTGAAGGCACTCCCTGGTTGACGCATTGAATATACCCTATTGTACTGAGTCTCCCAGAAATCATTTCCTCCAACAAAAGCTTTTACAAATCCTGTTTTAAGTTCTATGGCAATCAACGCAGCCTGAACCTGAGGTTTAACTCTTTTATGTATCTCTTCAATACCCTTTATTACAGCTTCTTCTGCCTTCTTTTGAAGAGAGTAATCAATGGTTGAATAAATCCTTAAGCCGTCTTTATAAAGTCTTTCTCCGAATTTTGCTTCAAGCTCCTGTCTTAATGTCTCCACAAAATAGGGAGCTTCAAACCTTCTCCAGTGGGGATGTTCTGGAAGAGGAATATTTAATGCAGAATCGTATTGCTCCTTTGTAATAAAACCTTCCTCAAACATTTTCTGAAGCACCAAGTTTCTTCGCTTCAAGGCAATATCTGGTTTCTTAAAGGGATTGTAAGATGAAGGCGCCTTTGGCATGGCAGCAAGAAGAGCAATTTCAGCTATATTAAGTTCTTGATAGGACTTACCAAAGTAAGATTCTGCTGCTGCTGCTATACCATAAGCTCTATTTCCGAAATAAGCTTGATTTAGATATAATCCTAAAATTTCGTCTTTTGTATACTTTTTTTCAATCTGAATAGAGAGAATAGCCTCCTTTATTTTTCTTGTTATACTTTTTTCTGGCTTGAGAAATAACATCTTTGCTAGTTGTTGAGTTATTGTACTTCCTCCTTCTACAATCTCTCCTGCTTTAATATCTTTGTAAAGAGCTCTAATTATTCCGAGAATATCAACTCCTGGATGTTTGTAAAATCTGATATCCTCTGCAGCAATAAAGGCTTTTTTAATGACATCAGGAATTTCATAGTGAGGCACGAATTTCCTTCTTTCATAGAAAAATTCTGTGAGAACTTGTCCATCGGAGGAGTATACTATGGAGGATTCAAATGGTCTGTATCCTTCAAGAGATTTAATATCTGGCAGGTCAGAAAAAAGCCAGTAAACATAAGCACCAAAAACTCCTAATGAAAATAGAAAAAGGAAAAATAAAATATATTTTATTTTAGTAATCATCCTATTCTATTTTTAAGGTTGTCTGTTGTATTTTATTATCTTTTATGACAAAAGCTTTAACATCTATTTTAGGCTCTATTGCTATAATCACATAATAAACCTCATAAATAGCAAGTTCCACATCCTTCTGAGATGGATAGGCATTTCCCCAGGGATGACTATGATATATAGCAATCATCGCTATATTCCTCTCTCTCATATCCTTAATCGCTCTCAACTGTTCAAGGGGATCCATAAAATAGCTTACAGGGGAGGATTCAATATTCCTTATCATATATATATGAGTAACCTCTTCTCTTCCAGCAAGAATACCGCAGGCTTCATAGGGTAAGGAACTAATACAGTGGTTTATCATTTCTTCATATATTTTTTTTCTAATCTTCAACATTATTTACAAATTTTACAGGAAGGATTTCTCAGAAATTTTACTTCCCTAAAATTCTCTTTTAAAGCATCATATAAAAGCATTTTCCCATGCAATATTTCGCCAAAACTTAGCAAAATTTTAATTGTTTCGATTGCCATAATTGAACCTATTACCCCTGCTACTGGAGCTAAAATCCCTCTTTCAATGTCATCATCCTGAGCATCGTCAAAAAGACAATTATAACAAGGACCCTTTGGAGGAATTATAGCAAAAACATGTCCCTCAAAATCAGAAACTGCTCCCATTACAAGAGGCTTTAAAAACTTGAAAGATGCCTCATTTAGGATAACTCTCGTCTTAAAATTATCAGGGCAAGCTACAACAAGGTCATAGGAAGTAAAGTACTGAGAAACATTTTTTTTGCTTATTTCATCGGGATAGGGTAGAACATTAATCTCACTATTAAGTTTTCTTAAATTTATCAATGCAGAGATTGCCTTGGGCATGCCAATATGTTCTTCCTTATGAAGAATCTGCCGTTGAAGATTACTTAACTCAACAATATCAGGATCAATTATTCCAATATATCCTACTCCTGAAGAGGCAAGATAATAGGCGACAATACTACCAAGTCCTCCAGCACCTACAATTAATACCTTTGATTTTAGGAGTTTATCTTGCCCCCTTTTACCAATCTCTGGAATTATTATTTGTCTGTGATATCTCAAAAATTCAGGACTCCTGTCCTTCAACTCTTGTAAAGACACTTTTTGCTGCAACTACAGGAAGTTTGTCTATTTTCTCAAGAGCTTGTAATACATCCCTTTCTTTAGCTTTATGAGTAAGAATAACTAAGGGAACTGCTCCAGCTTTAGATCTTCCTTTTTGTATTACTGAAGCAATACTTATATTATGCTCTCCAAAGACACCTGAAATTTTAGATAGCACTCCTGGTCTGTCAAGGGCAGTAAATCGGAAATAATACATGCTTTCTATTTCTTCAATTGGTTTTATGCCCAATTTTTCGGAGAAATCAAGGGGAAGAGGATTTGCTCCCTTTGCAATATCAACAATATCTGATACTACAGCACTTCCTGTTGGCATACTTCCAGCACCTCTACCATAATAGAGAGTTGCTCCCACGCTGTCACCTTCAACGTATATGGCATTAAATACGCCATCAACTTTTGCAATGAGATAATTCTCAGGAACCATTGTTGGATGAACTCTTATTTCAATCTCTCCATTGAGAATTTTTGTAATGGCAAGAAGTTTTATTTTATAACCAAATTCTTTTGCAAAAGCTATATCTTGAGCAGTTATTTTTGTTATTCCTTCACAGTAAATCTTTGTGAAACTAAGGGGGATTCCATAGGCTAAAGAGGCAAGTATGGTAATTTTATGAGCAGAATCAATACCTTCGATGTCAAGCGTAGGGTCTGCCTCAGCATAACCAAGATTCTGCGCCTCTCTTAAAGCATCTTGAAAGTCAATCCCTTCGTCTGTCATCTTTGTGAGGATATAATTTGTTGTACCGTTGATTATTCCATAAATAGCAAGCATTTTGTTGGCAACAAGCCCTTCTCTCATAACTTTTATTATAGGAATTCCTCCGCCAACACTTGCTTCAAAACCAAGCTGAAGGCCCTTTTCCTTTGCAAGAGAGAAAATCTCATTACCCTCTTCTGCGAGTAAAGCTTTATTTGCTGTAACCACGTGCTTACCATTTTTTAAAGCTTCCATGATAAAATCCTTTGCTGGATGAATGCCACCTACAAGCTCAACAACTACATCAATATCTGGATCTTTTATAATTTCCCATGCATCTGGTATGAGAACTCCTTCTGGTAGAGTAATTTCACGTTTTCTCTCAATATCCCTATCAGCAACTTTCTTAAGAATAATATCTATACCTGTTCTCTTTTTTATTAACTCTCTCTGAGAGAGAAGAATTTTTGCTGTTCCTGTACCAACAGTACCAAAACCAATAATTCCAACCTTCAGCTCTTTCATTAGACCTCCCTAAACTGCTTTCTTTGATTTTTTAACAAAAGGTACAAAGTTTAAGGCTTTTTTAATTCCTTTAGTAGCTTGCCTTATTCTGTGTTCATTCTCTACAAGAGCAAATCTTACAAAACCTTCTCCTCCTTCACCAAAGCCTATGCCCGGAGAAACAGCAACCTTTGCCTCATTAATTAAAAATTTAGAAAATTCAAGGGAACCCATTTTTTTAAAGGGCTCTGGAATCTCTGCCCATACAAACATTGTTGCCTTTGGAGGGTCTACCTTCCAACCAGCCTGATTTAATCCTTTAATAAGCACATCCCTTCTTCGTTCATAGGTTTTTCTTATATCTTCAACGCAATCCTGGGGACCACGTAATGCTACGATTGAGGCAATCTGAATAGGTTGAAACATCCCATAGTCAAGATAGCTTTTAATTTTTGTTAATGCTCCAACTATCTCTTTATTTCCCACACAGAACCCTACTCGCCATCCTGCCATTGAATAACTTTTTGTCATTGAGAAAAATTCTACCCCCACGTCCTTTGCACCGGGGACCTGCAGAAAACTTGGTGCTTTATAATCATCAAAAACAAGGTCTGCATAGGCAAAATCATGAATAACCATAATATTATTTTCCTTAGCAAAATCAACAACTTTTCTAAAAAAGTCAAGATTTTCAACAACTGCCGTAGTTGGATTATGAGGAAAATTTATTATCAATATTTTTGGTCGAGGCCAAGAATTTTTATAGGCTCTCTCAAGCTCTCCGAAGAAGTCCATGCAGGGACATATATCAAAAGTCCTTACATCGCCACCAGCAATTATCGCTCCATAAGGATGAATTGGATAGGCAGGTGAAGGAGTCAAAACCACATCACCAGGTTGAACTGCAGCCAATAAAAGATGACTTAACCCCTCCTTTGAACCAATTGTAACGACAGCCTCGGTCTCGGGGTCAATGTCTACATCAAACCTTCTTTTATACCACTCTGAAATTGCACATCTAAGCTGAGTTATCCCTCTGCTTGCGGAATACCTGTGATTTTTCCCTAATTTTGCAGCTTCGCAGAGTTTATCAACAATATGTTTTGGAGTTGGAAGGTCAGGATTCCCCATGCCAAGATCTATTACATCTTCGCCTTTTTTCCTAAGTTCAGTTTTTAAATGATTTACAACAGCAAATACATAGGGTGGCAGTCTTTTAATTCTTGGAAAATCAAACATTTATATCCTCCGTTTTTTATTTAATCATTTGCATTTTTTAGTATTTCTGTCAATACTTCTTTTGAATATTTTTGAGCCATATCCCATACAACAGCTATATTATAGGCATTTTCAATAATGCTGCTCATTTCACTTGCATCAATTCCTGCGTCTCTAAGACTCACTGGTGCTCCTATTTTTTTAAACCATGCCTTAAGGTTATCTATTCCCTCTTCTGCGCTTTTAACTTTGAAGATTTTTTCGGCAAATCTTTCAAATTGTTCGTAATTTTTATCTTTATACCATTTCATCCATGCAGGGATCACAATGCTTAGGCATGCACCATGAGGTAGGTCATAAAGAGCCCCTAAAGAATGAGCTATCATATGATTGGGAAACTCCCCTCCTTTTATTCCCAATCTTGTCAATCCATTTAGGGCAAGGGTGGCAGACCACATAAACTCTGCACGAGCATTATAATCTTGAGGCTCATTAAGAATAATTTCTGTAGTTTCTATGACAGTTTTTATAAGACCTTCAATTAATCTATTTTGAAGATTGGGACAATACTGTCCACTGAAATAATATTCAATAACATGCGCTATTGTATCCACTGCCGCATAAGCCTGATATTGAGAAGATACTGTAAATGTTAATTCAGGATTTAGGATTGATAATTTTGGAAAAATATGTTCAGAGGTAATTGATAGTTTTTCCTTTGTTTCTTCATTCGTAATTACAGCAAAACCATTCATCTCACTTCCTGTGGCTGCAAGCGTTAGAATCACATATACAGGCAAAGCTTTTTTAATCACTTTATCTCTTTTGAAATACTCCCATATATCTTTATCTGTTTTAGCACCAACAGCGATTGTCTTTCCTTCATCAATAACAGAACCTCCACCAACTGCTAAAATAGCATCTACTTTGTGTTTCTTTGCCTTTGCAATCCCGTCTCTTGTATGAGAAAGCACAGGATTTGGCTTTACTCCTCCATGCTCTATGAACTCAATTCCTTCTTTTTTAAGAGAGCTAACAACTCTATCATAAAGTCCTATGTCTTTTATGGAAGATTTACCATATACAAAAAGCACTTTTTCTATATCATCTTTCTTAAGGAGTTTGCCAATTTTTTGCTCTGCTTGTTTTCCAAAGAGAATTCTTGTGGGATTAAAAAATTCAAAATTTTCCATATTTTCCCTCCCTTACTGCTGAATATATTTCATAAGCCCTAGTTGAACTCCTCACAAGTGGTCCGCTAAGCACTGCCTTAAATCCCATATCAATAGCAGCTTCTGCAATCTCGTCAAAGACTTCTGGTTTTATATATTCTACTACAGGTAAAGCTTTTTTTGAAGGCTGAAGATACTGACCTATTGTAATAATGTCACATTTTGCAGATTGTAAATCTTTCAAAGTTTCATAGACTTCTTTTAAGGTCTCCCCAAGTCCTAACATAAACCCTGACTTTACGATAATCTCTGGATTAATCTCTTTTGCTAAACGAAGAATGTCTATGGAACGGTCATAATCGGCTTTTCTTATACTTCCGTAAAATTTCTTAACAGTTTCAATGTTATGGGCAAAAACTCTGATTTCTGAATTTATCACAGCTTCAACAGAACTTCTTTTCCCTTTAAAATCCGGCACTAAAACTTCTACAAGAGTGTGAGGATTATATTTTTTTATCTCTCTAACAGTTTCAGAAAAATGTTCTACCCCGCCATCAGAAAGGTCATCTCTTGTGGGGGAAGTTATAACAACATACTTTAAAGACATCTCTTGCACTGCTTTAGCAACTCTTTCTGGCTCTGAATTGTCTAAGGGTTCAGGATTGCCTTTTTCAGCATTGCAGAATTTGCAGCCTCTTGTGCATACATTACCCATAATCATAAAAGTTGCTGTTGGTTCTTGATAACAAATACTTCTGTTTGGACATCTCAATGTTTCACAGACAGTATTTAGTTTGCGATTTTTAAAATAATTCTGTGTTTTCTTTATTTCTTTTAATTGAGTTTTGACCCATCGGGGAAGAGGCATTTTGAAAAATTTATGAAAGGGGGACAAAAGTCCCCCTAAGGTTTTTTAGACTTTTTCTACATTAACTGCTTTTGGTCCTCTGTCTCCTTCAACAACGTCAAATTTAACTTTGTCACCCTGTTTGAGGGTCTTAAATCCATCACCTTTAATTGATGTGTAATGGACAAAGACATCTCCTCCACCATCCTGCTGAATAAATCCGAATCCCTTTGACTCATTAAACCACTTAACACGTCCTTCAAAAGCCATACTTCTTACAACCTCCTTTTAATCTCCCCACCTACGGTAGGTACTAAAAACTTCGCTACATGCAAAGCTAATCTTTTATAACATGCTCATTCTGAAAAAGTAAAGAAAAATTTTTAGTCTTCCTTTTTTATCTCCTCCCAGAGTGCATCCATTTCTGAAAGGGTCATTTCTTTGAAGGACTTTCCTCTCTCACTGGCAAGCTTTTCAAGCTTTTTAAATCTTTCTTCAAATTTTTGGTTTGTCTTTCTGAGAGCGGTTTCAGGGTCAATTTTCAAAAAACGGGCGATGTTTACAATGCTAAACAAAACATCACCCACTTCTTCCTCTATTTTATCCTTGATTCCTGATTCAACAGCTTCTTTCAACTCATTAAACTCTTCGGTAAGTTTATCAAAAATTCCTTCTACGTTGTCCCAGTCGAATCCAACCTTTGCAACTCTTGACTGTATCTTATATGCTCGGGATAAGGCTGGTAATGCAATAGGAATTCCTTCAAGGATAGAGTCTCTAAGTTTTCCCTCTTCCTTTTTTCTATCATCCCACTGGAAGAGAACTTCTTCTGGGGTTTCAAAAGAGGCTTCACCAAATACGTGAGGATGTCTGTTGATCATTTTTGTTGAAATTGTATCAATTACATCATTTATATCAAATTTGCCTTCATCTTTTGCAATCTTACTATGAAAAACTATCTGAAGAAGTAAATCACCCAGTTCCTCCTTCATCCCTTTGAAATCTTTTTTTTCAATTGCTTCAATAAGTTCATAAGTCTCCTCGAGTAAATATCTCTTTAAGGTGTCATGAGTTTGAACTTTATCCCATGGACAACCTTCTTCTGAACGAAGTTTTTCCACTATTTCAACAAGGTTTTGAAATTTATCGTTCAATCACTTCCTCCAGTAAATCATATAAATTTTTTATTATCAATGAATCCTTCTGAAGAGAAAAAATGCTTTTTCCTTCCTCGCTTATTCTTTTTACGTTTTCATCAAAATTTACATAAAACACTTTCTTAAAGTCTCTTAATAGGGCTTCCTCTTCTTCCAGTCTTTTATTTGCTTGATTGATTATAAAAATCTTTTTATTAGGTTCAATACCCAATTCTTTGGTAAGTTGATTAATTCTTAAGGCTGCTTGAATACTGCTTTTTGCTGGAGTTCCTACAATGAAAAGAAGGTCAATTTTATTTACAATTCCCCTACTTATATGTTCCATTCCTGCTTCGTTGTCAACCACTATATATATATATTGTTCCGCAATCTCAAGAAGAATCCTCTTCAATACATTATTAACAGCACAATAACAACCACTTCCTTCAGGCCTTCCCATTACAAGAAGATCAAATCCTTCAGATTCTTCAACAATTCTGTTTATTTCAATCTCAAGCCAATCATTAAGTGACATACCCTCAGGTTTTCTTTGTAAGGCATTATCCCTAACCTCAGCCAGAGTTTCAAAATTATCTATTCCTAAAAGTTCAGGGAGACAAAAATTAGGGTCTGCATCAACAGCAAGAATAGGCTTTAAAAATTTGTCCCTAAGATATCTTACTGTTAAAGCTGCAAGAGTGCTTTTTCCTGTACCACCTTTACCAGCAAAAACAATGAAATAACTCATTCTATAGCTCTTCTATTATCTTTAATAGGTCTTGAAATTTATCTATTGTAAAATCTGCATCCTTCAATAAATGTTTATCTCTGTATCCATAAGTAACTGCAACAGTTTTGATTCCAGCTGATTTACCAGCTTCAATATCTATGTTACTGTCTCCAACTATAAGAGCATTTTCCTTTTTAATTTGAAACTTTTCAATAGTTTCTAACAGGGGTAAGGGAGAAGGTTTTTGTTCTGGAAAGAAATCATTCCCTGCAACAAAATCAAAGTAATTAATTAAACCCGTACTAATTAATGTCTTAACGCTAAGCGTTGTTAACTTATTTGATATTATCACTTTTTTTATACCCTGAAGCTTCTCCAAAGTTTCTATGACTCCAGGGTATGGTTTTGTGTAATCTGCAATATGTTCTTTATAGTAACTGACAAAACAGTCAAGGATATCCGCCAATAAATCCTCAGATAGACCTCTTTTTTCAAGGACTTTCCCTATAAATTTTTTTACACCTTCACCAATCATATTTTTTACTTCATTTTTAGTAAATTCTAAAATCCCATATTTCCTAAGACAAAAATTAAGAGAAACTGTTATATCTTCGCAAGTATCAACAATTGTGCCATCTAGATCAAATATAATAAGGTCTACAGGCATTGATTCTCCTAATTGTTATAATTTTCTATTATAACTCATATAAAAAAAATTAAAAACTTTTCGTAATTTTTGTGTTATAATCTACTAACAATGGCCAAGATAGATGCATTTTTCAAATTAATGTTAGAGAACAAAGCCAGTGACCTTCATCTAATAGCTGGTAGTCAACCTGTATTGAGAATTCATGGAGACTTATTAAGAGTTCAATACAAAGTGCTTGACAATTATGAATTAAGAAAGCTTCTTTATGAAATAACTCCCGAAGAAAAAATAAAAATCTTTGAGGAAACAGGAGATCTTGACTTTGCCCATGAGATTCCAGGGGTAGCTCGTTTTCGTGTTAATTATTTTATGCACAAAGAAGGTATTGGAGCTGCTTTCAGACATATTCCCAATGAGATAAAAACAATTGATGAACTTGGGCTTCCTCAAGTGCTTAAAAAATTTGCTATGCTTAAAAAAGGTATTGTTCTTTTGACCGGCCCAACGGGTTCTGGTAAATCTACTACCTTAGCAGCCATAATTGACTATGCCAATACACAAAGAAAAGAAAGAATAATAACTATTGAAGACCCTATAGAGTTTGTTCATCCAAATAAGGGTTGCGTCATATCTTACAGAGAAATAGGAACTCATACAGAATCTTTTGCAAAAGCCTTGAGAGCAGCTTTAAGAGAAGACCCGGATATTATATTAGTAGGTGAGATGAGAGATATTGAAACAATACAGCTCGCCTTAGAAGCTGCTGCTACAGGACATCTGGTATTTAGTACACTCCATACTTCTTCAGCAATTAAAACAGTAGATAGAATAATAGATGTTTTTCCCCCAGAACAGCAAGCTCAAATAAGAACTTCCTTAAGTGAATCATTACAAGCAGTTGTAGCCCAAACCCTACTTAAAAAGGCTGATGGTAAAGGAAGAGTTGCTGTATGCGAAGTTTTGATTAATACCTATGCTGTGGCAAATCTTATAAGAGAAAATAAAACACATCAAATACTATCCATTATACAGACAAGTAAAAAAATTGGAATGCAAACAATGGATGATGCCCTTCTTGATTTACTCCAGCAAGGGAAAATTACTCCAGAAGATGCCTATGAACGGGCAGCAGATAAGCAAAAATTTATAAAATTTTTAACAGAAACCCCTGAAACGGTATTTGTATGAGAAAGCAAGAAATAGACTTTATTTTAGAGAAACTCTGCGATTATCATGAGGAAATATCAGATATTGTTTTTACTGTTGGAAGACCTATGCAGGTAATGTTATGGGGTGAGCTTAAACCAGTATATCTTAAAGAAACTCCGATAGAAGTTCTTACACCCTTTCATACCGAAAATTTAGCTTTAACCTTAGTGGGCAATCAAAAAAGATTGGTTGATAATTTAATTCATGTAGGATATTGTGACCTTGCCTATTCTATATCCAAGGCAAGATTTAGGGTTAACATCTTCTCTCAAAGAGGTAACTATTCAGTTGTAATGCGTAAATTACCTATTAAGATACCAACAGTAGAAGAGCTTAGACTCCCTGATATAGTTAAAGAAATTGCAAATGAAAGAATGGGACTTGTTCTTGTCACTGGTGCGACAGGTTCTGGTAAATCATCAACCTTAGCCGCTATTCTTAATATAATTAATGAGACAAGACCATGTCACATAATTACTTTAGAAGACCCTGTGGAATTTTTGCATCCTCACAAGAAAGCTACCTTTAATCAACGAGAAATGGGAATAGATTTCTCTCATTACTCAGATGGATTAAGAGCCGCTTTAAGACAAGCACCTCATATAATCCTTGTTGGTGAAATAAGAGATAGAGATACTCTTGAAATATCCATGCAAGCAGCAGAAACAGGTCATTTAGTATTGAGCACCATGCATACTACAGATGCAGGACAGACTATAGGAAGAGCAATTGGAATGTTTCCACCAGAGGATGAAACTTATATTAGATTAAGATTTTCCGATACTCTAAAGTGGGTCGTAAGCCAGAGGCTATTACCCAAAATAGGTGGTGGTAGAATTGTTGCCACAGAAGTCATGAGAAAAAATTTAAGAATCAGAGACCTCATAATAAATGGTGAAACAGCAGAGAAAACCTTCTATGATATAATTGAAACATCAGGGGCAGTTGGTATGCATACCTTCGACCAATCAATAGTTTATTTATATAAAAAGGGATTGATTACAGAGGAAACGGCAGTGGCTTTTTCCTCAAGAAAATCTACAGTAACAAGAGAGATAGATAAAATTAAGGCTCAACGAGGCGAAAAAACTACTGATATAGAGGGTTTAAAAATAGATACAGAATATGACAAAAAGATGAGAAGAGGTATATAATGCCTAAAGCTTTAATCTGTGAAAACGACCCTGAAATACAAAAAATTTTAGCCTTAGCCTTCAAAACTATAAATATTGAATCTCTTATCACTTTAAGCTTAGAAGAAGCATTTAACATACTCGAAACCGAGGAAATAGCTATTGTAGTAGTTAATGAGAATTTTGCTGATGAGAAACCTCAAAACAACAGATTAATTCAATGGATTACTAATTTACCCATGTATAGAAGAAGAGAAATGATGCTTATAATTATAGGAGAAAATTTAAAAAGCTTAGACAGACTTTCTGCCTTTGCTAAGGGTGCAGAATTAGTAATTAATACTAAAGACCTAAATAACTTCTATCCAATTTTTAAAAGAGGATATTTAGAGTATCAGTCAATCTACAAACAATATAAAGAATTACTCGGAAAATAAACTCCTTTGTCTTAAAACTTCAAATAATAAAATAGAAGTCGCTGCTGATACATTTAAAGAATTAATTTTACCTTTCATTGGTATCTTAACTCTTTCATCACAGAGAGACAAAACAGTTTGTCTTATTCCTTTACCTTCAGAACCTACAACTAAAGCAATGGGTTGTTTGAAATCGCTCTCCCAAAAAACATTAAAACCTGATGCCTCAGCTCCAATAACTCTAATGCCTTCCTCTTTAAGCTGTTTTATGGCGTATTTGATATTATTTATCTCAACAAGCGCTGTGTGCCACACAGCTCCAGCAGAGGCTTTCCAGACAGATGGAACAATTCCTACAGAACGCCTTTCTTGATAAATTACTGCATGAACACCAGCTGCATCAGCAACTCTTAAGATAGCCCCGAGGTTCTGTGGATCTTCAATAAGGTCAAGAATTAAGAAAAAGGCAGGTTCCTTTTTCTCATTGGGAATTTCCAGGGCTCTATCAAGAGATATGGTTTGCTTAGTTTTGACTTTAGCAATAACTCCCTGATGTAAACCTTTAACCATTCTGTCAATAAATGAATCATCTAGGATTTTTAATGGAATTGAATATCTCTCAGAGAGTTCGACAATTTTGACAAGTTTTTTTACTCTATTTTTTGATATGTAGACTTCTTTGATCGCTTCTTTTACTTTAAAAGCTTCCTCTACAGGATTTACTCCGTAAATATATATTAAATTTTTACTTTCCATATTGTCTCGTCAGGTTTATCTTCAAGAATAATTCCTTTTTTGAGAAGTTCATTTCTAATCTCATCAGCTCTCTGCCAGTTTTTCTCTACTCTTGCCTGAGCCCTTTCCTGGATAAGCTTTTCAATTTCATTTTCAGAAATATCTATTTTCCTTATTTTAAGTAAATCTCTATACCAATCAATTGATTTTCTTTGGAAAAGATTTAAAACTCCTCCAAGCTCTCTAAGAATCCTTTCAGATTCTTTGATAAGGGAAACTTCATCTTCTCCTGAAGGCTTTTTATCCATAAAACGATTTAATTCTTTAATAAATTCAAAGAGAATACCTATGGCTTTTGCTGTATTAAAGTCATCATCCATTGCTTCCTCAAATTTTCCTCTCAAAGTATCAAAAAGAGGCTTTAATTCTACTACTATTCCTGATGCACCTTTCTGAGAAACCTTAAGCTCCTCTATCCTAAAAGAAGTGCTATAAAATCTATCAAGCATAGCCTCTGCTTCTTTTATGTATTCATGGTCAAACTCTATGGGGCTACGATAATGACTTGAAAGGAGGAATAACCTTAATGCCTCTGCGTCATATCTTTTAAGAATATCTCTTATGTTGAGCACATTCCCAAGAGATTTTGACATTTTTTCCTTATTTATCGTAACAAAACCATTATGAATCCAATATTTTGCAAAGGCCTTTCCAGTGTAAGCCTCTGACTGGGCAATTTCATTTTCATGATGGGGGAATATGAGGTCAGCACCACCACCATGAATATCAAGGGTTTCTCCAATATGCTTTAAAGACATAGCAGTGCATTCAATATGCCATCCAGGTCTGCCTTTACCCCAGGGAGAATCCCACCAGGGTTCACCAGGCTTTGATGCCTTCCAAAGGGCAATCAAGGGGGCTTATTTTTCTTTCATCAACCTCCACTCTCGCACCATGCATGAGATCTTCAATTTTCTTTTTGGACAGTTTTCCATATTCAGCGAACTTCTCCACTGCAAAATAAACACTTTTTGCCTCTCCCTCGTCAACAGCATAGGCATAACCTTTTTCAATAAGAGTATTTACGATTTCAATCATTTCACTTATATGTTCTGTTGCTTTTGGCTCAATATCTTTATAATATTCTTCTGTATATTTCTCAGCTACTTCTCTCCATGATATTCCTTCTTTATTTGCTTTATTTATGATTTTGTCATCAATATCTGTAAAATTTCTTACAAATTTAACTTCATAGCCTTTGTATCTTAAATATCTTACAATGACATCAAAAACAACCGCACTTCTTGCATGTCCAATATGGCAAAGGTCATAAACTGTAACTCCACAAGCATAAATACCGACCTTCTTATTCTCTATAGGCTCAAAATCCTCAAGCTTTCCTGTTAAAGTATTATAAACTTTCATCTTCCCTCCTACAATTATTTTACGATCACTAAGGATAAAACAAGTTTTATTTTAAACTTAATCGCTATGAATTTTAAATCTTTCTATGTCTGTATGAGGTAAGAAAAGGGCTGACACATATTCATCCATGAAAAGCTTTGACCGAGAAAGGTCTAAATAGGTCATTTTATAAGCAATCTCTTCTGCCTTCTTTTTGAGGTCTTTACTTAAAATACAGAGAATTGCACCAGTAAGTGAAGTATTTCCAAGAAAAATAAATCTATCATAACTAATATTTGGAAGCATTCCTATATCAATAGCCTTTTTTACATCTAAAAACTCACCAAAACCTCCAGCAAGATAAACCTTTGATATATCCTTTTCGTTAATACCTACTTCATGCAAAACAGTTAAAATCCCCGCATAAATTGCCGCCTTTGCTCGGATAATATTGTCAATATCTGCTTGAGAAATGTAGCAGTTTGCATTTATTAAAAATCTCAACTCTCCTTCTACTAAATCCACATATTTTGAAGAGTCTTGTAGCAATCTACCTTTTTGGTCAATTATCCCACTTTTAAAAAGTTCTGAGACTATATCAATCATTCCAGAACCGCAAATACCTATAGGGGCTTCTTCTCCTATTACTTTAATTTCAAAGATATCTCTTTCACTACAAAAGCTAAAGGCTTCTATGGCTCCTTCTGTAGCTCTCATTCCACAACTAATTCCGCTTCCTTCAAAACAGGGACCAGCAGATGTAGATGCTGTTACAAGCCAGTCTTTATTACCTACGACAATTTCTCCATTTGTCCCTATATCGATAAAAAGACCAATTTCTTCATCCTTATAAATTTCTGTGGCTAACACTCCTGATACAATGTCTCCTCCTACGTAACCTGCCACAGAAGGTACTGTATATAAGGGCACATTATTTTTAAGATTAACTCTGCCATCTGAAGCTCTCCATAGGGGATAATGATTGAAAACTGGAACATAGGGCTCTTCCCTTATGTATTTAGGATTTAATCCCCAGAAAAGATGACACATGGTAGTATTACCAGATATAACAACATATAAAATTTTGCCATCTTTGTGTCTAATGAGTAATGTATTTATAAGAGCGTTTATATCGTTAACAATGGATTTTCTCAAATTTTCTAACCCCTTAGGATTTTCTATTGCATAGACAATTCTTGTTATAACATCATCTCCATAGGCAATCTGGGAGTTATAACAACTGGCAATATCAATTATTTCTCCTTTTTCTATATCAATTAATGCAAGAGCAACTGTTGTAGTTCCTATGTCTAAGGCTAAAGCATAAATTTTCTCTTCAGGCTCAAGAAAACTAATAATTTCATCATCTTGTATTGCCAAATTGATACTCCAGCTCTTCTGTCTTAAATAATCTGCAAGTTGTTCACCATCTTTTCTTGTTATTTTAAGCTTCTTTCCGATTGTTTCCAGCAATCTATCAAAATCTGCCCGAAAATCCTCAATTGTGGGAGGAGTAATAGAGATATTTAATCTCTCAAGCAAAGGTTGAAATAACTGAGCATTTTCAGAAAAAATTTTTTCTAAGAGGTCTGCCTTTACCTTTGATATTCTCTCACTTACTGTTATAAGCTTCTGAGGGATTTCAACTAAAAGGTCCCCCTCTGGATAACTCTGACAGGCAAGGATATATCCCTCCTTTTTTTCAATCTCTGTTATTCCAAAATTGGATCTTGAACTTACTTTTCCCTCTAAAATTCTTACCTTACACCTTCCACAACTTCCTTTACCTCCGCAAGATGCAGGTAAATAAATATTATTATGTTGCAAAACCTCGAGAATACTTTGTCCATCTGTTTCAAAAACTTCACCACGATTTGTTCTTATCTTAAACATGATTTAAAATTATATCATGAAAGTTCTAATTTATCGCATTGCTGGATTAGGTGACAGTCTTTTAATTTATCCGGTTCTTGAAGTGCTTACAAGAAAGGGATATGAGATTACTGTATGGGGAAATCCTGAATATTTTTTACTTGCCAAAGAGGCTGGTTTATGTAAAAAAGTCACATTTTATGAACCAACTGGGAAATTTGATATTAAAATAATATTTTCAGGCAACAAGGAGATTTTTAAATTTCAGGATGATTCAATCTATATTAATCCCATACCAGATGAAAAAATATGGATAGTTGATTACTATCTTAAGGAACTTAATTTATCAGATGAATACTTTTCAAAAATTTTAAAACTTGGTTTTAATGTTGAAAAAACACCTAATCTATGCATTATTCATCCTGGAAGTGGTTCTAAAAAGAAAAATCCAGAAAGTTCTTTTTTCTTAGAATTAGAAAATTTTCTTCAAAAAAGAGGTTTCACGATTCTTTACATTCTCGGACCAGCTGAAAGGGAACTTTCAAAATTCTATAAAAATTACCTTTACCTCGAAAATCCAATTGATATGGCAAAGACTCTCCTTAAATCTTCTCTTTACATTGGACTTGACAGTGGAGTAAGTCATTTAAGTAGCTATCTTGGTATCCCTTCAATCATAATTTTCGGTCCCTCAGACCCTCATGTATGGCATCCGATAGGTGAAAATTTTTGGATTATAAGAGACAAGAACTGTCCTCCCTGTTATCCTTTTATATGCGAAGAAAAAAAATGTCTGCATGAAGATTTTCTGATTGAGCAAATAGATGAATTTCTAAGCTCTTCAAAAACTGAGAATGGAAAACTATCTCATCTGATAATATAAAAATACAAAGAAATAGTCTTTATCTATCGAAATCTCATTATGTATTGTGTTGTTATTAAGACTTACCCTGTGACGATTGACACATACAACTCATAAGGGTAAAAATAAAGCAAATGTCAAAAAATATTGAAATACCAATCAAAGGCATGACCTGTTCAGCCTGTGCTCAGGCAATTCAGAGGGCATTAAGCAGAGTAGAAGGAGTCAGAAATGCCTCAGTAAATTTACTCACCGAAAAAGCCACGATTGAGGCAGAAGAACACGTTGAAATAAATCGTTTAATCAGCATCATAAGGGCAACAGGATATGATATTGGCAAAGCAAAACTCTATCTTCAATTAAGTGAAATGGATGCTGAAATTGAAAGACTTCTTGAGAATAGAGTTTCTAAGCTTGAGGGAGTTATTGAAACTAAGGGGGATACTGTCACCAAAAGTTTACTAATTGAATACATTACTACAATAATAGATGAAGAGAAAATCTTATCTACAATAAACTCTCTTGGAATAGAGGCAAAAAAATATACAGACACAATATCAGCACAAGAGGAAAAAAAGAAGGAATTCAAAAAACTAAAAAGAGACTTCATAATAAGCTTTATCTTGACTTTACCTGTTTTTCTCGGAAGCATGTTTCATCTCCCTTTTTTGCAAGAAGGTTATGTTCAAATAATTTTTGCCACACCAGTCCAGTTCATTACAGGGATGAGATTTCACAAGCTTGCTTTTATTGCGCTCAGACACGGCACTGCAAACATGAACAGTCTTGTAAGTCTTGGAACAAATGCGGCATACTTTTATAGTCTCTTCATTCTTCTTTTTAGTCATGGAGAAGCGCATTTTTATTTTGAAACCTCTGCAGTAATAATTACCCTCATACTTTTTGGTAGAACCCTTGAAGAAAGAGCAAAAGCCAAGACTTCTGAGGCAATACAAAAACTTATTCAACTTCAACCCAAGAAAGCAGTAGTTATAAGAAATGGAAAAGAGCAAGAAATAGGCATTGAGGATGTTATAGTTGGAGACATTGTATTGGTAAGGCAGTCTGAGAAAATCCCAGTAGATGGAGTTATCTTAGAGGGTGAAGCAACTGCTGATGAATCTATGATTACAGGAGAGCCAATCCCCTTAGATAAATCGGTTGGAGATAAAGTCATAGGAGGTACAATTTTAATTACCGGTGTTGTGAAAATTGAAGCAAAAGCAGTAGGGAAAGAGGCACTTTTAAGTCAGATAATCAAACTAATACAAGAAGCACAAACAGGAAAACCACCTGTGCAGAGACTTGCAGATAAAATTTCTGCTATTTTTGTTCCTTCTGTTTTAGCAATAGCCACATTAACCTTTATTCTGTGGATGTTGCTTGGCGGAGAGATTTCAATGGCTTTAAGCAACAGCATAGCTGTTTTAATAATTGCTTGTCCATGCGCGCTCGGACTTGCAACGCCAACAGCAATCATGGTTGCCACTGGAAGAGCTGCCCGTGAAGGTATTCTCATAAGAAATGTAGAAAAGCTTGAGGAGATTGGTAAAATTGAAATCCTTTTTTCAGACAAAACAGGTACACTTACACAGGGAAAACCCGAGGTGAAGGAAGCTAAATATTTTCAAATGGATAAAGAGGAAATCTTAAAAATTTCTGCTTCTGCTGAAAAATATTCAGAACATCCCCTTGCAAAGGCAATACTTAGGCACTGTATGAGAGAAGGTTTTGTCCCTACTGACCCTGAAGCCTTTGAAGTAGTAGCTGGTGGAGGAGTTTTGGCTACTGTTTACGACTCAAAAGGCAACAAAAGAAAAGTTCAAATTGGGAGTAGAAAACTGATGGAGAAAAAAAACATTGCTTTACCAGAAATTTTGTACCCAGAACCTGCAACAACAGTTTATGTGGCTATTGATAATGAAATAAAGGCTATATTTTTTATTTCAGACCCATTAAGAGAAGAAAGCTTTGAAACTATTAAGGAATTAAAGAGAATGGATATTGAAGTAATTCTCTTAACAGGAGACAACGAAACTACTGCAAAGAATGTGGGGGAGAAACTTGGAATTGAAAAATATTTTGCAGGAGTATTGCCTAATGAAAAGGCAAAAATTGTAAGAAAATTCAGAGTGGTTGACAGAAAAATCGTTGCTATGATAGGTGATGGCATAAATGATGCACCAGCTCTTGCAGAAGCAAATGTGGGAATTGCAATGGGAAGCGGAACAGATATAGCAATCCATACAGCAGATTTGACTCTCATGAAAGGCGGATTAAAGGGAGTTCCGGTGCTTATTAAATTAAGCAAACTCACCCTTCAAACCATAAGGGAAAACTTATTTTGGGCTTTTATTTACAATTTAATCGGCATCCCAGTTGCAGCAGGATTACTTTATGTTTTTGGTGGACCGCTTCTAAATCCTATGATTGCATCCCTGGCAATGTCTCTTAGTTCCGTCTCTGTAGTGAGCAATTCATTAAGATTAAGAATAAGAAAAATTAGTTAAAGAATTAATAGAAAATTAACGACAATAAAACTCCCGCAATAACTATATAAAAGATACTAACTTTTTTTAACAAAGCAACGAAGGAAACAATTACCATTAAAATTTTTATTAGACTCCAGTCAATATTACCAATAAACTTTACTGTTACAAAAAGAAGAAGCCCTGTAAAGGATGCAAGGAGCCCTCTTTTACCTCTGATAAATATTCTTGAATTCTTTATTTTACTGCTTATTTCTGAAACAAAAGCCATAATCAAAAAAGAGGGGGTAAAAACAGCCACAGTGCCAACCACAGCTCCCACAAAACCCTTTAGTAAATAACCTATAAAGGTAGCAGTAATTACAATCGGACCTGGAGTTACCTGACCAAGAGCTATTCCATCCATAAAAGTCTTTTGATCAATCCATCCAAGTCTGTAGACAAATTCATGCAACATTAACGGTAAGGATGCATAAGCACCACCAAAGGCAAAAAGGTCTATCTTAATCATTGTTAGAGCAAGAGAGAAAAGGGTTTTATCAATAAAAAGAAGAGAAAATATAAGAAGAGAAACAATCATGAACAGAATAAATAATCCTTTAAAATTAAAATTTTTTGAGTCAACTTCCTCAAAAGAAGCTCTATCTCTAAAAAAAATCTGTGATACAAAGAAACAAATTATGATTATAAAAAAGGGATTCATTTTTAGGATAAAAAGGATGAAAGAAATTACTGCAATTGCAATTTCACCAATTGATCTTATAATGGGCTTTGCAAAGCTTAATGCAGCATTTGCAACAATCGCTACAACTATTACCTGAAGCCCTTCAAATATTGATATAACTGTTTGAGTTGAATGGGTCTTCTCATAAAAAACAGAGAGAATAAGCATAAGAATGAAAGCAGGCAATCCAAATCCTAAATAGCTTACTAAACCCCCTAAGATGCCTCTTGCTTTAAATCCTACATAGGCCGCCATCTGCATTGCTGTTGCTCCTGGGACTGCTTGAGCAAGAGCGGCTCCTTCTTGAAAAGTTTTTCCATCAAGCCATTGTTTTTTTTCAACCGCAAGTTCTCTAATATATGCAACCATAGCAGGACCACCAAAGGCAGTAAAACCAATCCTTAGGAAGGATAAAAAAAGTTCTCTTAATTTGATCATTAAAAGGAACTTCCTCCTGCAATTGGGGGGAAAAGACTTATTACATCCCCGTCTTTTATAGTAGTTGATAATTCATGTAGGATACATCCGTTGACAACGACAATAAAAGGTTTTTTATTTAATTCTAATAGCTCTATTAACTGAGCCACTGTAATAGAACCTGAAAACTCAAAAATTATATCTCCTTCATCATTTTTATTGAAATCCTTACCTGATTTTAAACCTCCAAAGAGTTTTACAACTGATTTCATATTTTATAAATTAGCTCAGGATGGGAATATCGCCATCCTGAGCATTAAAAATGCTTACCAGTTAAAAAGCTGGTCAAGCTCTTCATCTTTTACCATGAATACTACATTATGAGGAGGAATAGGCTCTTTGTAGAAGAATCGGGGAAGTCTATCATGCTGTTTTGTAAAGCCTGCCCGTAGATTAAAATCTCTTTCAAATTTTAGGACTTTTTTACCATACTCTACAACATCAGTATCCTTCATATTCCAGCCATAAAAGGCATTTATCATGTCAACCAAAGCTTGATTTGTCTCTGGTTGGTCAAGAAGAGCAAAGGCAATGAATAGGCACATACCTGTTGAATCTATAAAGGCTGTTGCAATCTGAAGATTACGGGAAAGGTCTACCTGGCCTTCAGGCTTAAGGGGATCAACAAATCCGCCAGTTTTTAATACATTGAGAGCAATTGAATACCCCGCTGTGTGATCTGCTCCCATAGGGCTTGTTGCATAGGTAACTCCAATGCCTTGAATTGCTCTGGGATCGTAAGCTGGAAGTGCCTGTCCTTTCACCACAGGTACTCTTTCTACTCCAAAGGCTTTCCCCGTAAAAGCCGCACCATTACCAATAATTCTTCCCAAGTAACTGCCTTTACCAATCTCATGAAGCAAATTAATTGCTCCATCTCCATCTCCCCATTTTAGTAATCCTGCTTCCATGGCAACTCCTATTGTAGCACCCATCTCAATAGTGTCAACACCATAATTATCACATAAGAAATCCATCATGGCGATTTTATCTATATCATCAATGCCGCAGTTTCCCCCAAGTGCCCAAACTGTTTCATATTCAGGTTGTTTTGTAAGATAATTGCCATCTTTGTCATGATAAATTCCTGAACAGCGAATCACGCATCCTCTATGACAACCATGAGTAGGATTTCCACCTCTTTGTTTTTCCAGTTCTGCTTCCACCTCTCCACTTATCTTTCTTGCACCTGTAAAGCGTCCCTCTTTGAAATTATAAGTAGGATAGGCTCCAACTTCATTTACGATATTTGTAAGTACATTTGTTCCATAGGCAGGTAGCCCCTGACCTGTGACAGGATGTTTCTGAAGTCCTGCTACGAAACGTTTATTTGCATCCTTAAATGCTTCAGAATCCTTAGGTTGTCTTGGTGTGGTTCCTGCATCATCAAGGACAATTACTTTTATTCCCTTTGAACCCATTACAGCACCAACACCGCCACGGCCTGCATGTCTTGTAGGTCTTAGCTCCATATCAGTAATTGCCACTGAAGCTCCTGAAAGCTTCATTTCACCCGCGGAGCCGATACTAACACAAGCAATTTTTTCTCCGAATTCCTTTTTTATTTTTTCAATTAAATCATAGTTAGGAAGCATCTTAATAGTGTTATCTTTTTCAATCTTTACTCCATCTTTACTAATGTAGATTTTATAGGTATCCTCTCCTTTTGGTTTTCCCTCAAGAACAATTGCTGCAATTCCAAGCCTTCCCATAATCTGTCCAGCCTGTCCACCTGCATTTGCCTCTTTGATTCCTCCAGTAAGTGGGCTTTTACATCCAACAGAAACTCTTCCTGACATAGCAGCAGCTGTTCCACCAAGAAGACCACAAGCTATAACCAGTTTGTTTTCAGCACTTAATGGATGGCAGATTGGGTCTACTTCTTTTGAGATAATTGCTGAGGTGAGAGCTCTTCCGCCCAGTCCTTCGTAATCTCCTAAATCTTCAAACTTTGCAACTGGTGTGTCTTCATTCATGTTAATTCTTAAAATCTTCATACTAAACCTCCTTTTTTGTAACTTTTTAAAATTATATCATACAGTAGAACAATCCACCACACCAAAGACATGCTCCGCAGGGAACATAGTTTGTATAACAGTCATAAAGAAAATCTTCAAGTTCCATTAAGTCACAAAGAGCAAAATTACAGTCATAGCAATAGGGAAAATCGTATCTTAAAACTGAGTTAACAAACTCTCTATAATCAGAAGAATTGAATATATCTAAAGGATTTTTCTCTTTAACATTACCAAAAGACCACCTTTTAACAGACTTTTTCAATCCTGCAACATAACAAGTAAAATCATGCCAGAGAAAGTAACATGGAGATATTTCACCATCAACCCCTAAAAATAAACATTTTTCTTCAAGAAAATCACATTTACGCTTAGGGGTAGGATTTGTTCTGGGAATCTGGATTGATAAATTCGTTTTTTTGCTTATCAAAAAAACCTCATCTAAAACTCCACTAACCTCTCTAATTAATGGATCATCTCTGTTTATAAGATTATTCATATGGAGAGTAATGCCTTTGCTTGCAGCTTCTTCATACATAGATTTAAAAAACCTTAGTGGCTCATTATCTTCTGGAAAAAATTCAGGCAGGGCTTTCTTTTTCATCTGTTCCAACCAGTCATCTATGGTATAACCTCTTTCAATCAATTTATCTCGCCATTTTTTGAATATTCTTACCGCTTCCTCATTATTTGTTTCATAGGCAACGAGATTTGTTGATTCTGGTGAATAGGGAATTAGATGGCTGAGGATTATAAAATCTATTTTATATTTCAAAGCCTCCATAATAGTTGGCACAATCTGATGAAGATTGTCTTTTGTGATAACAATTTCTATCCCGCTCTCAAGTCCTTGAGACCCCTTTGTTTTAGCACGATATACAGTCTCGAGTGCCTTTTTAGCAAATTCAGAGTCATGAAGTCCTTTTACAGGTATGAGACTATCTATGGAAATGCATATTCTATTTAATCCATCCTTTAAAAGGGCTTCCAACTTACCATCACTAAGCAAAACTCCATTAGTCTGAAAACCTATTTTTGAACTTTCAGGCATATTCTCTTTCGCTAAAGAGATAAACTTTTCAAGTTCCGGATGTAAAAGAGGTTCTCCTATTCCATTTAGAACAAGACTATTCATATAGGGGAATAGTGGGATAAGTTGAGCAAAAACTTCAAACTCCATATCCATTTCAGGCTGTTTATAGTTGGGACTTTGTTTAGGACAAATTTCACAGTGCAAATTACATCTTGTGGTTATTTCCACAGAAAGCTTTTCGGGGAAAGATCTCACAATCATAATAATAAATTATAATAAAAAACTCTGTGAATCCATAATAAAAATTTTAAATACCTGCTTAATTTCTTGACAAACTCTTCAATATTATATTAGTTTAATAAATACGGGCGGAT
>CAZYLC010000015.1:0-274 GCA_964648755.1 uncultured Thermodesulfovibrio sp.
AGAGCGAGGGCATATAGCATTTTCCTTAAATGAACTCTACCTTTATCTGGTTTGTAGAGTTTATTTTCCAATTCAAGTCCAACAGGTATTCCCTTTTTTGAAAGCTCAATTATTGTAAAAGTTGCCTTTCCTATTTTTTGCTCTAAATCTCCTGAAAAATCTGATAATCTTACAATTGCAGGATTTCCTGTATAGGGTGAAAATTCTTTAGTCATTAATTCTGAGGTTTTAGCAGAGGCTTTCCAGTGAATATATTTTAAAGGTTCAAAGGGAT
>CAZYLC010000015.1:307-33450 GCA_964648755.1 uncultured Thermodesulfovibrio sp.
CCCCCTCATAAGCTTTGCCAATTGTCCTTTTAGATTCCGTTTGTTTATTTCCTTTAGACAGATATACAGAAAAATCACACTTAATTGGTTTAGGAAAAACGATGATTTCGTAATTAAAAGGTAAATTTAAAATTCTATTAAAAAAATGAAAAGGGAAAAAAGAGGAAATCATAATTTTATCAATAGAAATCCTACCTCTTTTGGGAAATGTAACTGTTAAATTAAAAATTTTTTTATCTTCCACATGGGCAAGCAAAGTTTCACCATCATTAATCTTTACTCTTATTAACATAGAAGGCAGAGGATATTTTGTTTTTACCTCAAATTTCATTGTCGTAGGAATTGTGGCAAAAATATCATTGGCTGATACTAATAAAAAATGAACATTTTTAAGATTATAGATTGACAATAAGCCACTCATAGCCATCGTGGTCAATAGAAAAGAGAGTACTATGAAAAGTAAATTATTCCCTGTATTTACAGAAGCAAACCCGATTAAAAGAGTTATGACTATAAATATCCACCCAGAATGGGCTATTTTTACGGAGGTACGGAAATTCTTTCTAATACTGATAATATCACCTCTTCTTTAGATAGGGAATCTTCTCTCAAAATTATTCTATGTGGTGTAACAAAGGGTATTATTTCTTTTACATCCTCTGGAATGATATAGTCTCGCCCCTTGAAAAAAGCATTTGTTTTTGCAGCATATGTTATAGCTAAGCCTGCTCTTGTTGATAAACCAAGAATAATTCTACTATCTTTTCGTGTAGCATCTATGAAATTAATTATCCAGTCAATGATTTTATCTGATATATAAATATTCCTTATATCATTCTGAATTTGCAAAATCTCTTCTCTTTCTAATACTGGAGTAAGCTTATATAGTTCCTCTCTGGAACTTCCCTTTTTTAATATCTCACTTTCTGCATCAGAAGCGGGGTATCCAATACTAATTTTTAACATAAATCTATCTAATTGTCCCTCAGGCAAGGGAAAGGTTCCGTAAAATTCAATAGGATTTTGGGTGGCAATAACAAAAAAAGGTTTTGGAAGTTTGTATGTTGTGCCATCTATTGTTACTTGTTCTTCAGCCATAGCTTCAAGAAGAGAGGATTGAGTCTTTGGAGTCGCTCTATTTATCTCATCTACTAAAACAATATTATTAAAAATAGGACCGGCTTTAAATTCAAACTCGCCTGTACTTTTATTAAAAATGGATAATCCTGTTATATCAGAGGGTAATAAATCATTTGTACACTGAATTCTACCAAAACTTAGATTAAGAGCTCTTGAAAGGGCTATGGCAAGAGATGTTTTTCCAAGTCCTGGTAAATCCTCAATCAGTATATGTCCTTTTGAGAATATTGATATTAAAGAAAGAATTATTGCCTTCTCTTTTCCTTGAAGACAATTTTTAAGGTGGTTAAGAATATTTAATATTTTTTGATTTTTTACCTTTTCAATCATAAAGAGGGGGAATTAACCCCCTCTTTTATTTTAACCTTCTAAGTAAACCTTTTCAACTGGAGGTGCTACCTGTTTTTTACGGGATAATACTCCAGGTAACCATACTGAAGGGCCAGAAACCTTTACATTAAAGGCTTTTTCTATTTTGGATGCATCCCCGGAATAGAAAAGTTCTGTACCTTCTTTTACTATATCGGTAGCCATGAAAATAACCATATCATAGCCTTTGCTGCCTTTTAAGTCATTAAGATATTTAACAAACTCATCCTTCCGTTCATAGACTTCCTCGATGTCAACAACTTCTGTTTGGCCAATTCCCACTTTTAATCCTTTGAAATCATAATCTTTGAAATCTACATGAACAACATCAGCTATTGGTTTTCCTTTGATGCTTGCTTTTGCTTTTTTGAGGTCAACACCGAATTTTGTTATATCAGAAATGCCAGCAACTGCTGCAAGTTCTGCTGCAATTTTTTTATCTTCCTCTGTAGTTGTAGGAGATTTAAATATTACTGTATCAGAGAGAATTGCTGAGAGAAGTAACCCTGCATAGGTCTTATTTCCCTTTACTTCATTAGGAAACATTTTAGCAATGACTGTAGCAGTACTACCAACAGGCTCAATATGGATAAAAATTGGGTCTGGATAGTTAAAATTCATCTTATGATGGTCAATAACTGCGATGACTTTCTCAGCTCCATCTACTCTCTGTTTTTCTTCATTGTGGTCAACAAGCACGAGAGTTTTGCCTGCTGCATTTTCTAAAATTTCTGGAGCAGCTACACCAAACTGTTTTAATGCAAACTCTGTTTCTTCATTGACTGGTCCTGCAGCTGCTGCTTTGTAACCTTTAATTCCTGCATAAACAATTGCAGAACAGACTGTGTCTGTGTCTGGTGCCTTATGGCCGATTACATAAATATCACTCATTCTAACCTCCTTTAAAGTTTTTTTAAAATTGTAAAATTTTGACAATTTTAAAGTTAAAAAGTCAAGAAAAAGTCCATTAAAATTTAAAATAGACTTATTAAAGATTGTCAAGTAACTGTTTAACTGATAATTTTAACTCAGGATGAATAAAATCAGGGGCAATTTCGCATAATGGTTTCAAGACAAATTCTCTTTTATGCATAATTGGATGTGGTATTGTAAGTTGTTCACTTTTTAAAATTAGATTGTTGTAAAAGATGATATCAATATCAATAATCCGTGGACCATATCTTATAGTTTCTTTTCGTCCCATTTTTTTTTCTATATCTTTTATCTCTTTTAGTAAAGAATAGGGACATAGATTGGTAGAACATTTTAATGCCATATTCAAAAAATCTGATTGCTCTATATATCCCCAGGGAGCGGTATTGTATAAAGAGGACTTCTTTAAAATAGTTAAACCGCGATTCTTTAGTTCCTCTATAGCATCTTGAATATTATCTGCTCTATTCCCCACATTAGAACCAAGAACCAGATAAACTGTATTCATATTTAATATTTTAATGTTAAAATTAAAAAAAATCTAAATAAGGAGGAGTTATGATTACAGCAAAGGTTAAATGGGCAGGTGATATGCAATTTATAGGTCAATCAGGTACAGGTCATGCAATGGTTATGGATGCAAGCCCTGATTTTGGGGGATACAACTCTGGAATGAGGCCCATGGAATTGCTGCTCATAGGACTTGGAGGCTGTAGTGGCATGGACATAGTTTCAATTCTTAAAAAGAAAAAACAAGATATACGAGGATTAGAAATAAAAATTAATGGTCAACAGCCTGAAAAATATCCAAAAAGATTTACAGAGATTGAAATAGAATTCATTGTAAAAGGTAAATCCCTCTCCGAAGAAGCAGTTAAAAAAGCAGTTGAACTTTCGATGGAGAAGTATTGTTCCGTTAAAGCAACTCTTGAACACTCAGCAAAGATTACTCATTCTTATAAAATTGAAAATATAGATTAAAAGTTAAAAATGACTTAGAAAATAATTTTTAAACTGTCTGAGGATTTAATTGAAAATTAAAAGAGGGCTCTTCTTGGAGTTCAAAATATCCTGACTCAATTAACGTTTTAATGAACTTAATATGGGAAGTGTGCCCTCCTTTTTCAAATATGAAATGACCTTGAAGAGGATAACCAATTAGAGATAAATCCCCAAGGGCATCAAGAATCTTATGTCTTACAAATTCATCCTTAAATCTTAAAGGACTACCAACTGTTCCTCTTTCATCCAAAACAACTGCATTTTCTAAGGAACCCCCTTTTGCAAAACCATTTTTTAAAAGATACTGGATGTCCTTTAAAAATCCAAAGGTTCTTGCAGGAGCAATGTCTTTTATGAAGGTTTGTTCATTTATTTCAAAGGATAAAAACTGCTCCATTATTAAAGGATGTTCATAAAAAATTTTATAGCCAATTCTAAATCCTCTATGTGGCTTTGCAATTATTCTAACCTGTGATTCTTCATAAATTAATGGTTTGGTTATTCTCAATATGGGCATTGTTTTACTTTGTTTTGCTATACCTGCTTTAGTTATGGCATTTACAAAACCTAATGCACTTCCATCAAGCACTGGGACTTCAGAACCATCTATTTCAACTATAAGATTTGTAATACCAAAGACATAAATTGTAGCAAGGAGATGTTCAATAGTTCTTATTTTTACACCGTCAATACCTATGGTAGTAGCGAAGGATGTATCAACAATAAATGGAAGCTTTGCCTTAATAGATAAATCTTTATCCTTCCTGTAAAAAACTATTCCTGTATCCCTTTGAGCTGGAATCAGTCTAAGATTAATTTTTTTACCTGTATGAATTCCTATCCCAGATAGGAAAATTTCTTTTTTAATTGTTTTTTGAAATGGCATAATCATAATTTAATATCAAAAATGGTGCCAAAGTAAAAGCTTGATTATTTAAGAAATTTTAAAAATGTAATGTGTCATAATTACCACAAAGGAAGCAAAAATAAAACAAACTTTATGCTTGCCCACCTACAACAATCTCTGGAATTCTAACAGTAGGCATACCATCTGTAACAGGCACTCCCTGAGTATTTTTACCACAAGTTCCGATGGAGAATCCTAAATCATTCCCTACCATGTCTATGTTTTTCAGTATTTCCTGTCCAGTACCAATTAGTAATGCTCCTCTAACTGGCTCACCTATTTGACCTTTTTCAATGGTGTATCCTTCCTGAACCTCGAAGACAAATTCGCCTGTAACAGTATTCACCTGTCCACCACCCATCTTCTTTACAAAAAACCCCCTATCAATAGAATGAATTATCTCTTCTGGTGAATGATTTCCTGGTGAAATAAAAGTATTGCTCATACGAGGGATTGGATAGTATTCATAGGATTGTCTTCTACCATTACCCGTAGAAGCCTTATCTTCCTTTAAAGCAGTGTATTTATCATAAAGATAATTGACAAGAACTCCCTTTTCAACCAAAACATTTCTCTGAGAGAGTGTTCCTTCGTCATCAAAAATATATGAACCTCTCATATTTGCAATAGTAGCATCGTCAATCACTGTAATTAAATCAGATGCAACTTTTTCACCAATTTTATCTTTATAAATAGATAAACCCTCATGAACGAGGTCTGCTTCAAGTCCGTGTCCAATTGCCTCATGTATCATTGTTCCCCCTGCTTCTGAAGAAATTACAACAGGCATTCTTCCACCTTTAATTCTTTTTGCCTGAAGCATCATAACTGCTCTTTTGGCAGCCTTTTTTGCTAAACCTTCATAATCACATTCATCAAATATTTCAAACCCCTTTAAACCACCTGTTGCTTCATAACCTGTCTGTATAATTCCTTTGTCATGGGCAATTACATGAATTAAAAAAAGGGTATAAATCCTCTCCTCATCAGTAAAAAAACCCTCGGAATTAGCTATTTTTATTTTTTGTTTAAAGTCAGCATATAAAACTTTTACCTGTTTTATATGCTTGCTTTCCTCCCATGCTACTGAATTTGCTCTCTTTAAAATTTTTATTTTTTCTTTTAAATCTATCTGTTGAGGATCATTCTTTATGAAAAATTCCTTATCTACCTTTTTTGGAAGGATTTTTTTTAAATTAATACCTTTATCCAAAGGGTGACCATTTCTAAGAGAAAAAATTATCTCCTCTATACCTTTTTTTGTTAAATCATTTGTAAAGGCATAATGAATTTTGTAATCCTTTATAATTCTTACTCCTATTCCTTTCTCAAATACTGTTGAACATTTCTGAATTTTATTTTCTTCCATTTGAAACTGATTAGTTAGTCTTTCCTCAAAAAATATATCTACGTAATCCCCTCTTATCTTATTCAATATATCAACGAAATAATCCATTCTACCTCCTATTCATATACATTAATTTATCTTATCATATAAATATCTTAAAGAAGGAATAGGAATTTTAATTTTGATAAATCAATTTTTCTGTATAAATTCTCTGTTTATCCCACTCTCCAAATATATTCTTTGAATTATAAAGTTTGCTCAAATAATTAGTAAGTTCTCTTGAAATTTTGGAAGGTTTTTTATTGTAAAGAGGAGTTCCTGGTAAGGGAATAAAATAGTGAGTATGAATTTTAACTGATATGTTATGTTTATGTCCTAAAGATATTATCTTTTCCATAAAATTAATAGTATCTCTCTGATCTTTTTCTGTTTCTTCAGGTAAGCCAAAAATAAAATCCACATTTACAGAAAATCCCCCTTCAACTGCATTTCTAACTGCATTGTATACGTCATCAACAGTATGGCCTCTATTTATTTTTTCCAATATTTTTTCACTTCCTGACTGCGCACCTATAGTAAGAGTTTTATTGAATATATAATCTTTTACCAAATCTAAAGTCTCTTTTGTTAAATGTTCTGGCCTTAATTCTGAAGGAAAAGTTCCGAAAAATATTCTAATTGACTCTGAAATTCTTCTGATACTTTTTAGAAGCATTTCCACCTTTTTTAAATCTATAGTTTTACCATCTTCAGAACCATATGAAAGTGCATTTGGGCTAATAAATCTTAAATCTCTTTTCCCACTTTTGAAAAATTTTTCTACATAGCTAATAATACTCTCTATGCTTCTATGTCTTGGCTTTGTTCCAAATAAAAAACTTGTCTGACAAAACTTACATGCGAAAGGACAACCACGAGTTATCTCAATGGGAAAAAACCTACTATATTTATCAGACCATGAAGGATATTTATCTATATCATCTACTTTTTCTGCTTTTATCACTCTACTTTTTAATTTAGAGTTTTTTAGATTAGATATTAATTCTGGAAAAGTCTTCTCACCCTCTCCAACTATCACATAATCAAAGCCTAAACTAAGAGTATCCTCAGGCGCACCTGATGGATGGGGTCCTCCAGCAATTAGTATTGCCTCAGGGTAACTCTCTCTAAATCTTTTTATAGATTCTCTAATTGTAAATAATTGGGGAGTGCAAAAGGAATAACAGAATACTAACAAATCATTTTCATTTTTATTAATTTTTTTAGAATCTAAATTACAAAGTTCAAATTCAAATTCATCTAATAACCCTCTATGTTCTAATGCTGCAATAAGTGAGTTAATACTATATCTATTATATTTTGTCTCATTAAAAATAATTTTCATTTATTATCAAGTAGTTCTTCGGCATGAAAAAGTGAAATTTCTGTGATGCGGCCACTTAGCATTCTGGCAATTTCTTCCTTCCTTTCCTTCCCTGATAAGACAGAGACGGTTACTTTAGTTTTTTTATCTTCAATTACCTTATCTACTTTTAAATGATGATCAGCTAAAACAGCTATTTGTGGTAGATGAGTAATACACAATACTTGATGATAAATGGATAAATCTTTGAGCCTTTTGCCAACATTTTCTGCTACCCTGCCTCCAATTCCTGAATCTATCTCGTCAAATATCAAAGTCATAGATTTTAATCCCTTTTTTGCCACTTTAAGTTCTACACATTTTAATGCAAGCATTAATCTTGAGAGTTCACCACCTGATGCAACTTTATTTAGTGGTCTTGGTGGTTCCCCTGGATTGGCTGAAAAGTAAAACTCCACATCATCTATTCCCTCAGGACAGATAGGACGACTATTTATAAGTATAGTAAATTGAGGATTAGAAAAACCTAAAAATTTGAGTTCTTTTATTATTTCTTCTTCCAATTCCTTAGATTTTTCTTTTCTCTTATCAGAAATAATTTTAGATAATTCGTTGATTGTTGCATAAAGGTCCTCTAATTCTTTTTCTTTTTTTTCAATCTCCTCTTCAGCAAAAGATAGAGATTGTATTCTTTTTTCAAGTTCACTCGCATGTTGTAGAATTTCTTTTATGGATTTCCCATATTTGTTTTTTATCCTGTTAATTAAAGAAAGTCTTTGTTCTACATTATCTAAGGCATTTGGATCTGATTCATAGGATTCTTTTAGCTTTCTTAATAGATATATAGCTTCCTCAATGTTAACATAGGCATTATCTATGAAGGACCTTATATCTACTGCTTTTGAATCGAATTTTGACAGGGACTCTAAATTCGTTCTTATTTTTGAAAGCGTTGAATATACAGATTTTTTTTCTTCATATAGGAAATTAAAGGTCTCCTCTGCGATTTCTTTTAGTCTAAAAATATTTTTCAAAATATTTCGTTGTTCATTTAACTCTTTTTCTTCTTCCTCACTTAATTGAGCATTTCTTATCTCTTCAAGCTGATACTGATAAAGTTCAAGTCTTTGTTTATTAATTTCAAATTCTCTCTTTAAGTTATCTAATTCCTCTTTTAAGTTTTGATATTTTTTATATCGTGATTTTAATTGTTCAACTTCTTCCTTTAGCCCTGCCATGGTATCTAAAAAAATTATATGATTTTCCTTTTTCAAAAGATAAGTATGTTCATGTTGTCCATGAATGTTTATAAATTGAGATGTGAATTTTACAAAACTTTTAATCGTATAATTTGAATCATTAATATAGGCTCTATTTTTACCCTGAATGTTTAGATTTCGTTTTAGAATAAATATTTCTTCCTTATCCTGGAAATCTTCATCAGTTAAAATTACTTCAATTATAGAGTCTGTTTTTCCGTGTTTTATAAAATCAATAGAAGAAACTTTTTCTTTAAGTATTACCCCTAAAACATCTACTATAATTGATTTACCTGCTCCTGTCTCTCCTGTAAGAACATTAAATCCCCTTTTTAGAGGAATGTTAAGATTATCTATTATTGCAAAATCTTTAATTCTTAATTCTTCAATCATTTAATAATGCCAGAGTTACGCAAAACCTCAGCAAGTTTTTCTTTATTTGACTGAGACATTTCACAAAGAGGTAATCTAAATTCTTCCTTTATTTTGCCCATAATTGCAAGAGCAGTTTTTACGGGTATTGGATTCGTCTCGATGAACATAGCCTTGTTAATTGGTTCAAGTTTAAAATGAATCTCTCTTGCCTTTTGTATGTCACCTTTCTCCCAGAAATTAAAAAGATTTGCCATATCTTTTGGACATATATTTGCCGTAACAGAAATAAAACCTTTTCCCCCAAGTGCTAATAAAGGAAGATTAGTAAAATCATCTCCCGATATTACTGCGAAATCTTTTCCGCAAAGTCTAATAATTTCACTAACCTGTTTCATATCACCAGTAGCTTCTTTTATTCCTAATATTCTTGGATGTTCAGCTAATCTGGCAACAGTCTGTGGTAGCATATTTAGAGATGTTCTGCCTGGAACGTTGTAAAGAATAATAGGTAACCCTGTTTTATCAGCAATCTCTTTGAAATGTCTATAAAGTCCCTCTTGTGTAGGCTTATTATAATAGGGAGTCACAGATAAAACAGCATCAGCACCTAATTGTTCAGCCTTTTTAGTTATCATTATAGCTTCATCAGTAGAATTCGATCCAGTACCTGCTATCACAGGAATCCTTTTGTTTACCACTTTTACAGTAATTTCAATTACTCTGTAATGTTCCTCATAATCAAGAGTTGAGGCTTCTCCAGTTGTTCCGCAGGGTACTATTGCATGAGTTCCTTCTTTTATATGCCACTCTATAAGCTTTTCAAGAGCCTTCTCATCCAATTTGTCTTTCTCGAAGGGTGTGACTATTGCCACCATTGAACCTTTAAACATTTTTAACCTCCTAAAAAGTTTTTATGAAATTATACCATAAGAAAGCGGAGATTTATTAAATATTAATCCGGGTTATTTCATTAAGGTGAAAATTTTTTGTTAAACTTTTATAATGAAAGATATCAGATTCTATTTTGATAAAGCTGCTAACACCTATGAACAAGCTGGGTTAATCCAAAGGAAGGTGGCAAATTATCTTTTAGAAATGATTCCAGCAGATTTTTATCAAGTCGTTGTTGAAATCGGGAGTGGTAGAGGTTTTGTTACAAAAAATCTAATAGATAAGATATCTTTTGAAAAATATATAAATGTTGATATTTCCTTTGAATTGCTAAAAAAATTAGGTGAAATTCTAAAAAATAGGTGTCTTTACATAAATGCTCAAGGAGAAAATATACCCTTAAAATTCGATTCTGTTGATCTTTTAATTAGTTCCTCCTCTTTACATTGGCTTGAAAACAGCGAGAATAATTTCTTAAATATTCTAAAATTAATTAAAAAAAATGGAAAATTTTATTTTTCAATTTTCTTATCTAATACACTAATTGAACTTCAGGAGGTATCAAAAATAACTGGTTTTGGTTCTTTTTATCCTTTAAAAGCATCCTTTTTCTATATAAACCTTCTAAATTCAATAGGGAATATAAAATTTTCCTATTCAACTAAAATATTCATAGAAAATTTTTCCTCTGTAAAAGACTTACTAAATTCTCATAAATTAACGGGTACAAATTTCACAAAGAATAAAAAATTCTCTGGTAAGAATTCCTATAATAAATTCTGCGAGATTTATGAAAAATTATATGGAAATGGGAAGGGAGTATATGCCACCTATGAAGTTTTATTTATAGAAGGTCAAAAAATATCTCTCTTTCCTCAAGATTGACTTTAGATACCCTAACCTTAAGAGATGTGCCAATTGTAAACTTTCTTTTTCTCTTTAGTCCTATTAAGCAATATCTTTTTTCATCAAATTGATAAAAGTCATCTGTCATATGTGATAGATGTAGAAATCCTTCAATAAAGAAGTCTTCAAGTCTGACTCTCAAACCTTCTGGAGTAACCATGGTAACCTTTCCGATAAATTCTTCTCCTATCTTATCCTTCATAAACCAAACTCTCATAATCTGTAAGGAATCTCTTTCTATGCTATCAGCCCTTCTTTCCATTCGCGAACTATGTATTGCAATTTCTGGTAAAATTTCCTCTAACATTTTCAACCTTTCTTTTGAAAGCTTTCTCTTGAGTAAAAATTCTTTTATTATACGATGAACAATGAGGTCTGGATATCTTCTTATGGGAGATGTGAAGTGGGTATAGCATTCTGAAGCAAGACCAAAATGTCCAACATTTTCATTACTATATCTTGCTTGTTTCAAACTTCTAAGAATTAGATAATTGACTATCTCCTCATAAGCTGTCCCTTTAATCAATTCTATGAATTCTGGGAATTGTTTAGGTTTTAAATCTTCTTTGATTACTCCTAAATTTTTTACTATCCTCGTAAGATAATGAATTTTATTTTGTTCTGGTTCCTCATGTACCCTGTAAAGAGAGGGAATCTTATTAGAATATAGAAATTCTGCTACAGCCTCATTTGCAGCAATCATAAATTCTTCTATGATAAAATGAGCAATATTTCTTTCTGCCCGAATAATTGCCTGTGGATCACCTTTTATATCCAAAAGTATTTCTGGTTCAGGAAGATCAAAATCTAAACTGCCTCTTGCTTTTCTTTTATTTTTTAGAAGTTCGCATAATTCAGCCATTTTTTCAAAATGTGAAACTAAATTTTTATATTTTTTAATTTCTTTTTTATCTTTATCTACCAAAATCCTACTTACCGACGTATAGGTCATTCTTTCAATAGTTTGTATTATACTTGGATAAAAATTTGTCTCTTTCATATCTCCCGAATTGGAAAAATGCATCTCTACAGTAAATGTGAGTCTTGGTGTTCTGGGGAGTAAACTACAAATATTTTCACTCAATTCTGGAGGGAGCATAGGAATAACCCTATCAGGTAAGTAAACACTTGTGCCCCTCTGTCTCGCTTCTAAATCAAGAGGAGAATCCCATTTAACATAGTGACTTACATCAGCTATATGAACCCAAAGAATAAAACCTTTGTGAGTTTTCTTTATTGATACAGCGTCATCAAAGTCCTTAGCAGACTCCCCGTCGATTGTCACAGTAATAAGACCCTTTAAGTCTACCCTTTTGTCCGAATCCTTTTTTGATATTCCTCTTTGAGAAATCTTCTTTGCTTCTGATGTCACTCCTTGAGGAAATTTTTTTGGAAGTTCATACTCATATATTAGAATATTTATATCATCTTTTGGTGACTGAGGTTTTTCAAAAATTTTTATTGTTTTTGCTATAAGGGGATTGTTACCTTTTTGATATTTAACTATCTCAACTAATACAATATCCCCTTGTTTAACATCTTTATCTTCTGGAGCCAAAATGATTTGCTGTTGAATAAATTTCTTCCTTGGTTGCACATAGAAAATAGGACCTGACTTTTCAACAATACCAACAATTTTTCTTATTGCCCTTTCAAGGATTCTTACTATAGTTCCTTCCCGTCTTCTTCTATGCTCTAATCTTGCTATAACTCTATCTCCATGCATTGCTCCCATAGTAGAATGGGGAGGTATGAATATATCTGTTTCCTTAGGAGAATCGGGAATTACAAATCCATATCCTTCTTTGTGAGCTTCAAAATAGCCAGTAACTAATTTTGCTTCCCTAACAGGAAGATAAAATCCTTTTCTATTTCTGATTACGCTGCCTTCTTCAATTAAATCTCTTAGAATTTTTTTGAGTTTCTTCTTTGCAGAAGATTTGAGATTAAAACTTTCTGATATCTCCTGAAAGCTTAAGGGTTTTGCTGCTTTTTTAATAAAATCTAAAATATAATCTGGTTTCAATTTTTACTTAATCCTTTGGAAGTTTAAGATATACTACTTGTCCTGTTTCTCCAAGTTTACCCAAATCTTCATTATTAAAGTAGACCTTCACTCCACCAGCGTTTCCTATGTGCAACTTAAATGATTTTAAAGCTTCTAAATTGATATTTTGCCCCTTATCTAATAAATATTCTTTCTTTTCCTTTTCGTCTATTGTTATCCTCATCCAAACCTTATCAAAGGCCTCAATTTTAAGGCTATTTGATTTATGATTTTCCTCATTATTTAATTTTTTTGGCTGTTTAACTTCCTCTTGAATTTGAGAGTTTATAGGTTGAGGATTAGGTGAGGGATGAATGTAATATTCTCGTCGTTCAAAATATAGAATAGTTAATATTAATACAAAAACTATAACGGTTATGATGACAGAGATTGTCCATCGAGGATAATTTTTTGTTTTATTCTGCTTCTCTTCTCTTAAATTACTTTTGTCTTTTAAATCAAAAATATTTCTTTTAACTGAAGCATTCAGATTTTTCAAATAATTTTCATAATCTTCAATGAATTTTTTTGAATCAAGCCCTAGTAATTCAGAATAAATTTTAATATAGGATTTAGTATAAATCTCTAATGGAAGTTGTATCCAGTCACCCTCTTCTATTGCTTGTATATAACTCTTTTTTATCTTTGTTAATTGAGAGATCTCCTCTATTGATTTTCCAAGCTCTGTACGCCTTTTCTTGAGCTCCTCAAACATTAACAGGTTTCCTTCCCTCTAAAGCTTTTGATAGAGTAACCTCGTCGGCAAACTCTATATCAATGCCTATAGGAAGTCCATAGGCTATTCGCGATATCCTAACATTATATTTTTTTAAGACCTCGGCAATCCATTGAGCTGTAAGTTCTCCCTTAGTATTTGGACTTGTTGCAATTATAATCTCTTGGATTTGCCCAATAGCTACCCTTTTTTCTAATTCTTTTATTTTAAGTTTATCAGCTGTCAAACCATCTTGTGGAGAAATATTTCCTCCTAATACATGATAAACTCCTCTGTAGCCTGTCCTCTCAATTAAAACAATATTACTCGGTTCTTCTACAACACATACTACTGAGTGTTGTCTCTCCGGATTAGAACATATTTCGCATTTTTCATTTTCTGTAATATTAAAACAAACTGAACAGTATTTAGCTTTTTCCTTGACTGTTACTATTGACTCAGCTATTTTTAAAGCTTCTGATTTATCCATTGACATTATATAAAAAGCAAGTCTTTGAGCAGTTTTTCTTCCTATACCAGGAAGTTTACTCAAATTTTCTATCAGGTTTTCCAAGGGGTTTATTTTCATATTTTCCCAAATAGACTACTTAAATCGGGCATGCCTGGTAAATTAAAGGGCATAGAAACTTTTGCCATCTCAGATTGGGCAAGTTCATGTGCTCTCTTTATTGCTTCATTTACAGCTGCAACTACTAAATCTTCAAGCATTTCGATATCTTCAGGGTTTACAACTTCCTTGTCAATTTTAATTGAGATAATCTCTCCTGCACCGTTAGCTTTTGCAACTACCATCCCTCCACCAGCTGAAGCTTCTACTGTCATTTTTTTTACTTCTTCCTGTTTTTTTTGAATCTCCTCTTGAATTTTCTGTGCTTGTCTCATAATTTCACCAAACATTTTTTTAGACATCCTTATTTCCTCCTCTTTTTGGTTTTATATTGTAAATTCTCCCTTCAAAAAGCTGCAATGTTTGCTTAACTATGGGATTATTTATAGCTTCATTTCTGATATCCTTTTTTTTGCCTTCCTTTTCACCAATTGTAATTTTTATCTCAGGATTTAATTCCTTTAATTCTTTGCTAATCTCAGGAAGATATCCTTTTACAGAATCGGCATAAACAGATGCGCCACCATTATAAATAAGTTTTATTTCCTTAGCATCGAATTTTACATCAGCATGTTTTATTTTAATTGCTAAAATATGATTTTTCTTTTCTAATCTCTCTAAATACCTTTTCCAGATTTCTGAAATATCTTCCTTTGATAATTTTTTATCATCAGAAAATAGAGATTCCTCCTCAGATGAGTCCTCTGGAATCCCATGATCGCTGTCTTCTGAAGAATAAATCCTTCCGCTTTTTAGTTCCTCAATAGTTTTATCAATATTTTTAAAGTGTGATAGCAAACTTAATTTTAAAAGGAAGAGCTCAAATATTATACGAGGAAAAAGAGAGATTTTTATGGATAGCTCAGCATTTATTAACTCCTTTAAAAGTACTATGAGATGTTCTTCAGATGTTATCTCGCTTAATTTATCTATAATTTTACCTTGAGATTCGCTAACATCAAGCCTGTATTTAGAGGAAAGTCTTTTTATTAAAATGTTTCTTATAAAATAAATTAAATCTCTCGTTAAAATTTTAAAATCTGTTCCTATATCATTTAAAAACTCGATCTTTTCAACTAATTTTTCCTTTTCTCCTTTTATTATAAATTCGGTAATTTGGGCTAAAATATCAAAATCAGTAAGACCAAGGAGTAAATTAACGTTCTCAAAAGTAACTTTGTCGGAAAAGGAACTTATCTGATCAAGCAAGGTCAGGGCATCTCGCATACTACCCTCTGAATTAGAAGCAATCATATACAGAGCTTCTTCATCAGCTTTTATTCCCTCTTGTTCACATATTTGTTTTAATCTTTCTCTTATCAAATTTATGGGAATCCTTCTAAACTGCAGATGTTGACACCTGCTCATAACTGTTATGGGTATCTTTCTCGGTTCTGTTGTTGCAAGAACGAAAACAACGTGAGAAGGGGGTTCTTCGAGTGTTTTCAAAAAGGCATTAAAAGCTGCTTGACTAAGCATATGGGCTTCATCAATGATATAAACTTTATAATTACCCTCGGCTGAGGCATATCTCACATTTTCTCTTAAATCTCTTATATTTTCTACAGAAGTATGAGAAGCCGCATCTATCTCTATAACACTCATCGCCTTTCCTTCTCTTATTGAGTTACAAGATATACAATTATCACAGGGTCTATTTAATTCATCTTTACAATTTAAAGCCTTTGCAAGAATTCTGGCAGTAGAAGTTTTTCCAACACCCTTTGGGCCAGAAAATATATAAGCATGGGAGATTTTATTTGTTTTTAATGAATTTTCAAGCACCTTAACTACTATTTCCTGCCCAATCAGGTCAGTAAATTTTTGTGGTCTATACTTTCTGGCAAGTCCAAGATATGACATTTTCTAATCCCTAAGTAAAGGGACCGACTTCCTACGGCACCCAGAATAAGATGCTTACCGTTGCTTCCTCCCGGACCTGGCGGGGTTCACATCCTTCTGTTGCGCAGGGTCGGCCCCAGCTGAGTTATCTTTATTTCTTATTGTAAACTTACACTGTCGATTTTGGCAAAGGAAATATTCTTCTCCATCTCCATTCCTCATTTTAAGCGTATATTCAGCCCTACACTTTGGACATGCAATAGGATAAGGCTCATGAGATAGAGTAAATTTGCAATTAGGATAATTTGAACAGGCCCAAAAAATTCTGCCTTTTTTTGTTTGTTTTTTTAATATTTCTCCCCCACATTGCGGGCATTTTATGTCAGCTTTCACTGGTTGGGTATATTTACATTTAGGATAATTTGAACAGGCGATAAATTCACCTCTTCTACCCTTTCTTAAAACAAGATTACCGCCACAGCTGGGACAAATTTTATCTGTCAAAATAGGCTTGGAATTGCTCTCTTCCCTATCTTGAGAGAGAGACTTTGTGTTTTTACAAAGGGGATAGCCAGAACAAGCTAAAAAAGGCATCCCTTTGCTCCATCTAATAACCATCTCTTTCCCGCATTTATCACATTTATAGGATGTTTTTATTTCTCTTGGCTTTGTTATTTTTGATATTGTAAGAGCCTTTGCTAAGTCCGATTCAAAATCTCTATAAAATTCTTCCACAACTTTATTCCATTCAGCTTCTTTTGTTGATATTTTATCTAAATCTTCTTCCATTTTGGCAGTAAAATTATAATCCATCAATTCAGGAAATTTCTCTTCTAATAAATCATTAACAACAAAGCCGAGATAGGTAGGATATAATTTTTGTTTAATCTTTTTGACATAATTTTTTTCTTGAATAGTACTCAATATAGCTGCATAGGTTGATGGCCTACCAATGCCTTTTTCTTCTAAGTCTCTTACCAGTGTAGCTTCCGTATATCTTGGTGGTGGCTCAGTCGTGTGTTTCTCAGGAATTATTTCAATCATATTAAGGGCAGTCTTTTCTTCTAATTTTGGAAGCATATTTTCATTTTCCATCTCTTCATCTTTATAGAGAATTAGAAAACCAGGAAAAACTACAACAGAACCAGTTACTCTAAATTCTCCTATTTTTTCTGGGTCTTGAATTAAATAGGTAGTCTGTTCTATTTCTGCTGGTGACATTTGGGAAGCAAGAAATCTATCCCAGATTAATTTATACAAAAGAAATTGCTCTTTTGATAAATAGGGCTTAACAGCTTCTGGTGTTTTATCTGGATAGGTAGGTCTTATACATTCATGAGCATCTTGCAAGGGTATGTTTGACTTTTTATTTTTTGTAATAGTGCCACCAATAAATTCTTTTCCAAAATTTCTCTCTATAATTTCCCTTGCCCATTTTTTTGCCTCATCAGCCACTCTAACAGAATCAGTTCTCATGTAAGTTATAAGACCTATGGAGTTACCATTAATGTCAACTCCTTCATATAGTTGTTGTGCTAACATCATAGTTTTTTTAGGTGAAAAACCTAATTGAGAAGACGCATGGGCTTGTAGAGTAACTGTCTTAAAAGGTTCAGGAGGCGTTCTTTTTTTTCTCTTCTTTTCTACTTTTGCAAGTAAGTATGTTAAGCCCTCTAATTCTTCTTTTATTTTTTGAGCAGAGCTTTCATCCTTGATTAAAAATTTGTTTTCTTTTCTGTCAATAAGGAGTTTGCTTCTATATTTGTAAAGATTGGCAGATAATAAAATCCTCTCTCCATTTTGATAAGCAAATTTACCTAAAATTGTCCAGTACTCCTGAGATTGGAAAGTGAGTATTTCCTTTTCTCTCTCAACTACCAGTCTTAAAGCAACAGACTGAACTCTCCCGGCACTTAGTCCTCCCTTCACCTTTTTCCATAAAAAAGGACTGAGATTATAACCTACCAGTCTGTCAAGAATTCTTCTTGCTTGTTGAGAGTAAACCTTATTTATGTCAATTTTAGTTGGATTTTCTATGGCTGATTTAACTGCATTAGGAGTAATCTCATGAAATATTGCTCTATAAACTTTTTCTTCGGGAACTTTTATTTCCTCAAAAATATGATAAGCAATCGCTTCGCCCTCTCTATCCGGGTCTGTAGCTATAAAAATTTTAGAAGCCTTCTATCCTCGGGTAAATCTTTAATATGGCCAACGGAAGCTTTAACATCAAAATCTTTGCCAAGGATTTTATTTATTGTCTTTGCTTTCGCTGGAGATTCAACGATCAGAAGATTTTTACCTTTTAATTCCATACTATTTGTTTCCCTTTACTAAAAATAAAACTATATATGTCCTCTTCATGTAAATCTGTTTCTTTCATCAATAAATATACAAGTAAAGCTCTTATCATATCTATTTCTTCCATTTCTAATAACTCTGTCCCTTCAATAAAATTCAGTTCTTCCTTAATCTGATGCCAGTCAACATCAAATAGGGAAAAATCCTTTAAAGCTTCGTCATTGTAATCATTGTTTATTAACTCTCTTGCGAGAACTCTTAGAAAATCGAGAAGCTTCATCTAATCCTCCTCACATACCTACCCTCAAATTTTTCTATAAACCCCTTTATTTCTAGTTGCAATAAAATATCAAGCACTCTTGATACATTCATTCCGCTTTTAATAACAATTTCATCTAAGAACAATGTTGACTCAAGCAGATTAAATATAGCCTGTTCACTATCACTTAAGTCAACAATTTCTTTCAGGTCTTTTTCTTTTTTTAAATCTTTTAATAATGGAATAAAAGTTTTAATTTCTTCAAGTATATCTTCCACTGTTTGTACTAATTTCGCTCCTCTTTTTATCAAAAGATTAGTTCCCTCTGAATTTTTTGATGTAATATTTCCTGGCACTGCAAAAACTTCTCTTCCTTGTTCAAGGGCAAAAGAAGCTGTTATTAATGCACCAGAGTTTAATGTTGCTTCCGTAACCAAAGTTCCTAAAGTCATACCGCTTATTAATCTGTTTCTTTTAGGAAAGTTCTCTCTTTTCGGTGGTTCATCAGGATAAAATTCACTAAGTAGAGCTCCGGAATTTGTTATTCGTTCAGCTAATTTTTTATTCTCAGGGGGATATATAATATTTAAGCCACTTCCTAAAAAAGCAACAGTTCTTCCTTGAGCAGAGAGAGCTGAATTATGGGCTATTGAATCAATTCCCCTTGCTAAACCACTTACAATTGTTATTCCCATAGAAGCCAGTTCAAAGGCAAACTTCTCAGTAATCCTTTTTCCATAGTCACTCAATCTTCTTGAACCTATAACTGCCAGACCCAAATTATCTTTCTCCTCAAGTTTCCCTTTACAGAATAATATTGGCGGTGAATCACTTATCTCTCTAAGAAATTTCGGATATCTTTCATCATTTATGGCATAGATATCTATTTGTCTTTTCTCACAGGTATTAATTAAATTATCGATTTCTCCCCAATTATTAAAACTTTTTATTCTTTTAGCTAAATCCAATCTCATTCCATCTATTGCTAAAAGCTGATCAGTATCTGCACTAAAGACTCTCGCCGCCGAATCAAATTGTTGTAATATTTTTTTTATTAGTACAGGACCTATATCTTTTATCTTACTGATAGCTATGAGATATCTTATTTCTTCCTTATTCAATTATCCGCTTCGCCAATTTCAATCTTAATGCATTAATTTTTATAAAACCTTCTGCATCCTTTTGATTATAAACCTGATCCTTCTCAAAAGTTGCTAAATCTTTACTATAAAGAGAATAAGGAGACTTCCTGCCAGCAACGATGCAATTTCCTTTATAAAGTTTTAATCTTACGGAGCCTGTAACATTTTTTTGTACTTCATCAATAAATTTTTGCAAAGCCAATCTTTCTGGAGAAAACCAATACCCGTAATACACGAGTTCCGCATATTTAGGTATAAGACTATCTCTTAAATGCATTAATTCCCTGTCAAGGGTTAGAGACTCTATTGCTCTATGGGCAATATGTAAAACTGTACCACCCGGAGTTTCATATACTCCTCTTGATTTTATTCCTACATATCTATTTTCAACTAAATCAATTCTACCTATACCATTGTCACCAGCTATTTTATTTAATTTACTAAGCAATTCAGAAGGTGATAATTTTTCCCCGTTTAGAGCTATAGGATTACCTTTCTCATATTCTAACTCTATGTAAATTGGTTTATTGGGAGCTTTTTCTGGTGGAATAACCATTTTATGCATATCTTTCGGGGGTTCATTCCAAGGGTCTTCAAGAATTCCACCTTCATAACTTATGTGAAAAAGATTCTGATCTATACTATAGGGTTTCTCTTTAGTAGCTTCCACAGGAATTCCCTGTTTCTCAGCATACTCGATTAGAGAACTTCGAGAATCAAATTTCCACTCTCTCCATGGTGCAATAACTTTTATATCAGGTTTCAGGGAATAGTAAGTTAATTCAAATCTAACTTGATCATTTCCCTTTCCTGTCGCTCCGTGAGCAACAGCCTCTGCTTTTTCTTTAATTGCTATTTCTATCTGTTTTTTTGCAATCAAGGGTCTTGCAATTGAGGTTCCCATAAGATATCCTGCTTCATAAACTGCATTTGCTCTAAGCATAGGGAAAACATAATCACTGACAAATTCTTCTTTCAAATCTTCGATATATACCTTTGAAGCACCAGTTTTCTTCGCTTTCTTAGCAATTTTTTCTAAATCTTCTCCTTGCCCAATATCTGCACAGAAGGCTATTACTTCAGCTGAATATTTTTCTTTTAACCATCTTATAGCAACAGAAGTGTCTAGTCCACCTGAATAAGCTAAAACTATCTTAGCCATTGTATCCTCCAATTGTTAAATTTAAGTTTTATTTTAACAAATTAACAATTTTATTTCATTTTGCTATAATAAAATTTTGTCAAAATTTAAATTTTGAGGAGGAAGAATGCTTAGAGATAAATACTGTGCTGAGGTTAAAGAGGAGGAAATAGGAAAAGAAATTAAACTTTGTGGCTGGGTTTTCAGAAGAAGAGACCATGGAGGGTTAATTTTTGTAGATTTAAGAGATCGCAGTGGAATCATGCAGATAGTTTTTAGTCCTGAAATATCAGAAGAAACCCATGAAAAAGCCCATGAATTAAGAAGTGAATATGTCATCTCTGTTCTCGGAATCTTGAGACATAGACCAGAAGGCACAGAAAACCCAGAAATACCAACTGGTAATTTAGAACTCTATGCAAAAGAATTAGAAATTCTAAGTCAATCAAAGCCTCTACCATTTCAGATAGATGAAACAGAAGAAATAAGCGAATTACTAAGACTAAAGCATAGATATCTTGATCTAAGAAGGCCTCAAATGCAGCAGAATTTTCTTGTAAGACATCATACAACCATGGCAATAAGAAATTTTTTAAACGATAAGGGATTTCTTGAAATTGAGACTCCTATGTTAACAAAGTCAACTCCCGAAGGTGCGAGGGATTTTCTTGTCCCCAGTAGATTAAACCCTGGAACTTTCTATGCTTTACCCCAGTCGCCTCAACTTTTCAAACAAATTCTTATGATGTCAGGATTTGATAGATATTTTCAGGTAGTTCGTTGTTTTAGAGACGAAGATTTAAGAGCAGATCGTCAACCCGAATTTACACAGATTGATATGGAAATGTCATTTATTGAAATCCAAGATATATTTGATGTCATCGAAGAAATGCTATTTAATTGTTTCAAAAAAGTACTGGATATTGAATTATCTATACCATTTAAAAAACTAACCTATGATGAAGCAATCAATAAATATGGCTCAGATAAACCTGATTTAAGGTTTGGGCTGGAAATAGAGGATGTGACAGCCTTAGTTAAACACTCTCAATTTAAAATATTTCTCGATACTATTGAGAAAGGAGGGATAGTAAAAGCCATAACGGGTAAAGGATTTGCATCTTTTACAAGAGGAGAAATTGACAAGCTGGTTCAAAAAGCCCAAAGCTTTGGTGCTAAAGGTCTTGCATGGATAAAAATTAAAAACGGTTTTGAATCACCTATACTGAAATTCTTCTCTGAAGAATTAATTAGAGAAATTGCCCAAAGAATCAAGGCAGAAGAAGGAGACATGATTCTCTTTATTGCCGATGATATTAAAAGGGCAAATGAGGTTTTAGGTAGACTTAGATTAGATATTGCTAACACATCAAAAATAAAACGTAAAGGTTTCCAATTTGTATGGATAACTGATTTTCCTCTTTTTGAATGGGATGATGAAGAGAAACGTTTTGTCAGCATGCACCATCCATTTACATCACCGAAAGATGAAGATTTGGAAAGACTTCTAACCATTTATCCTGAAGCATTTAAAGACCCTTCGAGTCCACTAAAAGATATAAAAGCAAAAGCTTACGATATCGTTTTAAATGGTTATGAACTTGGAGGGGGGAGCATCAGAATTCATAGAGCAGATGCGCAAGAAAAAATTTTCAAAGTTTTAGGTATATCAGAAGAGGAGACTAAAAAAAGATTTGGGTTTTTCATTGAAGCCCTAAAATATGGTGCTCCACCACATGGCGGTATTGCCTTAGGACTTGACAGACTTGTCATGCTAATGACAGGAGCTGATTCATTAAGAGATGTTATTGCTTTCCCAAAAACTCAGAAAGCCTATTGCCCATTAAGTGAAGCTCCATCAGAAGTAGATATGAAACAGCTGAAAGAACTACACATTAAACTGAGTATTTAATTTATAATAATAAAAATGCTGAAGATATCAATTGATAGAGCAAAGGCTGGAATGATATTAGCACAAGATGTAATTAATGAGGCAGGTATGGTTATAGTTCCAGCGGGTAAAGAACTAACAGATTCTTTAATTGCTAAACTTTCCAGGATGAATATTGATGTAATATATATAAAAGGAGAGAAAAATTTACCTCCTAAGGAAGAAGTATTTAGTGAACTTGAAAAAAGATTTCAGAAAATAACTGACAACCCGACTCTTCTTATAAAACAGGCCATAAAGGATCATTTAGAGGAAATGTATCAATGAATTCCCAAGAAGTTATTGAAAGAATTGAAAAAATTGAAAATCTCCCTACAATTCCTTCTATTCTGCGTAAAATTCTCGGAATTATTGAAGATCCTAACGTGTCACTACAAAAAATATCAGACTTCGTCGCATCAGATCCCACATTAACAGCAAGAATACTTAAAATGGTTAACTCCCCTGTTTATGGATTTCCAGGAAGAATTTCTTCAGTAAATCATGCCATGGTCATATTAGGACTAAATGCAGTTAAAGGTTTATTAATTGGTGTATCTGTTTTCGAGGTTATGAAAAAAAATATGGTAGGTCTATGGGAACATTCACTATCTTCAGCAATTTATGCCAGAATAGTTTCAAATAGAAAGGAACTTGAATCTCCAGAAGAAATATCTGTAGCCGCTCTTCTTCATGACATTGGTAAAGTTATTCTTTTGATAGCCTTTAAAGATGATTACACAAAAATTCTTGAAAACACTAATAAAAGAGAGAATTTTCTTTATGAACTGGAAAAGGAATATTTTGGAATAACTCACGCAGAAATAGGTGGAATAGTAGGCAAAAAATGGAATTTTCCATTGAAATTAATTGAACCTATCATGAATCATCATAGACCTCAACTTAGTAAAAGTTTTGAACTCGAAACATCTGTTGTTCATTTATCAAACATTTTGGCATTGTCAAGAGGCATAGGCTATTCGGGAGAAATTTATGTAAATCCTATTCATCCCACAAGCTGGAAACAGCTTGATTTTAAGTTTGAGGATATAAAAGATATTTTTATGGAAGCAGAAGAACCTATTTCTTCATCTCAGGAGATTTTTTCCTCCGATGAGTAAAAAATTAATAATTATTATTCAGGATAATAATCTAAGAAAAAAAATTAAAGATAAAATTTCTTTTCTTGATTATGAAATATACTATTTTGATGAAATAAAACAGTTTGTTGATATTCTTTATGAAGAAATCCCTGATTTAATAATTGTTGATAGTCTTAGTAATCCTTACATGGAAAACTCCTTTATAAATCAAATAAAAAATGATCCTCTGTTTGTTTCGATGGTTGTTATATCTATCGTACCTGATGATTTTAAATATGATTACTGGGATAAACTTTTAATAGACGATTATATTCGATTAGGAAACTTAGATAAAGACTTAAAAATGAGAATAGAAATCTCTTTGAAAAGAGTCGAAAGAATTATAGCCACCAATCCTTTAACGAAACTTCCTGGTAATCTCGTTATACAAAGAGAAATTCAAAAAAGACTAGACAGAGGCGAAATTTTTGCTTTAGCCTATGCAGACCTTGATAATTTCAAACCTTTTAATGATAAATACGGATTCTCAAGAGGCGACGACGTAATAAAAATATTGGGTAGAATCATAATGAACATCATAAAGTCGGAACAACCTACAGGGAGTTTCATCGGACATATCGGTGGAGATGATTTCGTTTATATTATGTCCCCAGAATTAATAGAGAATGCTACAATAAAAATAATTGATATCTTTGAAAATTTAATCAGAAACTTTTATGATGTGGAAGATTTAAGAAAAGGATTTATAGAATCCACTAATAGAAAAGGTGAAAAACAATTCTTCCCAATTATGAGTGTTTCTGTAGGGATTACTTCAAATAAATTTAGAAGATTTAAACATTTCAGTGAAATGGCTGAAGTAGCTTCAGAGATGAAAGCAATTGCAAAAAAACAAGAAAATAAAAGATACGCCATTGATAGAAGAAAAGATATAGACTTAATCAAGCAAATTCATTAATTCATTCGTTTTTGCCTCTATTTCTTGAAGCTTCTTCATAGTTTCTTGGAGGTTTTTTTTTGTCTCTTCGAGTTCATCGACAACATAAAAACAGGCAAGAATGGCTGCCCTCAAGGGTGTAAGGTTTGGATTTTGTTCATAAACGCTCCTTAGTTTTTCATCTACATATGCAGCCAAATTCTGAATATAATCTGAAGGTTTCTCCCCTTTTATTGTATATCTCTGCCCCAATATGAATACTTCTGTCTTATGCATTTGAATCTAAATCAAGCTCTCTTAGCAATGCTTCAATTTGTTTCTTTATTAAATCGCGTTCAGATAATAGATTTTCTATTTCCTGATTTTTAGTTTTAATAATTTCTTCCAAACTCGTAACTCTTTTTTGAAGTTCTTCCTTTTCTACTTTCAAGGATTTAATTTTCTCAATTGCTGTTTGAATTTTTTGATCAATCATTTTTCACTCCCTCCCTTAGTTTTTATTATTTCTGAAATTCTCTCTGGAGATAAATTATAATACATTCTTAAATATTCAAAATAGGATGTTAAAACCCTTTTTACATAGGCACGTGTTTCACCATAGGGTATATCTTCTATGAACTCATCTATCTGCCTATACTTATTTTCATCAATCCAAGAATGAACAACCTTTTCTCCCGCATTATATGCAGCAATTGCAAATACAATATTGTCAAATTCATTAATCAGATTCTTTAAATAATAGCTACCAATTGAAATATTTTTTTCTATTTCAAATATTTCCCTTTCCTCTCTAATATTTATTCCTATTTTTTTTGCTTCTCTTTTTGCTGTAGATGGCATAAGCTGCATAAGACCAAGAGCTCCAGCAGGGGAAATTGCTTTTCTATCAAACCTTGATTCTTCCCTCATAATCGCCAAAATAAGAGCAGGCTCTATATCAATCTTTTTAGAAATCCTGCTAACAGTGTCAGTGAAAACTTTAGGATACAGTATTTCCTGATACTTAAAATTATTGGGGAATTTGGATATTAATCTTACTGATGTAGCATAATCACCGAGATTATTTAAAAGTATGCAATAAAAGGGAATATTTTCCATATCTCGATTATTTTTCAAAAGAAATTTTAATTCTTTTAACGCTTCTTCTTTAAAATCTGCCTGCATTAGAATTTGTAATCTTGTCGGAATAGTTTTATTATCGGGAATTGTTTTTTTCTCTGCAATAGGAGAAATTTTCCCTTTCATGTAGAGAAGGTATGAATAAAAGTCAGACTTTCGAAAATCTATAGAATATTCTTTTGCAGTAACTACACCTTCTATTTCCCTTGTCCTTTCAAACCAATAGAGATATTTTAAATTACCATATTTATTGTAAAGTTCCTTAAATATATTTCGTGCTTCATTGTAATTACCTGATAGATATTGATTCCAGCCCAAATACCACAAAGCTTCCTCTTTGGAAGAAGGATATCGGTTAATTACAGATTTTAGAATTTCTAAAGACTCATAGGAATTACCAGCTCTCCTTTTAATATTGGCATAATTTATTAATAGCTCTCCAATTCTCTGATCTCCCGATTTAACATAATTTGGAAGTTCCTTCTCAAAAGAATTAAAATCTTTAGCTCTTAATAAAGACCTACCTCTCCAATAGGAATCATTAATTTTTTTAAAAATCGACGCACTTTCTTCATATTTTTTTTGCATAAAAAGACTGTAACCAAGATTCCAAAGAATATCTTCATTTAATTTATTTTTTGATTTTGTCAAGGCTTCTCTAAGATATTTTTCTGCTTTTTTGAACATATAGGCATTATTGAGGACTTTAGCTTTCTTTACTAAATCTTCTAATATTATATCTTCATCTGAGAGTTCTGCTTCTGCTCTATCAGCAAAGGAGGAAGCTGTTAAAAAAATTTCCTTAAAAATTTTCTTCGCTTTATCCTTCTGTTCTCTTTCTTTTAAATATTCTGCATAATTAAATTTAGTCTCTAAATCATCGGGATAATCATTTATGTATGATTCATAGGCTAACATAAGATCAGGGCTATTAAGCTTTTTTAATATAAATATCTCTTGTTTCTTTGCCTCTTTAATTAGAGGAGAAGAGGAATAATTTTTCTTAATTTCATTTAAATCTATAAGAGCCCTATCATATTGAGTCATCTCTGTATAAGCCTTTGCACGCCAGAAAAGAATGTAATCTCCTATTTCCTTGAATTCTAACAAAGCTTTTGTTAGATTATTTTTTGCAGAAGTAAAATTACCCGAATCTAAATCTTTTTTACCAGTGATTAAATAATCCAAAGAAGAAAAATTAGATAGAGTAGAAGAAGGAAAACTTATTAATAGGAAGAATATTAGAAATAATAATTTTTTCATTTTTATCTTAACTTATTCTGATAAAAATCATAACTTGCCTTGATTTCCGTAACACTATCGCCACCGAATTTTTCAAGAAATGCCTGAGCTATACACCAGGCAAGCACAGACTCTCCGATAATACTGGCAGCTGGTACAGCGCAAATATCTGAACGTTCATAGGTTGCTTCAACAGCTTCTTTTGTAAAAATATCAACAGACTCAAGAGGTTTTCTTAAAGTAGGTATAGGTTTCATTGTTGCCTTTACAATAATTGGCATTCCATTTGACATTCCACCCTCTATACCGCCCATATGATTAGTTTTCCTAAAAAATTTTTTCTTATAGAATATTTCATCCATTAATTTTGAACCAAATTCATTACCAAGCTTTACACCATCACCAATTTCAACTGCTTTAATAGCCTGAATACTCATCATTGCTCCAGCTATTATCCCATCAAGCTTTCGATCCCAGTGAACATAACTTCCAAGGCCTATGGGTACATCAGTAGCAAAAACTAAAAAGCCTCCCCCTACGCTATCCCCAGTTTTTATTGCTTTATCAATAACTTTTATCATTTCTTTTTCTATGTCGGAAAAAGGACATCTTACAGATGAGCTATCAGCCATTTTTGAAAGCTTTATCAATTCTTTTTCATTTAACTTGAAAGTATTAACATCAAGTCCTGCAGAGCCTATCTTAATTACAAAACTACCAATGTAAATATTGAACTCCTTCAAAAATTGTTTGGCTAAAGCCCCTATAGCAACACGCATCGCTGTTTCTCTTGCTGAAGAACGTTCCAGCACATTTCTTATATCTGAATGATTGTATTTAATTATGCCTGGTAAATCAGCATGTCCAGGTCTTGGTTTTGTAACTGGTGGTATAGAAGCATCAAAAGCAGGATCATCATTCATGGCTTTTTCCCAATTTTGCCAATCTCTATTTTTTATGAAAAGAGTTATTGGAGATCCTAAGGTTTTTCCCCATCTTATTCCAGATAGAAATTCTACCTCATCGGATTCTATTTTCATTCTACCGCCTCTTCCATAACCCTGCTGCCTTCTTCTGAGTTCATCGTTTATAAATTCTTTAGAAATTGTTAAACCTGAGGGCATTCCTTCTATAATGCCAATAAGACCTTTTCCGTGAGATTCTCCAGCTGTTAGAAATCTTAACATAGCCCTATTTTATAAAATATCAGTCTTTTTTTTCATCTTGATTAGAAATAAACAATTTTTTTACCCCCAAGATGCATAGGTACAGAGTCTGATTTCCACAAGTTTTTTACAAAATATTTTTCTTCCACACTACAGTTTAATACATCTGCTAAATAAGCATAACACTCCCCAGCATCTATAGTTGATCCCACCTTGCACTCTAAAAATCCTATGCAACCTTCTATTAAAGGTGCAGAAATTTTTTCTCCTTTAAAAATTTTAAGTTCTGCCTCTTTGAATTTATCCGTTTTTCTTCCTGATTTAGAACCACAAATCCACAAGCACTTTTCCATGCCTTTTGGAGGGATATTAATGGCAAATTCACCAGTCTCTGAAATTAACTCTGCTGTGTAGTGTTCCTTTGACACACAAACAATAATCTTAGGTGGTTCCTCCGAGGCTGGAGTAGCCCAAGCACAGGACATTACATTTATTCTTCCATCTTTACCTATTGAAGTGAGTAAAAAAACCACCTTTGGATGTAATAACCTATAGAAATTCTCCTCTAATCTTTTCATATTAAACCTCCTTTATAGGCTTTATTTTACAATTATAACTATTTTAAGTTAAAATTGTTTTATGAATGGACAACCAAAAGGTTCGCTTAAGACGCTTTTAATATGGCTTATAATTGGTATAGCAATAATTGGTCTCTTTAATCTATTTACTGTACCTCAAAAAAATGAAAAAGAGATTATTTTTTCTGAATTTCTACTTAAACTCCAAAGAAATGAGATAGAAGAAGTTCAAATAAAAGATAATTCAATTAGTGGTAAATTCAAAGATGGAACTCAATTTAAAACTTACTATATTAGTTATCCTGACCTTGTAAAAGAACTTTCATCTCAAGGGGTTAAAGTTTCAGTAAAACCTCCAGAACAAACTCCTTGGTATGTTAATTTTCTCATTTCATGGGGACCGATTATTTTCCTAATTTTTTTATGGGTAATGTTTATGAAACAGATGCAAGCAGGAAGCTCTCGAGCAATGTCCTTTGGTAAGGCAAGGGCTCGAATGGTTTCCAATAAATCCATTAAAGTTACTTTCGCTGATGTAGCAGGAATTGAAGAAGTAAAAGAAGAGGTAAAAGAGGTTGTCGACTTCCTTACAAATCCTCAAAAATATACAAAAATTGGAGCAAAAATTCCAAAGGGAATTTTACTTGTAGGCTCACCTGGCACAGGCAAAACCCTTCTTGCAAAAGCAATTGCCGGAGAAGCTGGAGTTCCATTTTTTTCCATATCAGGTTCAGATTTTGTTGAAATGTTTGTCGGAGTTGGAGCAAGTAGGGTAAGAGACCTTTTTGATCAAGCCAAAAAAAATTCTCCCTGTATAATCTTCATAGATGAAATAGACGCAGTAGGCAGACAAAGAGGAGCTGGACTCGGGGGTGGGCATGATGAAAGAGAACAAACGCTTAACCAATTATTAGTAGAAATGGATGGTTTTGAGAGCAATGAAGGTATTATAGTTCTTGCAGCTACAAATAGACCTGATGTTCTTGATCCAGCCCTTTTAAGACCTGGAAGATTTGATAGACAAATAGTTGTTCCTCTTCCTGATGTAAAAGGTAGGCTTGAAATTCTAAAAGTACATAACAAAAAGGTCCCTCTTTCAGAAGATGTGGACCTTGAAAAAATTGCCAGAGGAACTCCAGGATTTTCTGGAGCAGATCTTGCTAATTTGGTTAATGAAGCAGCACTTATTGCAGCAAGAAGAAATAGTGAAAAAGTTCACATGAATGATTTTGAATCTGCAAAAGATAAAGTTTTAATGGGCGTTGAAAGAAAAAGTATGGTTTTAAGCGAAGAAGAAAGGAAAATTACTGCCTATCATGAGGCAGGACATGCTCTTGTTGCAAAACTTACGCCTTCTACTGATCCAATTCACAAAGTAAGTATTATACCAAGAGGAAGAGCATTAGGCGTAACTCAACAACTCCCTCTTGATGACAGATATACCTACTCAAAGGATTACCTATATGGCACACTGAAAGTTCTCCTTGGCGGTAGGGTAGCAGAAGAAATCTCTCTTCAGACAATGACAACTGGAGCAGGTAATGATCTTGAGAGAGCTACTGAATTAGCAAGAAAAATGGTTACTGAATGGGGTATGAGTGAAAGAATGGGACCCCTTACCTTTGGTAAAAGAGAAGAACACGTATTCTTAGGTAGAGAAATTGCTAAACATAGAGATTACTCGGATAAAACCGCAGAGGAAATAGATGAAGAGACAAAACGCATCGTAACTGAAGCTTATCATCAGACAAAAGATTTGCTATTAAAAAATATGCAGTTGCTTGACGCTATTGCAAAAGCTCTTCTTGAAAGGGAAACCCTTGAAGCTAATGAGATAGATGAAATTATATTAGACATAAAGCAAGCTGCATGAAATTAAGCTTCCACTCCTTTAATTTTGACTTTTTAAAAAAAACCTACATTATGGGAATTCTAAATGTTACCCCCGACTCATTTTATGATGGAGGGAAATATAACAATGTTGAAAAAGCAATACATAGAGGACTTCAGCTTATTGAACAAGGAGCTGATATCCTTGACATTGGCGGAGAATCAACAAGACCTGGAGCTTTACCTGTCTCATTAAATGAAGAATTAAAAAGAGTTATTCCAGTTATTGAAGGGATAACGAAAAGAGTAAAAATTCCTATTTCAATAGATACATATAAAGCAAAAGTAGCTGAAGAAGCTATAAATGTTGGAGCTTCAATTATAAACGACATCAGTGGATTAAGATTTGATCCAGAAATGGTATCTGTAGCCGCTAAATACAACACACCTGTTATATTAATGCACATAAAAGGGAATCCCAAAGACATGCAAAAAAATCCTCATTATTATGCCCTTATTCCTGAAATAATTGAATATCTTAGAACATCAATTATAATCGCCAAGGAAGCAGGTATACAAGAAGATAAAATCATATTGGACCCTGGAATAGGCTTTGGTAAACTACCTGAACACAACTTAGAGATCATAGGAAATCTTAGAGAATTTACTTCTCTAGGTAAACCAATTCTTATCGGAGTTTCAAGAAAGAGTTTCATAGGTAAAATTCTTAATGACGATCCCCCAGAGGGTAGACTCGAAGGCACTGCCGCAGCAGTTGCTGTCTCAATAATAAATGGTGCAAATATTGTAAGAGTTCACGATGTTGCTTATATTTCTAAGATAGTAAAAGTTGTTGATGCCATAAAATTTAGAAAAATTTAATATTACATTTTTTCTGGTGCTTTTACACCCAGCATTCTTAATCCATGTTTTAAGACAAGCATCAAAGCTTTACAAAGACATAGTCTTGTTTGGGTTAAAATATCATCTTCATTAATCACTCTATACTTGTGATAATAGGAATGGAACTCTCCTGCAATTTCCTGAAGATAAAAAGTAATCCTGTGAGGTTCTCTCATTAATACGGCAAATTCAAAAATCATAGGATAGAGTAAAATTTTCTTTATTAATCTAATTTCCTCATCATTAAAAAGGTCAAAATTTAGATTTTTACAATCAGATTTAGCTTTTTCAAAAATACTGTTTATTCTTGCATGGGCATATTGGACGTAATAAACAGGATTTTCTTGAGACTGTTTTTTAGCGATCTCCACATCAAACTCAAGATGGCTGTCGTGTCTCCGAGTTAAAAAAATAAATTTTGTTGTATCTATTCCTATTTCATCCATGAGTTCTCTAAGAGTAACAAAAGTTCCAGCCCTTTTTGACATCTGAAAAGGTATTCCATTTCTTAAAAGATTAACCATTTGTATTAAAAGAATTTTTATCTGAGAAGAATCCATTCCCAAAGCCTGAACAGCTGCGGTGACTCTTTTAATATATCCGTGGTGATCAGCTCCCCATATATTTATTAGTTCATCGAAGCCTCTATCTATTTTGTTTTTGTGATAGGCAATATCAGAGGCAAAGTATGTATATCCTCCATCACTCTTAACAATTACTCTATCTTTTTCGTCTCCAAAAGCAGATGAACGAAACCAAAGGGCCCCATCTTTCTCATAAATATAACCAAGTTCTTTTAATTTCATTATGGTTCTCTGAACTTCTCCAGTATGATATAGCTTTCTTTCACTCACCCATTTGTCGAAAACAACACCAAAATCCTCTAAATCACCTTTAATCTCATTTAAAATTTTCTTATATGAATAGTCGATTAGCAAATCACCTATTTCCTCAAAACTCTTGTCAATAAGATTATCACCATATAATTGATAAATCTCCTTTGCAATTTCATTAATATACTCACCTTTATAGCAATCATCAGGCATGGTAATATCTTTACCCATTAATCTTTGCAAAGCTACATAAATACTCATACCAAGTAAGTCTATTTGTTTACCAGCATCATTTATGTAATATTCAGTAAAAACTTCAAATCCCGCTTCTCTTAAAATATTAGTTAAAGCCTGTCCGACAGCCGCGCCTCTCCCATGTCCAAGATGAAGAGGACCTGTAGGATTTGCACTCACAAATTCAATCTGAACCTTTCTACCCTTACCAATATTAAGAGAAAAAAATTTTTCTCCTTCATCAAGTAGGGATATAAGTTTAGATAATACGAAATCATTTTTCAGATGAAAATTAATAAATCCTGGACCTGCTATATCAACACTCTCGAAAATATCTTTTTCCATATTAGTAACAATAAGTTCAGCCAATTGTCTGGGAGGTCTTTTTAAATCTTTTGCCAGATCCATTGCTAAAGGTGTGCTAAGATCACCAAAGGATTGATTTTTAGGAATTTCCAGCTCTATTACCTTTGAAAATTCAATATTTAATTGGCTTAAGCATTTAAAAATTCTATTTCTTATATCAAGATGCATAGCTTTTAATTATAATTTAAAAACTTCTTCTTTAGCAAATTTAGGACTTTAGGAATTTATACTGAAATTTTGCTTTTTATTTTTATAGAATATGAAAAAATTATTACTCCTATTAAACCGTATTTTACTCCCAATTTTTTCCCGGTTTTCCCCAGTCGTATTTATC
>CAZYLC010000016.1:0-25681 GCA_964648755.1 uncultured Thermodesulfovibrio sp.
GCTTTAAATAGATGGGTTTCAAGTTGTCTTAAGGTTATCTTTGCGTTATTCATAGAATCCTTTCAACTATATATCATTTTAAACTGTAGGAGGATTTTTTAGTTATAATTTCTTTTCAATTGACACTATTAGGAATTATAAGAAAAATTGAAAAAAGTTTCAATAGTTAAAATTTTAAAAAATTTTTAACTTGACATGTTAATTTTTATGTTAAATAGGGCTGATATGCTTTGTGAATCAAAAAGTTACGGAGTTTGCATAAAAGTTGTGCAATCTAAATTTTGCCATCCCCTTGTTTTGGCTTGCTTCTTTCGTCTTTAACCGAAAATTTTGTATAAGTAAAGATTTTTTTAATACTCTTTTATTTGTATTATTTATTCTAATTTTTAGCTTTAAATTTAATATCAATTATTATGTTTTTAAAAATAAAATTTAAGCCAGTAATTTTAATTCAAAATATGCAAAGACTGATAAGGGTGTATGTTTATGTTAATATATGTGAAAAATTAAAGGAGGTATTGTATATGAAAACTACTAAATCAATGCAAGTTCAAATTTATCTATTCCTAATTATCTCTTTCATATCAATTCTTTGCTTTCAAGTTAATTCCTATGCCACTGAAGGGGGAGGAGGAGCATATCCTAATGGGGCAGAAGATTTTATGGCTGGTGCTGTTCCACCTCCTGGCACATATTTCTTAAATTATCTTACTCACTACAGAGCTGATAAATTCATGGACAATAGTGGAAAATCGGCAATAAAAGATTTTGACTTAAAGGTGACTGCGAATGTTTTCAGATTCTTACACGTGACAAATACGAAAATATTTGATGGAAATTGGGGGTTTCATGTCTTTATTCCTTTGTTAAATGTAAATGTTTCCTTACCCTTTGGAAGTAAAAGTAGAACAGGTCTCGGAGATATAATAGTTGATCCCTTCATCCTATCATGGCATACAAAAAACTGGCATTTTGCTACTGGAATTGATATTTATATACCAACTGGTGATTACAATAAAAATAGACTTGCAAATACAGGCAGAAATTATTGGACTTTTGAGCCAATATTTGCCTTCTCTTACATAAGTGAAAATGGATTTGATGTTTCCTTTAAATTTATGTATGATTTCAACACAAAAAACAATGATACTGACTATTTGTCTGGACAGGAATTTCATTTTGATTACACCATAGGGAAAAAATTTGACATCTGGACAATTGGTTTAGGTGGTTATTTCTATAAACAGATTACCGATGATAAACTTAATGGAGTTAAAGTAGAGCCCAATGGCAACAAGGGACAAGCATTTGCCTTAGGTCCGCAAATAAAGTATGACTATAAAAATATGAGTTTCACATTGAAATATCAGAAAGAGTTTGAGGTTAAAAACAAACCAGAGGGAGACAAATTCTGGTTTAAGTTTGTTTATGCCTTTTAATTCTCTATTTTTTTATGTCAGATAGGAGAGGTTTTTCTATCTACTATTGAATTTATAAACTTCTCCTATGTTCATTTTTAAAAACTTGCTCTTGACTCTCTGATTTTTTAATTCTCTCTCAAAATCTTCTGGTTTACCGGGGAGAACAGGAAAAGTTCCATAGTGCATTGGAACTACTACCTTTGGACTAATCCATTTAGTTGCTATGGCTGCTCTTTTTGGTCCCATGGTAAATCTGTCTCCAATGCAGACCAACATTATGTCTATTTTGTGTAGAGCACCGAGTATTTTCATATCCTCAAAAAGGTCTGTATCTCCAGTATGATAAATTACAGGCCCATTTTTTATTGAAATAAGAAAGGCTCCTGGATTTCCTCCGTAGATTAGTGATTTGGGAGTACCTGGAATTTCTAAACCTGAACTGTGAATTGCAGGAACGAATAAAACTTTTACCTCTCCGTCAAGTAGTGTTATTTCACCACCAAAATTACCAGTTGTTTCATAGCCGAATTGTTTTTCAGGGAATCCTCCATGTAAAACCATGGCTTTACCAAGATCGTATGTGGCAAAAAGTTTTGCACCTGTTTTCTTTGCTATTTCAACAGAATCACCTATATGATCCCCATGGGCATGAGTCAAGAGAATAAGGTCTACTTTGTTTAGTTCCTCCAATTGTTTTTTACCATTTTTGTTAGCTGGATTATTAATCCAGGGGTCAATTAGTAGAACTTTACCGTTAGGAGTTTGAATTTTAAAGCTTGAATGACCATACCATACTATTTCTGTTGCCGCAAAGAGTAAACAGGGCATTGATAATGATAAGATTAAAATGATAAAAAACAACTTTTTCATTTTATTTACCTCCTTTAGAAAATTATCATGCACTTAAGGGAGTCTGTTGCTTTTGCAGTAATTTCATAGGCTTTCTTAGTTTCCTCAATTCTAAATTTATGAGTGATGAGAAGATTAATGTCAACTTTCCCATCTGATATGAGGCTTAGAGCTTTTCTTGTATCATCTGGACCGCAGGAGTAACTTGTTGTTATTGTTATGTCATTAAAGTATAAGTCATTAACTGAAAAGTAGATTTTTTGACCCGGTGGGGTAGGGGTGAAAATTAAGAGAGTCCCTCCCTTTGAAACAGTTTTTAGGTAATACTCTATGACATTTACATCTCCAGGTCCAACTATGACAGACTGTGCCATTAGTCCATCTGTAATTTCTTTAACTTTCTCATGAACATTCTCACGATTGAAATTTACTATGAAATCTGCACCAGCCTCTAAGGCTTTTTTTAGTCTGAAATCAACCATATCAACTGCAATAACTCTTGATGCACCAAATTCTTTTGCGAGCATCACATGAATCTGTCCCATTATTCCAAGCCCTGCAATTAAAACCGTATCTCCCTTCTTTATATTGGCTCTTTTAAGAGATTTAACCACACAGGCAACAGGCTCTACCATGGCAGCTTCTTCAAAGGTGACATGATCTGGAATTTTTAAAGTGTCATTTTTAAGTATTACATCTGGTAATAGAATGTATTCAGCTATACCGCCGGGATAGAGATAGATTTTAGATTCTTTCCAGGTATTACACTGAACATAATCCCCTCTTTTACAGTGAAAACATCCCATGCATGGAGCATGATGGTGAACAAAAACTCTGTCTCCTTCTTTTAGTTGGATTTCTTTTTTAATTGAGTTCCCGATCTTTACTATCTCTCCTGATATTTCATGACCAAGAACAAGCGGTGCCTTTTTTTCAATATACCAAGGCATTACATCTCCAGAGCAGATTCCACAAGCTTTAACTCTAACAAGGGCTTGTCTTTCATTAATCTCAGGAATCGGAATATCTTCTATTTTTATATCATTGAATTTATAAAGTTTGGCAACTTTCATTGATAGATTAGCTTATAATAGTTTTTATTGCAAAATCAAGATAATAAAAAGGTTTATTGACAAATGGTTAATCTTTTTTATATTTTAGTGATTGCTTACATGCTCATACTTAAAAAGAGGGGAACATGAACAAATCTAAAAAAATTTTTTTAGTTATTATTTGCATCTTTTTTCTTTTTGAATGTTCTAAATCAGAACAAAAAAAACAGCTTCCTCCTGTACCTGTAATAGTTGCCCAGGCATCTATAAAAGATGTGCCAATACAGATTTTAGCAGTTGGCAATATAGAAGCTTATTCTTCTGTGACTATTAAATCTCGAATTGAAGGACAATTGGTAGTAGCAAATGTAAAGGAAGGAGATGAAATAAAAAAAGGACAACTATTGTTTATAATTGACCCACGACCTTATGAAGAAACTGTAAGGCAAGCAGAAGCAAATTTACTAAGAGATAAGGCACAACTTGAATTTGCAAGAGCTGATTTAGAGAGATATGAAGAACTTTATAAGGAACAGCTTATTTCAAAACAACAGTTTGAAAAAATCAAAACGAATTATGAGTCATTGAAGGCAATTTTAAAGGCTGATGAGGCAATCCTAAAAAATGCCAGACTAAATTTAAACTATTGCTACATTCATTCACCAATTGATGGTAAAATAGGTTCTCTTTTTGTACATCCTGGTAATATGATTAAGGCCAATGATACTCAAATTGCTACCATAAATCAGATAATACCAATTTATGTTAGATTTTCGGTTCCTGAACAAGAACTTTTAAGAATAAAGAAAGCTATTACTCAAGGAACTCTTAAAACAGACGTCATAATAAAAGCAAATGATATAACCTATAATGCTTCAGGTAAGGTTGTATTTATTGATAATGCAGTTGATGTAGCAACAGGGACAGTGAAGATAAAGGCTGAGTTCCCAAATAAAGATAAAATGCTCTGGCCTGGACAGTTTGTAAATGTTGTTTTAAATATTGGGGTTAAGAAAAATTCAGTAGTAATTCCATATAGAGCTCTCCAGACTGGTCAAAAAGGACAGTATGTATGGGTCATAAAAGAAGATAAATCCGCTGAAATGAGAGAAGTTACGCAAGGACTTAGATTCGGCGATGATGTAACGATAGAAAAGGGATTGAACAATGGAGAGATAGTCGTTGTTGATGGCCAATTGAAACTCATGCCAGGAGCAAAGGTGGAGATTAAAAAATAATGAACTTTTCCCAGATTTTTATCCACCGTCCTGTAATGACAACTCTTTTAATGGTTGCTATTATTATATTTGGTCTGGTTGGATATCGTTATCTACCAATAGCTGAACTTCCAAATGTTGATTTTCCAACAATACTTGTTTCAGCAAGTCTACCAGGAGCTTCTCCAGAAACTATGGCATCAGCTGTTGCAACTCCTCTTGAAAGGGAATTTTCAACAATCTCAGGATTAAAGTCAATGAACTCTGTTAATGCAAAGGGTGTAACACAGATAACACTTGAATTTGACTTAAATAGGGACATAGATGCAGCAGCACAGGATGTGCAAACAGCAATCGCAAGAGCATCAAGACAGCTTCCTTCCAACATGCCAACACCACCATCATACAATAAGGTTAATCCTGCTGATATGCCAATTCTTTATTTTGCAATAACTTCTCCAACTATGCCCCTTTATAAACTTCATGAATATGCTGATACGCTTTTAGCTCAAAACATTTCAATGGTAAATGGAGTGGCTCAAGTTCAGATATTCGGAGCTCAAAAATATGCTGTAAGAGTAAGAATAGATCCCCAAGCAATAGCAAGTAAGGGAATTGGAATAGATGAAGTAGAACAGGCAATAAAAAAAGGAAACGTAGAGCTTCCCACAGGCACACTGTATGGTAATTATCAAGCCTTTACAATTGAAGCAACCGGTAAACTTCTAAATGCTTCCCAATACAATGAACTCATTGTAAAGAGTAAAGAGACTTCTCCAGTAAAAATTAAGGATATCGGGGAAGCTATTGACAGTGTTGAAAATGATAAACTTGCCGCAGGGTATGGAGGGGAAGGCAAGCTTCAAAGAGCAATGGTTCTTGCAATTTACAGACAGCCAGGAACAAACACAGTTCAGGTAGCTGATGATGTGAAAAAGAGAGTAGAAGAGCTACGAAAACAGATGCCAGCAAGTATTACTTTAAATTTTCTCTATGACCGCTCAAAATCAATAAGAGAATCCGTAAGAGATGTGCAGTTTACACTGATGTTTACAGTTTTTTTAGTAATTCTTGTAATTTTTCTCTTTTTAAGAAGACTTTCAGCTACGGTAATTCCTTCTGTTGCTTTACCAATCTCGATAATTGGAACATTTGCTGTTATGTATCTTTTAGGATATAGCCTTGATAATCTCTCTTTGATGGCACTTACTCTTTCCATTGGTTTTTTGGTAGATGATGCCATTGTTATGCTTGAGAATATTGTTAGACACATTGAAAGAGGAGAAAAGCCCTTTGAGGCTGCTTTAAATGGCTCAAAGGAAATATGGTTTACTATTCTTTCCATGACCCTTTCCCTCGTTGCAGTTTTCATACCAGTCCTTTTCATGGGTGGAATTGTTGGAAGGCTTTTTAAAGAATTTGCTGTAACAATTTCTGTTGCCATATTGATTTCAGGATTAGTATCTCTAACACTTACCCCGATGATGTGTAGTAGATTTCTTAAAGTGGAAAATCAAAAAAAAGGGAAAATTTATAATGCCTTAGAAAAGGGCTTTCAGTGGATGTTAAATATATATAAAATAAGCTTAAGCTGGTCTTTGAAGCATCATAGATTAATGATGATTGCTTCAGGAATTATTTTATTACTTACTGTTTATATTTTCATTAAGATTCCCACAGGATTTCTTCCAAGCGAAGACAAGAGTCAAATTTTTGTTATAACGGAAGCATCGGAAGATATCTCCTTCGATGAAATGGTAAGGCATCAGCTACAACTGGCAGATATTGTGTTAAAAGAACCTGCTGTTAGAGCATTTATGACTTCTGTGGGACCCGGACCTGCAGCACCTGCTCCAAATAATGCAAGAATGTTTATGCATTTAAAACCTCTTTCAGAAAGACCTCACGTGGATAAATTGATTGCTCAATTAAGACCTAAGTTAAACTCTATTCCCGGACTTAAAGTATATCCCCAAAATCCTCCTTCAATCCGTATAGGAGGAAGTCTTACAAAAGCTCTCTATCAATTTACTCTTTCGGGAAGTGATCTTCAGGAGCTTTATTATCATGCACAAGTTTTAGAAGAAAAAATGAGACAGATACCGATAATTCAAGATGTTTCATCAAATTTACAGATAAAAACTCCTAAATTAAATATTGAAATTGATAGGGCTAAGGCAGAATCTCTTGGTGTTACAGCTGAACAGATAGAAAATGCCTTGTGGAATTCTTTCGGAAGTAAATGGGTTTCAACGATTTATGCTCCTAATAATCAGTATCAGGTTATTCTCGAACTAAAGCCAGAGTATCAAAAAGACCTTTCAGCCTTTTCAATGCTTTATATTCGTTCTTCAAAGGGTGAACTTGTTCCTCTTAAATCTGTTGCAACCGTCTCTCAGAGTATAGGCCCATTAACAGTTAACCATACAGGACAGCTTCCTTCTGTCACTCTATCCTTTAATTTAAAGCCTGAAGTTTCATTGGGTGAAGCCGTAAGTGAAATACAAAAAATTGCAAAGGCATCACTTCCAGACACGATAATGACAAATTTTCAGGGTGCTGCTCAGGCATTTAAAGAGTCTTTTCAAGGGCTCTGGTTTTTACTAATCGTAGCAGTCTTTGTAGTTTATATTGTACTTGGAATTCTCTATGAAAGTTTTATTCATCCTATCACAATTCTTTCTGCACTTCCCTTTGCAGGATTTGGTGCACTGGTAACACTTCTTATCTTTGGTGTTGAATTAAATATTTATTCCTTTGTGGGCATAATCATGCTAATTGGACTTGTTAAGAAAAATGGAATTATGATGATAGATTTCGCACTTCATGCCCAGAGAAATGAAGGCAAGAAACCTCAAGAAGCAATTTATGATGCCTGTCTTATAAGATTTCGTCCTATTATGATGACAACTGCTGCAGCACTTTTTGGTGCACTACCAATCGCTCTTGGAATTGGAGCTGGTGGAGAAGTCCGACAGCCTCTTGGGTTAGCTGTTGTGGGAGGACTGCTTTTTTCACAGATGCTTACGCTTTTTGTTACTCCTGTTTTTTATCTTTACATGGACAAGCTTCAGAGATGGCTTGGTAGGAAAAAAAGCCCAGACTATAAATAATCTCATATATACTCAGTTGACCAATAATTAATAATACATTTAGAATTGTAAAATATATTTTGAGGTTTTATTTTGAAAAAAACAATATTTTTAATAATATTAACCCTATTCATACTTTTTCTTATTTTTTTTGCAAAAATAGATATTTCTAATTTTGTAGTTGATCCTTTAAAAAAGGAAATAAAAGAAATAACAGGATTGAACATATCTATCGGTAAAATTCATCTTCATATTTTCCCATTGTATGTAGAAATTCAAAATTTATCATATAAAGATGATAAAAATTATCTGAACTTACAAAATGCTAAAATCTACTTATCATTTCAAAACATTTTTAATAGAGAAATTGATCTGAAAAGAATTGTTTTGTTGAACTTTAACTTTTCCTTTGATAATTACTCTTTAAATACTTATATAGACAATATAAAAAGTTATTTACAAAAACCTTCTCAAATGCCTCTTAAATTTAAAATTAAATCAATTGAAATCGAAAATCTTTCTGGCTCTGTTTATAAAGAAGATAAAATTTTAGCAATATATAATCTCAATGGAAGAGGAATAATAAAAAAAGAACCTATTTTTAATATTATTTCTAATGTAAAGCTTTCTATTCCAGGATATCCCAATATTAATACTAATATTAAAGTTTCTTTCTATATTAAAAAAGACAATATAGAACTTCAAGAATTAAAATTTTTTGATATTCACTCTCTCCTCAAATCTGATGGAAGTTTAAATTATAAAAAATTTCTTGGGGAATTTTTAATTACAGGTAAAATATTTTTTAACTCTTTAATGAATTTTTTAGGTATCAAGGATAAATCTACAGGACAGATTGATCTAAATGGTAAAGTCATATTTAAAGAAGGGGAAAAATTTTTCGACAAAATTCATCTTAAGATAAATTTTAAAGGTTTCTTTTTTATAGAGGATCTTATGAAACTCCTCAAAGTTTCAGAAAAATTGGAGGGTTATACAGAAGTATTTAATGGAAAAATTGAAGGTTCAATTAGTGATATTCAAGCATCAGCAAAGGCAAAACAGAAAGATTGTAATATATTAGGAATTAAAATAAAACATTTAGAAACAGATGTTTTCTATAAACAGGGAATTTTAGAGTTTAAAAGTAATGACATAAGTTTATATGGAGGAAAGGGCAAAGCACATGTTTGGATAAATATTCCTGTTGTTTCAAAGCATTATATTTTTGTTGAAGTTAATAACGTGTCAAGCTCTGGAATTTTCGATTTAATACAATGGAATCCTGATATTGCTGAAGGAGTGATTGACGGATGGCTACTTTCTGAAGGAAAAGTATTTTCTCCAAAGGGATCTTTTGTTTATTTAAGAAAACTTAACGTTCCTGATGATGTTAGAGGTAAGATAAATTCAATAAGAGGAGATTTTGAATCAAATGGAGAGATTTATAACTTTAAATTATTAGATTTCACTCTTAATCAGACAAAAATTTCAGCAAATGGCTTATTAAATTTAAAAGATAACACTTTAAATTTTAATTTTCAAGGAAAAACCGAGGATATTGATGAGCTTTTAAATCCCTACCAGAAAGCTTTCCATGGAGATGCTTATTTCAAAGGGATATTAATAGGTAAAACTTCTGATCCCCAAATTAATTTAGAATTCTCATCCAAAAAGATAAACATTTTTTTAAATGAATTTATTACTGCTATTGGAAAAGAACCATTGGTTGTCAATGATTTAATTGGGGAAATTCAATATCGTAAAAATATGCTTAATATTGATAAGATTTTTAGTTCTGAGATGCTTTCAATAAAAGGTAAAATTAATTTTCCAAATGCTAAAACTTTATTTGATTTTAAAGAACCCATTTATGATATTGATTTTGTTGTTAAAAATTTAATTATCGATAACTTATACTTAGAGACAATTAAAAATTATTTAAATACAAAGTTAAATATAACTGGTTCTGTAAAAGGAAAGGGTGATATAGATGGAAATATAAATAGTTCAGGTATTTTACTTGGTAGAAATAAAATTTTTGATAAATTCTCTGCATTTATAAAATACAAGGATAACTCTTTAATCATAAATGAATCCTCTTTTCATTTAGATAGTGACAATCTTTATTTAAATGGAATGATAAATTTCAATGGAGAAATTAATATTTCAGGCAAATCTGATAAATTTAATATAGTAAGCTTCATAAAAAATTTCTCTGAAAAAATAGGAATGAAAAATGTTCAAGAAGTACTACTTAAAAATTTAAAATTTTATATAAAAAATAATTATAAAACTCCAGAAATAAACGCAGAAAGTGACTTTTCAATCACGAGTAAATCAGGGAAACCAATTAATGGCTTTTTAAAATCTAACTATTCAAAAGATATACTAAATATAAATTCATCTCTTCTTAAATCAGCTAAATTAGACGTTACAGGTTTTCTACAAAAGAAAGAATGGGATATTAAGGGGAATTTTAACTCTACAAGAATAGATTCAATACTCGGACTTTTTGTAAACAATTTACCGGAAGACTTAGTAATTTTAATTGATGGGAAAATGAATGGTCTATTTAATGAAAAAATAAACGCTCAAGTAAATCTAAATCGATTATTTACAAGATTATATGGTGTAGGCATTAGTAATAAATCTTCAGTTAATATCAACATAAAGAATAATAATGTTTATATTGAACCTATAACCTTAATTGGTCAATCAACGGAATTAACAATTAAAGGCAAGATTTTAGATTATTTTGATATACTCATTGATGGATATACCGATCTAAAACCATTTAAATCAATATTTAAAGTTGATGATATTAGAGGCAGAGCATCTATATTGGTCTATATATACGAACATTTAAAACATCCTGAAATAGCAGGGGAAGTTGACGTAATAGATGGTTCTTTAACATTAAAAAAGGATATTCCCACTTTAAATAATATTAATGCAACAGTATCCTTCAATGAGGATAGGGTGCTAATTGAAAAAGCAAAAGGAACATTTGCTGAAGGTAATTTACAAATAGGAGGAGCTCTATATTTAAAAGATTTTTCAATTGATAGATATGCTCTAACGGGAAATTTCTCCGATGTAAGGTGGATTTTTACATCTCGTTCTTGGGCATTTTTAAATGGAGAAGTCTATCTTACTGGTTCTAATTTAAACCCTCAACTTGTAGGTAATATAAAAATTAACAGAGGAATTTATATGGACAATATAGATTTTGTTAATTTAGCTCTTAAATCTAGCTCAAGTAAAAATTCCATTGATAAAGATAGTTGGCTAAATAATTTATCCTTAAATTTAAGGTTACAATGTGATTCTTTTTCTATGAATAATAATATTGCAGAGATGGTTTTGAAAGGGGATTTATTACTTAGAGGAACATTTATTAATCCTTCATTGCTTGGGTGGATAATATCAGATGAAGGATGGATATATTTCAGAGGAAATAAATTCGAGATACTAAGATTACTTGTTCAATTTAATGATACTAAGGCTATCAGACCTTATTTAAATATTTCTGCAAGAACTTATGTATCTCAATATAATGTAAATCTCAATATTAATGGATATATTGATCAATTTAATCTCATTTTAAATTCCAATCCTCCCTTGGCAGAAAACGATTTATTAAATCTTCTACTAATAGGACAAAATGGAACAGCAAAAGAAGGAATTCCAGGTTTATCTGATGCAACATCTTTTATTACTGGACAAATTCAGGGTGTAATACAAGAAAGAGTTAGAGGAATTATAGGACTTGATGTACTATCTGTGGAACCAGGAATTTCAAAAACTACAGGTACAGTTACACCAAGAATAACCATAGGGAAAAAACTAATGGATGGGAAACTAAATGTAACCTATACTACTGCGACGGGAACAACAGCTGAACAAATAATTAAAATAGAATATGTTATAAAAAAAGGAATTTCTATTGTTGGATTAAGAGATGAAATTGGAGGACTCTCTGGTGCTATTAAGTTTCGTTTTGAGTTTCATTAGTATTTTTATATTTATAGACTCAATTTTTGCTGATGAACAATTAAACATAGAAATACATGGACTTAAATCTATAACTCAGGAAGAGTTTCTTTATTTATTGGATTTAAAAGAAAAAGAAAAAATTGATAAAGACAAAATTACTGAAGGAATTAAACGTCTTTTTTTAAGGGATATCTTCGAAAATATTGTTATAGAAAAAAATAATAATATTGTAAAAATAGATGTATCTGAAAAGCCGATTATTAAATCAATAAAGTTTGAAGGTAATCAATATGTTAATGATAAATTTTTAAGGCAATTTGTTACTTTTAAAATAAAAGATAAATTAAAAAGCATAGAACTAAAAAAGTCAGTTAGTAATATAGAAGAAGCCTTAAGAAAAAAAGGATTCATTGAAAATAAAGTAACCTCTAAAACTGATTGTAACAAAGAGAACTGTAATATTACTTTCATTATAAATGAGGGTAAACCTCTAATAGTTAAAAAGATAACTTGGGAGGGTGACAGAGACGAAGATATTCATAATTTCTTAAATTTTTCCATTGGAGATCCCTTTGATCAAACGATAATTGAAGAATTTATTAAAAAAACAAAAAAATATTATGAAAAACAAGGGATCATTGGTTCAAATATTACCTATTCCTTCAGAAATGGAGAACTTTTAATCGACCTAAAAAGAGGGACTGCAATAGAAATAGAATTATTAGGCGTTGATGCATTAAGCAAAAAAGATTTGCTTAATATAATACAAGCTTATTTAAAAGAAAATGTTAATGATAACATTATCAAAGATATTATTAACAGCCTCATCTCTTTCTATAGAATAAATGGTTTTATAGACGTAAAAGTATATCCTTTATTAGAAAAACAAGGCAGTACGATTAAAGTTATTTTCATTATTAATGAAGGTAAAAGAAAAATTATTGAAGAAACAGAGCTAATATTTTCCAACAATATTCAAATTGAAAAAAAAGATATTATGCAACTTATCATAAATTCTACGAATTCACCTTTTAATCCAGATGAATTAGAAAACGATAAAAAAAGAATTGAAGATTATCTAAAAACAAAAGGATATTATTATGCAAAGATCTATCAAACTGAAGTTAAAGAAGAGGATGAAAAAGTAAAAATAATTTTTAGAATTAATGAAGGTGAAAAAATAAAAATCAAAAATTTAAAAATGGAAGTATCGAATAACATTCTAAAGGATAAAGTAATTGAAATGCTAAAGGAATTTCAAAATATAATTTTTTATGATTCAGTTTTTTTAGAAATAAAAAGAAAAATTTACGATATTTATCAAAGAGAAGGATATGCTGATGTTATTGTAGATGGATATTACGAGGTAAAAAATAATGATGTTAATATTTTTATTAATATCAATACAGGGGACAAAAAATACTTCGGAAAATCAATAATTTTAGGTAGCAGAAAGACTAAAACAAAATTTATCTATGAAAGACTAATTCAAAAAGAAAATCAACCATATAATCCATATATCATTGAAAATGAACGTCTTGCTCTTTATAAAACAGGTCTATTTTCCAGAGTAGACATAACTACTGAAAAAGAAAACAATCATATTGATGTTATATATAATTTTGAGGAATCACCTGCAGGTGCTTTTGAATTTGGATTTGGTTATGGAGAATATGAGAGGACAAAAGGCTTTATAGAACTATCCTACATAAATCTATTTGGTATGAATAAACAGATATTTTCAAGAATAGAGTTGAGCAAAATTGAAAAGAGAAGTTCTTTAGTTTATGTTGACCCATGGCTATGGAAAGATTTAATCTTTAAAACATCTTTAAATTTTGAAAATATTGAAGTAAAAAATATTGATACTAAGAATATTTTATATAAACTAAAAAGATTAGGAGCTTCAATAGGTTTTGAAAAAAAATTCTTAGAAAACTTTAAAGCAGAATTAATCTATGAAGCAACTTATTCAAAAACCTGGGATGTGATGCCCGAGATTGTTATATCTGATCAAGATATTGGGAAAATTTTCATAAGTGGTGTAAAAGCTTCTTTAATATATGACAATAGAGATAATCCATTTGATCCTAAAAGAGGATGGCTTGCAGGCATAAGTTCCAAATTAAGCTCGGAATTTTTAGGCTCTGAACTAAATTTTTTAAAGACTTCCTTTTATTTCAATAAATATACAGAAATATTCCGAGGATTAGTCCTTGCCATATCCATCAGAGCAGGATGGGCATGGCTTTATGGAAGTACCAATGATTTACCTATTTCAGAAAGGTATTTTCTCGGTGGACGAGATTCAGTTAGAGGATATGCTCAAAATACCCTCGGACCAAAAAATAATGAACAGCCTACAGGAGGAAATGCTTTTATTATGGGTAATCTTGAGCTGAGAACTTCTCTTGGAAAAAACTTTTTTATTGTTAATTTTCTTGATGCCGGAAATTTGTGGAAAAGAGTAGGGGATGTAGACCCTTCAAATCTTAAATACACTACTGGTATTGGTTTACGATATAAAACACCTGTAGGACCTTTAAGAGTTGATTACGGATATAAACTTAATAGAGAAAGGAATGAGTCACATGGTGAAATTCATTTTAGCATCGGTCACGCTTTTTAATTTTATTTTTTCATCGCTTATTTATGCAGAGATAATTGATAGAGTAATAGCATATGTTGATAATCAAGCTATAACGCTTAGAGATTTTGAAAAATTTAATTTAGAAATAAAAAAAATTTTTCCAAACATTACAAATAATGAAATAATTGAATTGATGATCAATAGAGCACTTTTATTAAAACAGGGTAAAAAATTATTTTTAGAAGGTAAAGACGAAGAGGTTATTAATAATTATATTGACCTAAGGATTAAATCAAAAATAATCATTACAGATAACATGATTAGAGAATATTATGATCAAAATAAAGATAAATTTGGACAAAGGACATATCACTCAGTAAGGGATGAAATTGAAAAATATTTATTTGAAAAGCAATTAAACATAAAACTTAAAGAACATATTGAAGAATTAAAAGAATCTGCTGAAATAAAAAAAGTTTTTATACCTTAATATTGTAAATAAGAGCTATTTCATCGCATTCTGGAAATTTAGGACACTTTATACAGTCACCCCAGATTTTTTGTGGTAACTTCGATTTATCAATTTCTTTGAAACCAATTTTTCTAAAAAAATCTGGTATGTAAGTCAGTACAAATACTTTTTTTACTCCAAACTTATTGGCTTCCCGAATACATTTTTTTACAAGGCTTTTACCAATTCCTTTTTTTTGAAACTCATTTTTGACAACGAGAGATCTTATCTCAGCAAGATCTTCCCAGAGAATATGTAATGCGCAAACTCCTAATATATCCCCGTCCTTTTCGGCGATAATAAAATCTCTAATATTTTCATATAAATCATTTAAAGAGCGTGGAAGCATTTGACCTTTTTTGGCAAATTCATTAATTAATTTATGGATAGGTTTTATATCAGGAGTTAATGCTTTTCTAATTTTCAAATATAGAAAAACCTCGCATTATAAGCTTATTATTAATCTCAATCATTTCCTTTCTCTTTGCCGGTATAATTTCGTTAATCGTTTCTAAAACTTTATTAATATCTATAAGATTTGACTTTCTTATAAAAGCCCCGAGTAGAATCATATTGGCAAGTTTTGGATTAGCAATAAGAGAAGCTTCTTTGGATGCTTCAATAGGGTAGAAATTGATGTTTTTTCTTTCATTTGAATTTTTAATAATTGAGGAGTCATATATGATACAACCATTAGGCACTAATCTGTTTATAAATTTTTTATATGACGCTTCATTCAGTGCAATTAAATAATTGGCATTTTTTACTATAGGAGAACCTATTAATTCATCAGAAACAACCACCATACAGTTAGCTGTACCACCTCTCATTTCAGCACCATAAGAAGGAAACCATGTTACTTCCAATCCTTGTTTCATGGCAGAGTATGCAATAACTTTTCCTAAAAAAAGAATTCCTTGACCTCCAGAGCCAGCTATAATTATTTTTTGTTCCATTTATCTTTTATAACTCCTAATTTAAATTCCTTGATCATGTTTTCTCTTAACCATTTTAAGGATTCTTCAGGAGTCATACCCCAATCAGTAGGGCAGGTAGATAACATTTCGACAAAACTGAACCCTTTGTTTTCCATTTGATAGAGAAATGCTTTCTCAATATATTTTTTAGTAGTGACAATATTTTTATAATTATCCAATGAACCTCTTGCAATAAAGGAAGTTCCTTCTAAAACAGATAACAATTCTGAGACATGTATCGGATATCCTGCATAATCAGCTGTTCTTCCTAATGGCGTGGTTGTCGTTCTCTGTCCAATGAGAGTAGTAGGTGCCATTTGACCACCTGTCATACCATAATTTGCATTATTAATAAAAAATATGGAAATATTCTCTCCTCTATTAGCTGCATGAATTATCTCTGATGTACCTATCGCCGCAAGGTCACCATCACCCTGATAGGCAAATATTATTTTATCGGGGCAAGCTCTTTTCATTCCAGTTGCAGCAGCAGGTGGTCTGCCATGTGGTATCTCTAACATATCAATATCAAAATAATCATAGGCAAAAACAGCACATCCAACTGGAGCAATCCCTATTGTCTTTTCTTTTATGCCCAATTGATCTATAACTTCACAAATTAGTCTATGTGCTATACTATGACCACAACCGGGACAATATCTAAAAGGTGTATCCTTTAGAGATTGGGGTTTTGAAAATATTTTTTTCATATTCATAATTATAAATTATAACAAAAATTTTCATAATTTTTCATTATTCCTTCAATTAGTCCAAAATCACTAATAATAAAAAAATTACAATTAAAATATTCTAATAAAGATTCAAGAATAAGAAGTCCTGGGATGATTATATCTAATCTATCTGATGGAATTCCTTTAATATTTTTTCTTTCTTCATAGTTAGTTTTTGATATTCTCTGAACTATTTGTTTAAGTTTATTTTTTGAAAATTTCTTCCCATGAATTAAATCTGGTATAAAATTATCCAATTGTAGACTAATCATTCCGACAGATGTAGCACTGCCACCCGTAGCAATTAGGTAGGTAAATTTTTTCGGAGGCAAATTAGATTCTATAAAGTTTTTTATATGATATCTTAGGTTATTTTCATCGATATAATTACTGTTATTTATTAATCTTAATGCTCCTATATTTAAACTACCCTGAAAAATTTTATCCTTTTCCTCGAAAATCCATTCTGTGCTACCACCACCAATGTCGACTGTAATAAAATTTTTATATTGGGGCAAGCCTAATTTTATTCCTTCTAATGTATAAAATGCTTCTTCTTCGCCACTTAATATTCGTATTTTTAATCCTGTTATTTCTGAAACTTTTTTAAGAAAAATTAAGCTATCTTCAGCTTCTCTTAAAGCACTTGTTCCTATTGAAATCAATATGTTAGCGTTATAGTTTTGAGATAATAGTTTAAATTTACTTATTACCTCTATGGATTTATTAATACTTTCTGAATTTAATTTCTTTGTAATATTTAAATCTTTACCAAGCCTCGTGACAACTCTATCTGAATATAATCTATTTATTTGACCATTTTTAAAATTACCAATTAATAATCTTATTGTATTGCTTCCAATATCGATTACTGATATATTTTCAATATGTTTCATAATAAGAGTTTACAATTTCAACAACAGCCTTACTTAATGAAATAAGTTTACTCTCTTTAGTCCTCCTCTTTTTAATTTCAATTTTGTTTTCTTTTAATCCTTTTTCACCAATTATCACCTGAATTGGTATTCCAACAAGATCAGCATCTTTAAATTTAACACCAGGGCGTTCAGCTCTATCATCTAATAAAACCTCCATGTGCCTATCTGCAAAACTGTTATAAATTTCAGATACTTTTTGGTATAAATCTTCAGCAATTTTTAAAGTTTTTTTGTCAGTAATGTTTAATGGGATTATTTCAACATCAAAGGGAGCTATGCTTTTTGGCCAAATAATGCCATCCTGATCATAATTTTGTTCAATAGCAGCAGCAGCGACTCTTGCTGGACCTATACCATAGCTTCCCATAATAATTTTTTCTTTTCCATCTTTGTCTAAAAAAACTGCATTTAAAGGTACTGTATATTTAGTTCCTAATTTAAAGATGTTACCGACTTCTATGGCTTTTTCAATTTTTATAGGACTTCCGCATTTTGGGCAAGATTCACCTTCTTTTGCTTTTCTTATGTCAACCCACTGTGCTTTAAAATGTTTTGAAGGTAGAATTCCTTGAATATGATAATCTTTTTTATTAGCTCCTGAAATGTAAAATAAATTTTTATCGATTGATAAATCACCTATAATTTTTATTTTCTGATTAATCGGTCCTATATATCCTATCTCCGTATTTAGAATATTAATAGTTTCTTCAGGAGTCGCAAAAGTAAAATCACCTATTATTCTTGTTAATTTTTTTTCATTAATTTCTTGATCTCCTCTAATTAAAACTAATACAGGCTCTTTTTCTGTAATAACAAGTAAGCTTTTGATAAAGTATCTCTCATCAAATCCAAGAAATTCAGCAACTTCTTTAACTGTTTTTTTATCTGGCGTATATACTTCCTTAAAATCCATCTCTACTAAATCAGGTGATTTAACAAGACTTTTAGCAACTTCTAAATTTGCTGCATAACCACAATTATCGCATAAAACAATATCATCCTCACCTGCAGGAGTAGGTGCCATAAATTCATGAGATTCCATATCGCCCATAATTCCAGGATCAGACTCTACTTGATAATACTTTAAACCGCATCTTGTAAAAATTTTATGATAGGCTTGAGCATGGAGATTATAATTTTTATTGAGACCTTCTTCATCTATATCAAAACTATAACTGTCTTTCATTATAAATTCACGAGTTCTTAATATTCCGCTTCTTGGTCTTGCTTCATCTCTTAATTTTGTCTGAATTTGATACCATACTTGCGGTAATTGTCTATAAGATTTTATTTCCTTAGCAGCTATCCAAGTCATTATTTCCTCATGGGTCATTCCAAGACACATGTCTCTTCCGGTTCTATCCTTTAATCTAAACATTTCTTCTTTTATCGTGTACCATCTTCCTGTTTGTTGCCAAATCTCAGCAGGGTGGAGTATGGGCATTGATATTTCTTGAGCACCGATTTTTTCCATCTCCTCTTTTAAGATATTATTAATTTTATTTAAAACTCTCCAGCCAAGGGGAAGGAAAATAAATAAACCTGCAGCAAGTTGTCTAACGTATCCAGCCCTTAGCATTAAAATGTGTGAGATGGCATTAACGTCCGCAGGTGTTTCCCTCATAGTGGGAATAAAAAGATTTGAATATCTCATTCAAATACCTCCTTAAAAACATAATAAATAAAGTATATCATATTGACAGCAAAAGAGAATAACTATAAATCACAGTTCGAAATTAATATAATAATTTAACATAATATACATTATCAGACTTTAATATAGAAACTATAAATTGTTAAAAAGTTGTTAAATTTATTGTTTGAATTTATCTAATTCTTTTAATTTTTAAAACTATTTTTTGAGTTGATTTATAATTAGGCAATTTATATTTCTAAATGTTTTCTGATGTTTTTATCTAATTAACTACACTTCCGTGAGCCATGCAGTCTTCTACTCTTTTAATTAAAATCTTTATTAAATTACCTGGGATGAGGTTTTCATTTTCAAGAACACATTTTATATAGTTATCTGATGTTCCAGTAAAAAATCTTGACTTTTTACCCTCTACGATAACATCAATTTCTTTCCCAATGAAACTTTTAATATATTTTTCCTTTAATTCCTTGCCTAAGTTCAACAATATTTCTGTCCTAATTTTTTTTAAATCTTCCTTTAAATGTTCTTTATATTTTCCTGCTTCAGTTAGAGGTCTTGGAGAATAAGGAAAAACATGTAAATAAGAAAAATTTAAATCTCTTATTAAATTTACTGTATTATCAAAATCTTTTTCTGTCTCAAAAGGAAATCCCACAATAATATCGGTACCTACTGAAATATTGGGATATAATTTAACTATTTTTTTAAAAATGTTTTCAAAACATTTTGTATTATAAGCTCTATTCATAAGTTTAAGAATCCTTTCGCTCCCGTGCTGGATCGGTATGTGTAAATGCTTACAAATTCTATTATCACCAATAATTTCTAAAAATTCATCATTAATATAATTAATTTCAATTGAACTTAATCTAATTTTTGAGATATTAGTCTTTTTCAATATTTCTTTAAGTAAAATGTTAAGATTTAAATTTTTTAAATCTTTTCCATAAAGCCCTAAATTAATCCCACTAAGAACTATTTCGTTAATCCCCATGTCTTCATATTTATTTATTTCACTTATAACTTCGTCTTTTGGAATACTAAAGGGGTTACCTCTTAAGTAAGGAACTATACAGTAAGAACAATAATGATCACATCCATCCTGTATTTTGATAATTCCTCTATGTCTTAAAAAGGTTAAACTATTTGTTTCATAAAGCGGTTTAAACTCATTGATTATTTTATTTTTATCATGATTAGTGAAAAATTTTAGATTACCATTTCTATTAGTTAGATTAGCAAGTGTAACATAACATCCTGTAATTAGAGCTTCTATTCCAAGTTCTTCTGCTTTTTTAATGATTTTTCTCGATTGATTTTCAGCTTTTTGAGTTACAGCACATGTATTTATAATCCATATATCTGCATTTTCTTTTTTATTTGCAACTTTATAACCGTAAGATCGGAGAATTAGTTCCCACTTTTGAGCCTCTGCCTGATTTACCTTGCAGCCATAAGTAATAAAGCAAACTGTCATTATTAAATAACTTCTCCTTCTAAGGAGTGTCTATGAGTTTGTGAAATTTTTACATTAACTATTTCTCCTAACTCAAGATCGGATTTTATTTTTACTATTTTATTTGTCCTTGTTCTGCCTACTATACCTTCATCAAAGTTATCTTCAATTAAAACTTCCTGTATTGTGTCTTTATAAATTTTATTTTTTTTCTCTGTTATCTCATCTTGCATTTTTAAAATTTTTGTTAATCTCTGAGATTTGATATGTTCTGGTACTTGCCCGTCATATTTGGTAGCAAGCGCCTTTGGTCTTGGTGAAAATTTAAAGGCAAAAATACCATCGAATTGAATTGTATCTAATGCTTGTATGGTTTTCTCAAAATCTTCATCCATTTCTTGAGGAAAGCCAACAATAATATCTGTAGTTATTGAAATATTTGGAATATTTTCTCGTAGAAGAGACACTTTTTCAACAAATTCTTTAAAGGTATATTTTCTATTCATTAATTTCAAAACTTTATCCGAGCCAGCCTGTAGGGGTAGATGAATATGTTCACAAATTTTGTCGCAGTCTTTCATAACATTAACTAATTCTTCTGATAAATCTTTAGGATGAGAGGTTACAAATCTAATTCTCCTTATGCCATTTACTCCATTAATTTTTTCAAGTAATTTGGGAAAATTGAAATCTCCATCTCTATAAGAATTAACATTCTGACCTAACAAGGTAACTTCCTTATATCCCTGTTCAGCCAAATGTTTTACTTCTTCTAAGATCATCTGTAAAGGTCTACTTCTTTCCCTACCTCTAGAATAGGGGACAACGCAATAGGAACAGAAATTATTACAACCATAAATTATATTAACCCATGCTTTTACTTTATCTTTTCTTAAAGCGGGTAATTTCGCAATATGAATACTTGAATTTTCTTCTAAAATTATTCTATTTGTTTCCATATCTTCATCAATTATTTTTTCAATTTTATCAATATTATCAGGTCCAATTATGTAATCGATAAAAGGCATTTTTTTCAACAGATAGCTTCCTTGGATTTGAGCAGAACATCCCGCAACTATTACTTTAAGTTTTTGATTTTTCCTTTTATAGAATTTAATTTTTCCAAGACTACTTAAAAATTTTTGTTCTGCCTTTTCACGAATTGCACAAGTATTAAAGATAATAATATCTGCTTTCTTAGGTTCATCTACTTCATTAAAACCTTTAGAACACAAAATGCCAAGTATTTTTTCAGAATCATGTTCGTTCATTTGACAACCAAAAGTTTTTATATAAACTCCCCTACCCTTCATTTTTTTTATTATAACAGCATAATAAAGATTAACTAAAGTTTACTTCTATAAGAAGCTTTAACGTATTTTAAATTTTAGAAAGTTGTGTTATTATATATATCTATTTATTTATTCAAAACTTTAAACTCTAAGGAGGTTAATAATGATTTTAAAAAGATATCTTCTTGCACCAGGTCCTACTCCTGTCCCACCTGAAGTGCTTCTTAGTATGGCAATGCCAATTATTCATCATCGTAGTCCTGATTTTTTGCCTATTCTTGATTCAGCCAAAAAAGGGCTTCAATGGATTTATCAAACGAAAAACGATGTACTAATATTATGTTCTACAGGAACAGGTGGTATGGTTGCAGCAATTAATAACTTCTTTTCACCTAGCGAAAAAGTACTTGTAATAAATGGTGGCAAATTCGGAGAAAGATGGGTAAAAATTGCACAGGCTTATGGCTTGAATGTGGTAGAAATTCCTGTAGAATGGGGATATTCAGTGGACGTAAACAGAGTGGAAGAAGAATTAAAGAAACATTCAGATATTAAAGGTGTTTTAATTCAAGCAAGTGAAACTTCTACAGGTGTCTATCATGATATTGAATCAGTAGGCAAAATCGTGAAGCAATATGAGGATACCCTGTTCATAGTTGATTCTATTTCTGCTTTAGTGGCCCATGATATAAAGACAGATGATTGGGGAATTGATGTGATGGTGAGCGGTGCCCAGAAGGGATTTATGTTACCTCCAGGACTTGCTTTTATAAGTGTCAGCGATAAAGCATGGAAAAGAAATGAAAAATCAAAATCGCCAAGATTTTATTTTAATCTTAAAAAAGAGAGGGAAAATTTAGCTAAAAACCAGACCAATTTTACCTCTGCCGTTTCCCTAATTATCGGACTTAATGAGGCTATAAAAATAATGCAAAAAGAAGGGCTTGAAAATGTATTTCATAGACACGCTCTGTTAGCCAATGCAACCAGAGAAGCAGTTAAAGAGATAGGTTTAAATCTTTTTCCAAAGGGAAATCCAAGCAATGCAGTAACTGCAATTGAAGCTCCGAAAGGAATAGATGGACAGGTTATATATAAAACTTTAAGAGAAAAACATGGTGTAACAGCAGCTGGAGGCCAGGACAAACTTAAAGGTAAAGTTTTCCGTTTTGCGCATCTTGGTTATGCTGATAAATTTGATGTAATAGTGGGAATTTCTGCTCTTGAAATGACATTGAAAGAACTTGGTTATCCTGTTATTTTTGGAAAAGGTGTTGCTAAAGCAGAAGAAATTTTTTATAAGGAGGAACAAAAGTGAGGGTTCTTGTCAGCGATAACATTTCACAGAAAGGCGTTGATATTCTAAAAAAGGCCGGACTTGATGTAGATGTAAAAACAGGACTTAAACCTGAAGAACTAAAATCAATAATAGGTGAATATGATGCATTGATTATAAGGAGTGCTACAAAGGTAACTGCTGAAATTATTGACGCTGCTGATAAACTTAAGGTAATTGGACGAGCAGGAACAGGTGTTGATAATGTAGATAAAATTGCTGCCACCAAAAAAGGAATAGTGGTAATGAATACGCCAGGTGGTAATACCATTACTACAGCAGAGCACACAATAGCAATGCTTTTTTCTCTTGCCAGAAAAATTCCTCAGGCAACTTTCTCTATGAAAGCTGGCAATTGGGAAAAGAAAAAATTTATGGGAGTTGAGCTTTACAATAAAACCATTGGAGTAGTTGGCCTTGGAAGGATAGGTTCAGAGGTTGCAAAGAGAGCTCAATGTATTGGTATGAATGTTTTAGCATATGATCCTTTCTTGAGTGATGAAAGAGCAGAAGAACTTGGTATTACCAAAACTGACCTTGATAGAATATTTGCTGAAGCAGATTTTATAACAATACATACACCCTTAACAGCAGAAACAAAGTACTTAATAAACAAAGAAACAATTGCGAAAATGAAAAAGGGTGTATATATAATTAATTGTGCTCGCGGCGGTATAGTAAATGAAAAAGACATCTATGAAGCAATCAAGGAAGGCAAAGTAGCAGGCGTTGCCCTTGATGTCTTTGAAAAAGAACCCCCGGAGGAAGGATATCCTTTAGTAGCCGATGAAAGAGTAATATGTACTCCCCATATTGGAGCATCCACATTGGAGGCACAAGAAAATGTTGCTGTTGCCATAGCAGAACAGATTGTTGATTATCTCTTAAATGGAACCATACGTAATGCTGTTAATTTTCCATCAATACCCTTCGATCAGGTACCACTTATTCGTCCATATCTTGTTCTTCTTGAAAGAATGGGTAGTTTTGCATCACAAATCTTTTCAAAGAGTATAAAACAGATACAAATAGAATATCTTGGTGAAATTTCATCAATAAATACCCAGGCTTTAACTGCAGCAGCTCTAAAAGGAATCTTAGATCCTATATTAGGAGAACCAGTTAATTATGTTAATGCTTCCCTTATTGCAAAAGAAAGAGGTATCGAGATAAAAGAAATAAAAGGTAAAGAAGCTGGAGATTATCAAAGCTTAGTAAAAGTAATACTCCTATCAAAAGATGAAAAAACAGTAATTGCAGGAACACTTCTAAGTAGAAAAGATCCAAGAATTGTTCAGATTAATGATATTTCAATGGAAATTATTCCTGAAGGTAATATGATTTTTATGAGAAATCATGACCGTCCTGGTGTTATCGGTAACATAGGAACCCTACTTGGGAAAAATAATATTAATATAGGACATATGCATTTTGGAAGAAAAGAAGTCGGCGGAATAGCTTTTTCTGTTATATGCATAGATGCTTCTTTAAATGATGAAATAATTGAACAAATTAAAAAACTTCCTAATGTGCTGGAAGTAAAACCTGTATACATATCTGTCCACTAACTCAAATAAGGAGAAGATTATATGCCTTCTATTATTATCATAGGTGCTCAATGGGGCGATGAGGGAAAAGGTAAGATTGTTGATTACTTAACAGAAAAATGTGATTATGTAGTTAGATTTCAAGGTGGATGTAATGCTGGCCACACTGTAGTTGTTGGTAATGAAAAATATATTCTCCATCTTATACCCTCTGGTATACTTCACAAAGGTAAAAAATGCTTTATCGGAAACGGTGTCGTTCTTGATCCCTCAGGATTATTAAAAGAAATTGATACGCTCATGAGCAAAGGTATTGAAATTGATAATAATCTCTATATTGCCAAACATTGCCATCTTATAATGCCCTATCATATTGCAATTGAAGAACAGGCAGAAAAAAAGAAAAAGATTGGAACAACTAAAAAAGGTATTGGTCCTTGTTACACAGACAAGATTGCAAGAAATGGTGTTAGAATGGTAGACCTTCTGTATCCAGAGATTCTTAAAAACAAAATCACAGCAAATCTTGAAATCATCAATTTTCTTCTTAAAAATTTCTACGGGGCTGAGATCCTTGATGAAGAACAAATATTTAATCAGTATATTACCTATGCAGAGAAATTAAAAAAATACATTGTAGATGCAGATATTTTGATAAATAAAGCTATTGATAGTGGTAAAAGCATTCTTTTTGAAGGAGCTCAAGGAACGCTTCTTGATATTGATCATGGAACCTACCCTTATGTTACATCATCAAACACAATAGCAGGTGGCGCTTGCACTGGTACAGGAGTAAGTCCTAAAAAAATAGATAAAATAATAGGAATTGTAAAAGCCTATACTACAAGAGTTGGAGAAGGACCTTTTCCAACCGAAATAAAGGATTCTTTGGGTGAGGAAATAAGAAAAAAAGGTGGTGAGTATGGAGCCACTACAGGAAGACCTCGCAGGTGTGGATGGCTTGACCTTGTGGGGCTTAGACATGCAGTTAGAATTAATGGTTTTACAGGAATTGC
>CAZYLC010000016.1:25710-33155 GCA_964648755.1 uncultured Thermodesulfovibrio sp.
AACAAAGCTTGATATTCTCGATGGAATCGAGAAACTTAAAGTATGTGTTGGCTATAAATATGGAAATAGAATTATTGAAGATTTCCCAAAAGAACATGAAATTCTTCAAAATTGTACCCCCATATATGAAGAAATGCCAGGCTGGAAGGAAAATACTGCAGGAATAAAGGATTATGAAAAACTCCCTCATAATGCCAAGAAATATCTTCAATTTATTGAGGATTCATTAAAAGTAAAAATTCAGATTATTTCTACAGGACAGAAAAGAGATGAAATTATCATTAAGGAGTCTCCTCTGTGAAATAATTTTTTTTGAAAGATGTCCTATTTGTAATAATAAATCTTCCTGGCAGGTAGCACCCTTTTGTATGAATTGTTGGGAAAAAATCAAACCTTTTGAAAATCAAAAAATAACCACCGGTAAATTTCATAAAAATTTTTGGAATTATATTGATGGTCTCTATAGTTACTCCAGTTATGAAGGAACGATAAAAGAAGTTATACATATTTTTAAATATCACAAAATAATGAGGCTTGGGAAAGAGTTGGGAAAACTTCTGAGTAAAATTGAAAAGCCATTAATAGATGTAATAATACCAGTTCCATTACATGCTAAAAAATTAAAAGATAGAGAATTCAATCAATCTGCAATCCTTGCAAAGGAATTATCAGAAGCTTGGAACATTCCTTTGATTCTTGATTGTCTTGTAAAAATAAAAAATACTAAGGAACAAGCACTATTAAGTGAAGTTGATAGAGGAGAAAATCTTAAGGATGCTTTTATTGTTAAGACTAAATTAAATAATTTAAAAGTTGCCTTAATAGACGACGTTGTGACAACGGGAAGCACTTTAGCAGAATGTGCAAAGGTTTTAAAAATAAAGGGTGAAGCCAAAAACATATACGCCATCACATTGGCAAGAGCCAGTTAGAAATTAGCCAATCCATATAGTTTTATTAAAATCAGACATGCCCTCTACAAAATGATTTGTGGTTCCTCTGAAACCAACTTTAAGTTGATCTTCAAGATTGTAATATTTCAAACAAGTACCACAGGTAAATATCTCCACACCCTGCTCTTCTAATTTCCTTAACATATTAATAAATTCTTCATCTTTAGTAGAAAGTTTAACTGCAGTATTCATTAGAAAAATCATATTAGGTGATTGGCCAATGGCAATCATGGTCTCAAAAAAAGCTTTCATCAATACTCTTCCAAGTTTTTCATCTTTACCAATTGTATCGGAGGCAATTATTATTAATAATTCTCTAGATGATTTCTTTTCATTTGATACTATGTTACAAGTATAACCTTTAACTACTTTTACTTTCCAAAAGGAGTTTTCCTTTTCAACTTCATAGTAGTATCCGAATCTTTCTGCATATCTCTTTATATTTTCTAAAGATGCTTCATTATCGATTAATATAGTTATAAAACCTTCCTCTATCTTAGATAACGCTTCCTCAGCAAGTATAATTGGCTTAGGACACCCCAATCCTCTTGCATCAACAATTACCATAACTGCCCTCCTCTTTTTATAAAAAATTTAACATTGTTCTATAGAAGATTAAAAATAGATTGTTTCTATTAAAATTTATTTTTTTATAGAGAAAATTTTTATATATCTTCTGCCCACTTATTAGGATCAAGAGCATCTCTTAGAGCTTCACCAAAGAGATTAAAGGATAGTACTGTTAGAAAAATTGCGATACCAGGGAAAAAACTCATCCACCAGGCAACGGTAATATAGTCTTTGCCCACACTCAAAATTCCACCCCAGCTTGGCTCTGGAGGCTGAATTCCCAGTCCTAGGAAACTTAAACCACTTTCTATTAAGATTGCTCCTCCAACTGCAAAGGTGGCAGCTACTATAACAGGATATATGGCATTAGGTAAAATATGTTTTAATATTATTCTAACAGAGCTTGCTCCAATTGCTTTTGATGCAAGAACAAATTCTCTTTCTTTTAGTGATAAAACTTCAGCCCTTACGAGCCTTGCCACATCCATCCATCCTGTGAGCCCTATAACCGCCATTATTATGTATATATTGGGTTCTAAGACAGCAACAATAGCAAGAATCAAAAATAATGTAGGAAAAGATAACATGACGTCTACGAGTCGCATAATAAAAGAATCAATAAATCCACCGTAGTATCCAGCTATTGAACCAAACAGGGTACCTGTTATTATTGCTATCCCCATCGCAATAATACCAACTTTTAAAGATACTCTCGCACCGTATAGGACTCTTGAAAAAACATCTCTTCCTAATTCATCGGTTCCGAAAAGGTGTTCCTTTGAAGGAGGTTCAAGTACTTTATATACATTAATTTTATAAGGATCGTAGGGAACTATAATTGGTGCTAATAAGGCAATTAAGACAATCATTAAGATAAAACAGATACTTATAACAGCAATTTTATTACTTAAAATTCTAAACAAGATTATTTTAAACATCTTTCTTTACTCTAATTCTTGGGTCAACTAAAAAATATGCAATATCTGCAAGAAGATTACCTATTAACGTTAAGAATGCCCCGATTATAAGAATACCCATTATGGTAGGATAATCTCTTGCCATAGCTGATGAATAAAAAAGTTGGCCCATTCCTGGTATAGAAAATATACTCTCAAAAATAACGCTTCCTCCAATTAAACCTGGAATAGCAAGTCCTAAAAGGGTAACAACTGGTAGTAGGGCATTTCTGAGAGCGTGTTTTAAAATAACTGCATTCTCAGGCAAACCCTTTGCCCTTGCAGTTCTAATATAATCTTGCTTTAATACCTCAAGCATACTTGATCTTGTATAGCGAGACATTCCTGCTAATCCAGCGAAAGACATTATGGTAACAGGCATAATCAAATGTTTTATCCAGTCAATTATTCTATCTTTAAAAGGCAAAGTCTCTGCTCCTATGCTTTGTATTCCTGAAATCGGAAGCCAACCTAAGTTTACTCCAAAGATTATCATAGCAATTAAGGCAAGCCAGAATGTAGGAACTGAAAACCCTGCAAAAACAAAAACTGTAAGAGTTCTATCAATAAAACTTCCTGGCTTTAAAGCTGAGTAAATACCAATAGGGATAGAAATTGTAAAAATCAATAAAAGAGAAAGAAAATTAAGAGTGACTGTGACAGGAAGCCTCTCTTTAACCTTATCTTTAACAGCCCTTCCGTCAACAAAACTTTTACCAAGGTCTAAAGTAATAACCATCTTTAACCAATTAAGATATCTTTCATGAAGAGGCTTATCTAATCCATAAAGTTTTTTTAGAGCTTCCGCAGCTTCGGGTGAAGCCTTGGGAGACAATTCCTCTTGGAAAGTAGCAGGAGAACCGGGTGCAAGGTTGATTACTATAAAGCATATTAAAGTGATACCAATCAAGATGGGTATCATTAGAAAAAATCTTTTTACTAAATAAGAAAGCATAGATAAAATTTTACTACAAAATGGGAATTTTATAAAAATTAAATGAATTTCTAATTTTTAATATTTCCATCTACATCTATTATTTGTTCTTCAAAAGATATTTTTTTGTTTGCCCTTTGAAGAGACTCTTGCACTATCCAGCTTAACCCCCTACAACATGGAACAGTCATTCTTAATACTAATACTGATTTAACAGTATTTAATTTAAAGACTTCTGTTAGTTTGTCCAAATATAGATTAGAATCATCAAGCTTAGGACATGCAATCAATAATTTTCTATCCTTTAATAAGTCTTCATGGAATCTTTTATATGAAAAGGCAGTACAATCTGCGGCAATAAGAAGGTCTGCATTTCTTAAAAAATGAGCATTTACTGAAACAAGTCTTAGCTGAATAGGCCAATTATTTAGTTTGTGGTCTTTAACTGAAGATAGACATTCACAAACGGGAGGTTCGAGATTTTTTAATAATTTTAAATGCTTTTTAGTTGCTTCTTCATCAAAAGGTTTAGCTTCTCTTTCAACAATGGTAATTGCTCCTTTCGGACAGCTTCCGAGACACGCTCCTAATCCATCACAATAAATTTCATTTGCCAACTTTGCTTTACCGTTAATTATTTTTATTGCCCCTTCAGCGCATGCATTAACACACATGCCACAGCCATCACATTTTTCTTCATCAATAGAAATTATTGATCTTATAGGCATCGCTTACCTCCAAAATATCTCATTTTACTTCTTAATTTAAGTATAGAAAGGATTTATTGGATAAAAGTATGATTTAAATCATAAAACTGCTAAATTTCATATATTTTTTTCATTTCATTCGTATATTCTCCATTTTCTTCATAAATGAAAAGAGGCTTTTCCACTTTAAGAGATATTCTGCCCCCCTTTACTGCTTCAATAAGAACCATTTTTGCCTCAGTTGATATTTTTGAATGAACAAATCTAAGACGTTTTACTTCAAGATTATATTTACTCAAAATTCTAATAATTTCAACTAACCTTTCAGGAAGATGAATAATGCAAAGTCTTCCTCTATGTCTAAGGCTTTTCTGAGCTATCTGGGCAATATCTATTAAAGAAAGACTAAATTCGTGTCTTGCAATCGCTATTTCTTCCTTAGGACTAATCTTTCCTGTACCAGGTCTTCTAAAGGGAGGATTAGTAACGACAAGATCAAAGTCTTTTTCTTTAAATGCTTTTGCATCCATACAATAAACTTTAATTTGATTTTCAAGATTATTTAATAAGATGTTATTCTTTGCCATTTCAACAAGTTCTTGCTGAATTTCAACCATTGTTATTTCACTGTCTGGATATTTTTTGGCAAGAAGCATTCCTATTATTCCGGTTCCTGCACCTATATCAACAGCCTTATTTAATCTTTTTAAATTTACAAAATGGGCTAATATAATTGCATCTACACTGAAACGATAACCTTCGATTGGTTGATATATTTTTAAATTGCCTATTGAATCTATAGTAACACTCTGCACTTTATAAACTTTTTAAAGTTCTTAATTTAACTAACTCTTCCTGATATCCGTAAATATGTGCTCCTGCAGAATAGGCATACATAGGTCCTTTCTTTAAGCCTGTCTCAGAACAAACATATTGTTTAAGTAGCTCTATTCCCCCGAGATTAGTTGGAAAACCTGACCATAAATCCCATGATCTAAAGTAGACCGAAACCGTCAGGATAAGCTCATATTTTACGGGGATCACCTTGAAATCTATAAGTCTCAGACAGGGAGGATCAAGTTTACCATCATTACCGTAACACACATCTAAATCAACAGGTGTTCCTACCTCTATAATGGCTTGATTTGTCAATGGAGACTTTTTGAGAATTTCTATTACTCTGTCCAATTGACTCCCTCCATCAGGCATAGGATGATGAATTCTTGAAGAATACCTGTAAGTTTCATTTTCACTAAGTTCTGGATTCATAAGATAATCTATGAAATAATTCTCTATGTATTCCATACTTGTAGGGGAAGGAATACAAAGATGTGGAGGTATTTGTGGAACCATATCCTGCCAAGGTTTTTCTATATAAACGACAATACTTGGATATTGTACTCTGTATTGTTCATTTTCAAAAGAACCGTGCTGTATTTTTTGAATATAACCATTTTCTAAAACATTATAAATTAATTGAAACCAGGCGTCTGATATGGTAATGGCATTAATACAAAATGGCCTAAAATTTATCACGAATAATCCTTTTAATAATTCTCCTCTGTCCACATATCTGGAGCAAATCTTATAACTCTATTTCTGCCTAATTCTTTTGCCTTGTAAAGAGCTACATCGGCAAATTTTATTGCTTCCCAGAAATTTTGTGTATCTAAAGGAAATTCACTTACACCTATGCTTATAGTCTTCTGGATAAACCCACCAGCAATCTTTATTTTTGTCTCTTTGATTCTCTCTCTGATTTTCTCTGCTACATCTACAGCAGCATCTTTTTTTGAATCCATAAGCAATACAAGAAACTCCTCACCACCAAAGCGAAAGACCATATCTGAGGTTCTTACGCAATTTTTTATGTTATTTGCAATCTCCTTTAAAACAATATCTCCTACATCATGCCCATAAACATCATTAATCTGTTTGAAAAAGTCTATATCACACATTAAAAGCCCAAGCATTGTTCCCCTTCTCAGAATACCTGCGACTAAATTGTCAAAACTTTCTTCCAAGAACCTCCTATTATAAAGTCCTGTCAATCCATCTTTGAATGACGATTCTTTTAAAGCCTTCATGAGCCTCTTTGTCTCAATAACTGGTTGAGTTTCTACGATATATTGCTCTGCTCTTCTAATTTTCTTCTCCATTTCTTCCAAATCAATTCCTTCACTTTTATCATAAATAAACTGGACAATCCCTCCTACACTACCCTCACTGATTATGGGTATACAGACATGGATAGTATTTGCTGTATCTAAATAGTATTTACATATTTCAGGGTAATCTATTGATGAAACCTTGCGACCTGTTCTCTTGACCCTACATAGTTCGCAGTCCAGCAAGATATCCCTGTGGCAAAATAAATTTACCTCATCAATTTCTGTTGGGAAAACTATTCTCATATTATTCTTGCTGTTAGAAACCTCATAAATTATAAATTTATCAAATTTAAGTTTATCTCTGAATATTTTGCCAAGTCTAATATAAATGTCATCTAAAGTTTCATCTTCTTCAATAATTTTTTTAAAGGATGACAAATCAGCAATATAATCCATAACTTTATTAAATTCCTTTGCAAGTATACCGACCTCATCCTTTGAATCTATATCAATCCTTTTATCTAATTGAATATACCCTGATGAAAATTTTTTAAACTGCTCAATTATTTCAGTAATGTTCTTCACTAAATTGTGCGACATTATAAAACTAAAAATTATAGATAATACTGCTGTTGTTAAAAAGATAGAGCTGATGAGAATTACGGCTATAATAAATCTTCTGTTCATTATGTCTGTGAATACTTTCCATTCGTTGTAGATATTTATAGCAAAGTGTTGCAAAGTTGTTACCATTTCTCTTGTTAGAGAATCATATTCTGAGATTTTTTTTAATAATAAATCCCTCTTTTCTCCAGTAAGCTTTTTATTTACAATCTCATCAATATCCTTTCCCAGTATTTCAACCTTTAAGATAATATCCTCAATCAGTTTTCTCTTTTCTTCTTTAGTTAATGGTTTAACTTTAAACTCATCCAATAAAATGCCTGTTCCTATAGAGTAATCTTTTATAGTGCCTCCGTTAAGAGATGCAATCAAATAGATGCGACAGTCTTCTATTCTGCTCTTAGCCTTATGATAATTCTCTTTAATAATATCCTTATCATCGTAGAGCACTATTTTATGAACTGAAATGCTTGCTCCCCTAAGTTTTCTTATAACAGCATTTACCAATTTCTCTTGAGGAACAAGCTCATCAACCATCTGCTTAGAGGTGGCGTTCATTTTAAAAATTGTTACCAAACCTACTGCTGAAA
>CAZYLC010000017.1:0-248 GCA_964648755.1 uncultured Thermodesulfovibrio sp.
AGGTAGTTCCCATAGGAAGTATTGCAAGGGGTATTTGTGAATGGGCTAAACCATTAATTATTTCATTATAGGTTCCGTCGCCACCAGCAGCAACTAAAAGAATTCTATCTCCTTTATTCTCTTTAATTTTCTTAGCAAATAATTCTCCATCTCCCCTTTTTTTGGTAAGAAATGTTTCAAAAGGAATTCCCTTCGTCTTTAGAATTGACTCAGCTTTTTGTATTTTTTTTAATGCCCCACCGCCTGCA
>CAZYLC010000017.1:258-1295 GCA_964648755.1 uncultured Thermodesulfovibrio sp.
CGTACTTCATACTATTAGTACTGGCTTCCTTTCAAGATATTCTATTAGGGTTTCCATATCGCAGGGAGTTTTTATGAAAAAGGCTCTTCCTCCCATATGCTGTCCTTTATTTTTAATATTTGTTATTCTCAAATATCCAAAATCTCTCGATGCAATGTATCCCGTTGTATATTCAGGATTGTCAGAAATACAGAGTTCTGCAATTATATTAGGATGGGATATAACCTTTGAGGCAATTGTTAAGGCTTCAATTGTCCTAAGAGGCTGGGTTGAAATATTTTTTATTTTTCTTAACATTCTATTTTTTTTACTTTTTTCCATCTGGATACGTGATACTCTTACACCTCTTTCTTTGTCCTTTTCCAATCTTTCCCCAGTCAAGGAATCTATTAATGTTGCTCCTCTCATAGGGCAATTATTTATTACGTAAAAGGCAACATTTATTGATTTTTCATAAATGCCTAAGGATTTTAATTTTTCCTTTATAAATTTAAGGGATTCCTCAGAAGAATTGGATAAAAAAGTACTTATTGGCAGAGCTGAGAATCTTTCGATTTGTTCATTTATCTTTTCTATTGTTAAGACAATCTTATCAGGCTTTCCCTTAGAATGTTCAAAGGCTCTCTTCAGATACTCTTTTAAAGCTTTCTCTATCTGGAAATAATCATAGATCCCCTCTGCTCCTGAGATGTGTTTTTCTTTGCTATTTTCTTTTTTTGATGCCCTCATTCTAACAGACCACACTGTCTACCTCAAGACCGTGATTTTTTATGAAAAACAAATCATCACTGTAATGTCTTCCAGTGGTTGTAAGATAATTTCCTGTCATTAATGCATTAGCACCTGCAAGAAAAATCCAGGATGAGAAATCTCTGAGCAAGGGTCTCCCTCCACATATTCTTATGTCTCTTTCAGGTAGTATAAATCTGAAGAGAGCAATTATCCTTAAAGCCTCCATTGGACTTAAAGGTTCTTTATTTCCCAGTGGAGTGCCAGGAATAGGAGTGAGAAAATTAATTGGAACAGAGTCTACCTTT
>CAZYLC010000017.1:1305-21435 GCA_964648755.1 uncultured Thermodesulfovibrio sp.
TCATAAAGAAATTTCGCCATTTCAACTCTATCATTCCATGACTCACCTATACCAAAAATACCGCCAGAGCATATTGAAAGTCCTGCTTTCTTAGCATATTCGAGAGTTTTAACTTTATCAGAAAACTTATGGGTTGTGCATATTTTATTGAAAAAACCCTCAGAGGTTTCTATGTTACAGTGAAGTCTTTCAAGTCCTCTATCTTTTAAGTAGAGAATTTCATCATATTCTAAAAGTCCTAAAGATGCACAGGTATGGATTTTAGATTTTTTTATCTCTTCTATATAATCTCCAATTATTTTTAACTCTTTCTTTAGAGGCTTTCTTCCACTTATGACAATAGAAAATCTTTTTACTCCATATTTTTTGGCTTCAAGAGCTTTTTCTACTATTTCCTCTTTCTTTATTAAAGGATATACTTGAACATTAGTTTTGTATCTTGATGATTGTGAACAGAATATGCAATCCTCAGAACATAGTCCACTTTTTGCATTTATAATTGCGCATAATTCAACTTTTTTACCTTTGTATTTTTCCCTTAATAAATTAGATTCTTGTATAAGAGAATAAATATCAACTTCTTCTATATTCCTTATAAAATCTTCCAAAATACCCTCCTTTAAAGCAATACTTTGATCACTTATTTCTCAATTATTTTTGTATATCTTAAATCTCTGAGAATGATTTTTCTGCTCTTTACAGCAATAAACGAAAGAAATAATAGAAAAATTAGAATAAATATTCGGGATATGATTTTTGTAGGTTCTTCAGCAGATAATATGTTATTGAAATCCCTTATTACCCAAAAATACAGGATAAAAGATAAGAAAATAGGAGATACAAAGGCTATTACATAAACAAAAGCTTTTGGTAACTTTATTGAAGTATTCTGAATAAGCTCATTATAAAAATTGTTTATTCCAAATATCCATACAAATACAATTATCTCAACTAAACCAAATATAAGGAGCATGACACATCCTGCCCAGAAATCAACTTCATCAATGAAATTAGGCATAAAAGCAGAGAAATGCGCTCCTACTATGACTAAAATCATTGATACACTAACAGCCTTTGAGTGTTCCCATTTCATTTCATCTTCAAATAGTGCAATTAACGGCTGAATTAGTGCTAAAGAGGAAGTAAGGGCAGCAAGAAAAAGTAAAAGGAACCATATAAAAGAAATAAGCCATCCCGTAGGTAAATTCATGATCACAGCAGGCATGGTCATAAATCCCAGCCTGAATGTCCCTTCTTTTGCAAGTTCTGGAATGGCAACAGCTGAAAACATAGCAAAGGCAGCTGGTATAGCAATAGAAGCACCTATTATAACCTCTATAAATTCATTAATACCCGCAGTCCATAATCCTGCTTTGACAACATCTTCCTTGGGTTTAACATAACTTGCATAAACAGCTATTGCTCCCATACCTAAGGAAAGGGTGAAGAATATCTGTCCAGAGGCTTCAATCCATACCTTAGGGTTTGCCATACCAGAAAAGTTTAGGTTGTATATAAATTTCAATCCTTCAATCCCTGCCCAGTCTCTTGTAGAGAGAGAGATTATTCCAAGTAAGACACCAAAAAGAATGATAGCAGGCATACCTATTTTCGCTGTTATCTCTATTCCTTTTGCAACACCCTTTTGAAGTATGAACCAGTTAATGGCAATGGTAATCAGAAGAAATATATAGGCAATTATGGATGGATTTGTATAGGCTTTGAAAAATTCTACATAGGGTTTAACTGCCTCCTGAGGATTTTCTGTTTGCAAAGGCAGAGGCATTTGTTTAAAAAGACTCAAAAAAGCAAAACCCAGTGTCCATGATTCAATATAGATATAGTACATACATATCAAGACAGGGATAGCAACCCCTATGGAACCTAAAATTCTTGCCCAGTTACTGTGATTAAAGAAGAGACCCAAAATTCCTGTCATAGAACCATGTCCGTGTTTACCTGCAAATCTTCCAATAACCCATTCAATGATCATTAGTGGTAATCCCATGAGTAGAAAAGCTATGAAATAGGGAACCATAAAGGCTCCGCCACCATAGAGAGCGGCCTTAGATGGAAATCTTAAAATATTTCCAAGTCCTACAGCATTACCTGCGGTAGCAAGAATAAGACCTAATCTTGACTTCCATTTTTCTCTCTTTGCCATGTTATTTATTATAATCATTGTTTTTAGCTCAATAAAAGAATTTATTTTAAGTTATAATAATTAATGCATTTTGAGGCAAAATGGATAGCTTGGGAAATCACAAGGAGATGTAATTTAAGATGCATTCACTGCAGGTCATCCTCAGAAGAGGTTGTCAAGGAACATCCAGATCCTACAAAGGAAGAGTGTTTCAGAATAATTGATGATATAACATCCTATGCCAAGCCTGTTATGGTCCTTACAGGTGGAGAACCACTTTTGAGAGAGGATTTTTTTGATATTGCAGATTATGGTGGCAAGAAGGGTTTAAGAGTATGTCTTGCTACAAATGGAACGCTTGTTAATGAGAAGATTTGTAAAAAACTTAAAGAAGTAGATATAAAGATGGTATCTCTTAGCCTTGACGGACCAAATGAAAAGGTGCATGATGATTTTAGAAAACAAAAGGGAGCTTTTCAAGGAACAATAAAGTCTGCTCAGTTGTTTAAAAAATATGGCATACCCTTTTTAATAAACTCGTCATTTACAAAGAGAAATCAAGAAACAATCCCACAGGTTTATAAATTAGCAAAAGATCTTGGCGCAACTGCTTGGTATATGTTTATGATAGTACCAACGGGCAGAGCAGAGGAACTTCTAAATGAATTAATAAGTCAAGAGGATTACGAAAAAATCCTTAACTGGCACTATGATATGGAAAAGGATGAAAAGGATATTCTTGTAAGACCTACCTGTGCACCGCAGTATTACAGAGTTATTTTTGAAAGGGCAAAAAAAGGGGGCGAAAAATTTGAAAGAAGATCTCTTAAGTTTTCCACAGGTGGAGCTAAAGGATGTGTAGCAGGCCAGCTTATATGCCTTATCAATGTGGATGGAGATGTGATGCCCTGTAGCTATTTCCCTCTACCTGCAGGGAATATAAAGAAACAGTCCTTCAAAGAGATATGGGAGAATTCAGAACTTTTCAAGAATCTGAGAAATTTTGATGCCTATAAAGGACGATGTGGCGTGTGTGAATATGTAAATGTATGTGGAGGATGCAGAGCAAGAGCATATTGTTTAAGGGATGATTATATGGAAGAAGACCCTTACTGTAAATATATACCACGGAGAGTCAAGTGAAAGATATTTTTCTTAAAGCCTGCAAGGGCATTAGAGCTGATTATACTCCTGTATGGTTTATGAGACAGGCAGGAAGATATATGCCTGAGTATCAAAAAATCAGACAGAAATATGATTTTCTCACCATGTGCAGAACACCCGAAATAGCAGCAGAGGTGACATTACAACCTGTGAGGATATTAGAGGTTGATGCAGCAATTCTTTTCTCTGATATTTTGATACCCCTCGAAGCTATGGGCATTGAAATAGAATTTTTAGAAGAAAAAGGACCTAAGGTTTCGCCAACCATTAGAAAATCCTCTGACCTTATTTTTTTGAGAGAAATAGAACTTGAAAAAGTAAATTATGTCTTTAATGCAATAGAAATTCTGGTCAAAGAACTCCCTGTGCCTCTAATAGGTTTTGCAGCTTCACCTTTTACCCTTGCTACATATATTATTGAAGGAGGCTCAACAAAGGAGTTTGTCAATACTAAAAGATTTATGTTCTCGGAAGCAGATTCTTTTCATAGATTAATGAGCCTGTTTACAGAGGCAACACTTAAATATCTTGCTGAACAGATAAAAGCCGGGGTGCATGTAGTTCAAATTTTTGATACATGGGCTGGAATTTTATCTCCCCTTGATTATGAAATATTCGTAAGACCCTATGTTAAAAAGTTGATTGAAGGAATAAAAAATGTTCCGGTTATTTATTTTTGTTCTAATACATCGGGTCTTGCCAATCATTTAAAAGAGATAAATGCTGATGTTTTAAGCATTGATTGGAGAATTGATATCAAAGAAGCAGTTGAACTATTCAATGCTCATCCTTTGCAGGGTAATCTTGATCCTTTAACACTTCTTGGCACAGAAGAAGAAATTTTTAAAAGAGCAAATAAAATTTTAGTAGACGGAAATCTTGCAAGGTCTCATATCTTCAATTTGGGGCATGGTGTAAACATTAATACATCAGTTGACAAACTAAAAAAATTAGTTGATTTCGTCCATGAATTTAAAATTAGGGAGGCTTAAAAATGCTTAAGATAGGAGTTTTAGCTTCAGGAAGAGGGTCAAATTTTCAGGCAATCATTGATGAAATTGAATCTGGGAGAATTATTGCAAAAATAGAGATTCTTATTGTTGACAATTCTGATGCTTACGCAATTGAAAGAGCTAAAAAACATGGCATTCCATATATGTATATTGATCCTAAAGAATTTAAAACCAAGGAGGCTTTTTATGAAAAAATAAGGGATGAACTCCTTTCAAAGGGAGTAGAACTTGTCATATTAGCTGGATTTATGAGAATAGTTAAAAAGCCTTTGCTTGATGCTTTCCCTAATAGAATCATGAATATCCATCCTGCCCTTCTTCCTTCTTTTCCAGGACTTCATGGACAAAAGCAGGCTGTTGACTACGGCGTTAGAATCAGTGGATGTACAGTGCATTTTGTAGATGAAGGAGTTGATTCAGGTCCTATAATAATTCAGGCTGCTGTACCTGTCCATCCCGATGACACTGAGGATAGTCTATCTGAAAGGATTCTCAAAGTGGAACATAAAATTTTTCCAGAAGCTATAAGATTTTTTGCAGAGGGCAGATTGGAAGTTCATGGTAGGAAAGTAAAGATTAAAGGTTACCAATTACCTGATATTTTTTTTACTAATCCAGAGATCAAATAATGACAAAGTCAAACATAAAAAAACAGACCGTTAGACCCACTCCTGCAATAGTGAGAAAAGCCATATTTGATATTCTCAGAGATGTGAAAGGGAAAATATTTGTTGATATTTATGCTGGTAAAGGCTTTGTAGGAATTGAGGCTTTAAACAAAGGAGCTGATGAAGTTATTTTCGTTGAGAGAGATCCTGTTCTTTGTACTTTTATCAAAAATTCTTTGCAGAAAAAGAACTTAATTGAAAAAGCAAGAGTCTATAACTTAGATGCTAATATTTTTCTAAAAGATACAGAACTTCAATATGATATAATTTTTGCTGATCCTCCTTATGAATCTGGTGAGATTGAAAGAATATTTAATATATTTGAGAAAAAAAATCTTTTAAAAAAAGATGGAGTTTTAATAATTCAGCATTATAAAAATGAATCAATACGAGAAAAATTAAGGGACTTAAAGCTTCAAAAATGTTACAGATATGGAGATACTCTTTTAACTATCTATAGGAGGTAAAAATGAAGATTGGCGTATATCCAGGTACCTTTGACCCCATAACAAATGGTCATCTGGATGTAATTAAAAGAGCTTTAAAAATATTTGATCAGTTAGTTGTAGCAGTAGCTATTTCAAGCTACAAAAAATCTCCTATTTTTTCTATTGAAGAAAGATTAAATTTTATAAAGGAATCAGTAGAAGAATTGGAAAATTTAAAAATAGAAGCCTTCGATGGATTACTTGTTAAATTTGTTAAACGAAAAGGTGCTGTGGCAATTATAAGAGGATTGAGAGCAGTATCGGATTATGAATTTGAACTTCAGCTTGCCCATGCAAACAGAAGACTTTATAGAGATATTGAGACGGTTTTCTTAATGCCAAGTGAGGAATTCTCTTTTCTCTCCTCAACTCTCGTTAAAGAGATTGCGTACTTTGGAGGTTCTGTAAAAAGCCTTGTTCCTCCTGTTGTAGAAAAAGCTCTGAGGTTGAAATTTCAGAAATAATCCTTAGCAGGAAATTTTTAGCAGGACTTATTCCTCCATCAAGATAGATTGCACCTATCAACGCTTCCATGGCATCAGCAAGAATGGATTCTTTATTTTCTCCGCCATTCAATCTTTCTCCTTTTCCAAGTAATATGAACTTACCAAGAGAAATCTCTTTTGATAGGAGGTAAAGAAACTTTTTGCTAATAAGAAAGGCTCTTGTTTTTGACATTTCTGCCTCATTTAATTCAGGTTTAATATTGTAAAGGTAATCGGATATTACAAAACCAAGCACTATATCTCCCAGAAACTCAAGTCGTTCATTAGATGTTAAATAGTTTTCATTGGCGTAGGAACTGTGAGTTAATGCCTGAACTAAAAGGTAAGGGTTACTGAATCTATAGCCTATTATATTTTCAACTTCCTGAAAATTTTCTGAAAATAAGAGAGGCATTAGTTCCACCAAAGCCAAAGGAGTTGGTCATGGCATAATTTATTTCTTTTTTTCTCATTTTATATGGCACATAGTCAAGATCACATTCAGGGTCTGGATTATCAAGATTTATTGTGGGAGGAACAACATTTTCATAGATACTCAAAATTGTAAAAATTGCTTCTACTCCACCTGCAGCACCAAGTAGATGCCCAGTCATAGATTTAGTTGAACTTACACAAAGTTTATAGGCATGTTCTCCAAAAACTGTTTTTATAGCTTGACTTTCAAGTTCGTCACCTTGTTTTGTTGCAGTGCCATGAGCATTAATGTAATCAATCTCTTCAGGATCAATTTCTGCATCCTTCAAAGCCATCTTCATACATCTCGCCCCACCTTCACCCTCAGGTGCAGGAGCAGTTATATGATAGGCATCGGAGCTCATTCCATATCCTGTAAGTTCTGCATAAATTTTTGCACCTCGATTAAGGGCATGTTCTAATTCTTCAAGGATTATTATTCCTGCTCCCTCTCCCATTACAAAACCATCCCTGTCAATATCAAAGGGTCTGCTTGCCTTTTGAGGTTCATCATTTCTTGTTGAAAGGGCTCGCATAACTGAAAATCCAGCGACTGCCATGGGTGTAATAACTGCCTCCGCTCCACCTGCGATGATTATATCTGCATCTCCGTACTCAATCATCCTGAAGGCTTCACCTATTGCATGATTGCCAGAAGCACAGGCTGTAGTGACTGCTAAATTAGGACCTTTCAGCCCATATTTTAGTGAGACTTGTCCTGCAGCAAGATTAATTATCACCATAGGTATAAAAAAAGGGCTTACCCTTTTCCAACCTTTTTCAAGTGCTAATTTGTGATAATACTCAATAGCTGGTAGGCCACCCATCCCTGAACCAATAACTACACCAATTTTTTCTGGATTTTCCTTTTCAATTCTTAATCCTGAATCTTCAATTGCCATTTGGGTAGCAGCGATAGCAAAATGGATAAATCTATCCATTTTTTTTACTTCTTTTATTTCAATATAGTTAGTTGGCTCAAAGCCCTTCACTTCAGCAGCAATTTTTACAGGATAAGTGGTAGCATCAAAGTGGGTTATATAACCCACTCCTGATTTGCCTTCAAGAATTGCCTGCCATGAAGATTTAACATCAAGACCGAGTGGGGTCACAGCCCCCAACCCGGTAATAACAACTCTTCTTTTAGACATGTCTAATTATGCCTAACCGATTTTATTCTTTATGTAGTCAATAGCGTCTTTTACTTTGCTGATTTTCTCAGCATCCTCATCGGGAATTTCGATACCGAAGGCTTCTTCAAAGGCCATAACAAGCTCAACGGTATCAAGGGAATCTGCTCCAAGATCTTCAACAAATGAAGACTCAGGTGTTACTTGGGAAGGCTCCACTCCAAGTTGCTTTGATATAATTTCCTTTACTTTTTCTTCTACCATTACTTACCTCCTTTGTTTTCGTTTTTTACATGTACATTCCGCCATTTACATGAATAACCTGACCGGTTATGTATCCAGATTCTGGTAATGCTAAGAATATTATAGCATTTGCTACATCCAGAGTTGTTCCAAATCTTGAAAGTGGAATCATTTTCAACATCTCTTCCTTAACTTTCTCAGGTAATTTATCTGTCATAGCTGTTTGAATAAATCCTGGAGCTACCGCATTCACAGTTATGCCACGAGATGCGTATTCCTTTGCAATAGTTTTTGTCATTGCTACAAGTCCTGCCTTTGAAGCAGAGTAATTTACCTGCCCGGGATTTCCTATAAAAGCCACAACAGAGGCAATATTTATTATTCTACCATATTTTATTTTTGACATGACCTTTACTGCTTCACGAGAACACAAAAATGAGCCTTTAAGATTAATATTCAATACAGCGTCCCATTCTTCATCCTTCATTCTTATTAGAAGATTATCCCTTGTTATTCCAGCATTGTTTACAAGTATTTCTATTTTTTCAAATTTTTTCACAGCCTCTTCAAATAGGACTTTAACATCTTCAGGCTTTGAAACATCTGCTTTAACTCCGAGGGTTTCAACTCCAAATTGTCCTTTTATTTCCTCTGCAGCCTTTTTAGCGACGCTTTCATCTATGTCAACTATCACTATATTAACTCCCCTTTTTGCAAACTCTTCTGCAGTAGTTCTACCGATTCCTCTTGCTGAACCTGTAATTATTGCTGTTTGTCCTTTCATAGGCAAGTCCTCCTGTGTTAAAACTCTGAAAATCAAATTATAAAAAAATTTTATCGAAAAATTCCACTTTTCTTATTTAAACAGAAATGTTATTAGTTTTTCCTCAAATCATTTGAAAAATAAAGGGTTGATATGGTATTCTTTAACTTATGTCAAAGGATTATAAGGAAACTTTAAATCTGCCTCAGACAAATTTCCCTATGAAAGCTAATCTTGCAGAAAAAGAGCCTCAGATACTTAAATTCTGGCAGGATAATAAAATTTATGAGAAACTTCAGTCCAAAAATCAAAGAGAGGGTAAAGGGCAGTTTATCCTTCACGATGGTCCTCCCTATGCAAATGGCCATATTCATATTGGCCATGCTTTAAATAAGATACTCAAAGACATAACTGTTAAATATCATTCCATGATTGGTCAATACAGTCCCTTTGTTCCTGGCTGGGACTGTCACGGACTTCCCATTGAACTTCAGGTAGATAAATCTCTGGGTAAAGATAAGGAAAATGTTGATATTTTTAAGAAAAGGCAGCTTTGCAGAGAATATGCTGAAAAATTCATAAATATACAGAGAGATGAATTTATCCGCCTCGGTGTTTTTGGTTACTGGGATAATCCTTACGTTACCATGTCCAATGACTATGAGGCAACAATTTTAAGAGAATTTCTTAGCTTTGTGAAAAATGGATATGTCTATAGAGGTAAAAAACCTGTTTACTGGTGTCCTTCTTGTATAACTGCTCTTGCTGACGCAGAGGTTGAATATGCTGAGAAAGAGTCACCTTCTATCTTCGTTGCCTTCGAAGTAATTGATAGAGATAAATTACCCCTTAAAGATGAACCTCTCTACATTGTTATATGGACAACAACACCCTGGACATTACCAGCTAATTTAGCTTTAGCAGTCCATCCTGAGCTTGATTATGTGGGATTAAAAAGCTCAAAAGGTGTGCTTATTGTTGTTAAAGAAGCAATTGAAAATCTGAAGGATAAAATAGAGATTGACGAAAATCCAATTTTTGAAATAAAGGGTTCTTCTCTTGAAGGCATCAAAGCGAAGCATCCTTTTATTGATAGAACTTCAAAAGTTTTGACAGCAGATTTCGTGGAAACTGGAGAGGGTTCTGGTGTAGTTCACATAGCACCTGGACATGGTATGGAAGACTATGAACTTGGACTTAAGCATGGACTTGAAATTTATGCTCCTGTAGATGATAGAGGAAAATTTACTAATGAGGTTTCCCATTTTGCCAATCAGAATGTTTTTTCTGCAAACAAAGAGATTATTGAACTTCTTAAGGAAAAAGGTTTACTTCTTTGGGAAGGGAAAATAACACATTCCTATCCTCATTGCTGGAGATGCAAAAAACCTATAATATTCAGGGCAACCACTCAGTGGTTTATATCAATGAGACACGATAATCTCAGAGTTAGAGCTTTAGAGGAAATAGATAAAGTTAGATGGATTCCCTCATGGGGAAGAGAAAGAATATACTCAATGGTAGAAAGAAGACCAGACTGGTGTTTATCTCGTCAGCGTAGTTGGGGTGTCCCCATAACTCTTTTTGTATGCAAAAGTTGCGAATATGTGATAAAAGAGGAAAAGCTTTTTGAAAAAGTAATTGAACTTGTTGAAAAAGAAGGCTCTGATGTATGGTTTAAAGTTAATCTTGAAGAAATTCTTCCAGATTATTCATGCCCTAAATGTGGCTCAAAGGAATTTCAGAAAGAGAGAGACATTCTTGATGTATGGTTTGACTCAGGGGTTAGCCATGCCGCAGTTCTTGAGAGAGACCCGAGACTCAGCTGGCCTGCTGATATGTATCTTGAAGGAAGTGATCAGCATAGAGGTTGGTTTCAGAGTTCTCTGATTGCCTCACTGGGTAACAAAGGAAGAGCTCCTTATAAAATTGTTCTTACCCATGGTTTTACAGTAGATGGACAGGGAAGAAAGATGTCTAAATCTCTTGGAAATGTGATTGCTCCTCAGGAGATTATAAAGGTTAACGGGGCAGACATTGTAAGATTGTGGGTGTCTGCAGAGGACTACAGAGATGATATAAAGCTTTCAAAGGAAATTTTATCAAGGCTTACTGAAGCTTACAGAAAAATTAGAAACACTCTTCGTTATCTATTAGGAAATATATATGATTACGACGGCAAAGATTACTCCAATTATCTTCTTGAAATAGATAGATGGGCAATGCTTAAGCTTCAAAAATTGATAAAGAAGGTTAGGAAAGCTTATGAGGAATTCGAGTTTCATCAGGTATTTCACGCGGTACATAATTTCTGTGTTACAGACATGAGCGCCTTTTATCTTGACATATTAAAAGACAGGCTTTATACCTTCAAAAAAGATAGCCCTGAAAGAAGAGCAGCTCAATGGGTTTTATATAATATTGCAGATTCTTTTGTAAAGCTCATTGCTCCTATACTTTCATTTACTGCAGAAGAGGCATGGATGCATTTACCTTTGAAGAATTCTGAGAGTGTTTTCCATTCCCTACTCCCAGAGGTTGATCAAAGATATATGGATGAAGAACTTGAAAGTAAATGGGAAAAATTGATTGGAATAAGAGATGAGGTTAATAAAGCATTAGAAATAAAAAGACAGGGAAAATTTATAGGAAATTCCCTTGAAGCTAAGATTATTCTTAATGTTAATGAATCTTTGAAAAGTTTCCTTAACCCCTATTTAGATTTTCTCCCAACGTTATTTATTGTTTCTCAAGTAGAAGTAAAGAGTACAGATTCAAAAGAAGAAGAGTTTACTGTTATCGTGGAGAAGGCAGAAGGAGAAAAATGTCAAAGATGCTGGAATTATTCACCGATGGTTGGAAAACTTTCGGTGAAGGATTTATGCCCAAGATGCTATCATGCCCTCGAGTCCTAAGAAGAGCAAGATTTTTTCTCTAATTGCATTAATTTTCTTATTAGATCAATTGACAAAATATTTAGCTCTTAAGTTCCTATCACCCTACAGCGTAATTGAATTGTTACCCTTTTTAAATTTAGTTTATGTAGAAAATACAGGAATTGCCTTTGGTATGTTCAAATTTTTAGGCTCAGGCTTTTTTATCTTTATAGCTTTAATTGCTACAGGGTTTCTCCTTTACCTTCTATTTAAAGACCCTCAAAACTGGCTTATTTACTCCCTAATAACAGCAGGTGCATTAGGTAACATTACTGATAGAGTTATTTATGGCTTTGTGATAGATTTTATTGATCTTCACGCTGGGGGTATTCACTGGCCTGCTTTTAATGTAGCTGATTCTGCAATAAGCATTGGTATTGTTCTTTTTCTCTACAAAAGTTTCAAGAAATGAAAGTTTATACTTATTCAGAAAAGGAAACAAAAGTTCTTGGTAAAATGGTGGGAAGTTTTATTCAAAAAGAGGGAATAAAGGTTGTTGCTCTCTATGGAGAGATGGGAGCAGGTAAAACTGTTTTTACAAAAGGAGTAGCCTCTGCCTTTGGAATAGATGAAAAAGATATAATGAGTTCAAGCTTTGTAATAGTTTCAAACTATGAGGATAAGGGATTTTTCCATATTGATCTTTACAGGTTAGAGGACCTATCTCAGGAAGAGATGGATCTATGGGAGTTTTTTGAATCAGGAACTTGCATCATAGAATGGGCTGAAAGGATGAAAGATTTGCCAGAAAAGTCCCTAAAGGTTACAATACAGTTAGTTAATGAAAATACAAGATTATTTACTTTGGAGTTTTGAATGTTTAAGAAAGTATCTATTCTATACAAAGAGAATGATAATTTAGCTATAAACTCAGCCCTCAAGATTCAGGACTGGATTAAGGTTAGGGATATAGAGTGTAATCTTTTTCACTCGGTGGGCGAATTCTCCACTTTTACTCATTCAGAATTTGAGACAATTTACCTTTCCGATGCACTTATTGTGTTAGGCGGAGATGGAACAATACTTGCAGTATCGAGAATTGTGGGAGGAAGGAAAATTCCTATAATAGGAATAAACATGGGCAATCTTGGATTTATTACAGAAATTCCAAGAAATAAACTTTTTGAAAACCTTGAGGAGATATTTGAGGGTAGATTTGAATTAGAAGAAAGAAGCATGCTTACTGCTGATGTTTTTAGAGATAATCAGCTAATAGCCCGATACCTTGGACTGAATGATATAGTAATTGGCAAAGGTATAATGGCGAAGATTTCAAATTTTGACCTTTTAATAAATAATGTATATGTCTCAACTATAAAAGCTGATGGGATTATAATTTCAACTCCAACTGGTTCAACTGCCTATAATCTTTCAGCCGGTGGTCCGATTCTTTATCCTACACTTAAAGGATTGGTGTTTACTCCCATATGTCCTCATACTCTAAGCGTAAGACCTATTGTTTTACCTGATGATTTTGTAGTTGATATAATTATTTCCTCACAGGTAAAAGATATTTTTTTAACAATTGATGGGCAGATTGGTTTTGCTTTAAAGAAAAATGATAAAGTCAGATGTAAAATTGCAGAGGAAAAAACCCTTATTATTGCACCTGTTGGAAGAGATTATTTCAAAATTTTAAGAGAGAAACTCAAGTGGGGAGAGAGATAGAAAACATTTTAGACCTATTAAATTTTTATAAAGCTCTTGGATTCAGAGAGTTGCCTAATAATTTTTTAGATTCTCTTTTGAGTAATAAGGTTACAAAAATTGAACCCACTGGACAAAAAGAGCAGAAAACTTTATCCGCTATAAATGAAAAGATTAGTTTTTGTACAAAATGCTCTTTAAGTAAAGGTAGAACTAAGGTGGTATGCGGCGAAGGAAGTATCAATGCTAAGCTTATGTTTATAGGTGAGGCTCCAGGAGTTGAGGAGGATAGAGAAGGGAGACCTTTTGTGGGAGAGACAGGTAAGCTTCTTACAAACTTGATAGAAAAAATGGGTTTTAAAAGACAGCAGGTTTATATTACAAATACAGTAAAATGTCATCCTCCTGGTAATAGAGACCCTCTTGAAGAGGAAGTTTCTCTTTGCTTTGATTATTTGAAAGAGGAGATTGAAATTGTCTCTCCAGAAGTAATCATCACACTCGGTAAAGTTGCTACTTATGTTTTAATGGGGATGAAGGGAAGAATAAAAGATATTGCCATATCAAAAATAAGAGGCAAAGTATTTTCCTATAAAAATATTCCTGTTATACCCACCTTCCATCCTGCCTATTTGTTGAGAAATAGAAAAGATAAGTGGCTTACATGGGAAGACGCACAGGAAGCTCTCAGGAGGCTTAAATGAAAGTGTTATGGGCACCATGGAGAATAGAGTATATTTTGGGAGAAAAGGAAAAGGGATGTATTTTTTGTGATAAACCTAAGGAGGACAAAGATAGAGAAAATCTTATTTTATATAGAGGCAAGCTTGCTTTTATAATTATGAATAAATATCCTTACAGTTCAGGACACCTCATGGTTGTTCCCTACAGACATGTGCATACTCTTGAGGAATTAAATATAGATGAACATACTGAGTGTATGCTTCTTACAGTTAAGTCTCTTAAATGTCTTAAAAAGGTTATGCATCCTGATGGATTCAATGTGGGGCTTAATATAGGAGTTGTTGCCTCAGCAAGCATTGATGAACATTTGCACTGGCACATTGTTCCTCGTTGGGCTGGAGATGTAGGCTTTATGACAATACTTGAAGATGTACGGGTTGTCCCAGAGCACATTCTTACTACCTATGATAAACTTTACCCCTGTTTCAAGGAGGATAGATAATGGAAATAGAGGATAAAATCAAGAAAGCCTGTGAAGAATCCATAAGAGTAAAAGAGCAGTTTTTTCATGAAAATGTCTCCCTAATAAAGGAAGTGGCAGAATTAATTGCCAAGGTACTGAATGAGGGTGGGAAGATTTTACTTTTTGGTAATGGTGGTAGCGCATCAGATGCTTCTCACATAGCTGCTGAATTTGTAAATCGCTTTAAAAGGGAAAGACCTGGACTACCAGCAATTTCCTTGAATACTGACATGGCTGTAATCACTGCTGTTGCCAATGACTATGACTATTCAGAGGTATTTGCAAAGCAGATAAAGGCTTTGGGGCAGAAGGGTGATATAGTTATAGGAATAAGCACCTCAGGTTCCTCAAGAAATGTGCTTAAAGCTATTGAAGTTGCCAAAAAAAGGGGTCTTAAAACCATAGCATTTACGAGCAAAAAGGGAGAGAAACTTATATCAAGGGTAGATTACGCCTTTGCAGTATCTTCTGAGGAAACTCCAAGGATTCAAGAAACCCATATTACTCTTGGGCATATTTTATGCGAGCTTGTGGAGGATATTTTATTTGAATTTCCTGCCACAAAGAAGAAAATAAAATAATGACTGTCATTGGAATTGACCCAGGAAGTAGACATTTTGGTTATGGAATAGTTAATGCTCAAAAGATGTCATTGGTTCATGCAGGCACTTTAAATTTCTCTCATAAGTTGCAAATCCCAGATAGGCTTAATTCAATATATGAATCACTTTCAGAAATAATAGAGCTCTATAAACCTTCTGAGATGGCTTTAGAAAAGGCTTTCGTTGGAAAACAAATTCCTTCTTCCTTTGTATTAAGCTATGTAAGAGCTATAGCTTTACTGGTTGCTGCTCGTAAGGGAATTCCTGTATACGAATACAGTTCCACTGAGATAAAAAAAGCTCTTACTGGATATGGTAGAGCTCATAAAATTCAGGTGAAGAGCATGGTTAAAAATTTTTTAGCTCTCAATGGAAGAATTTCCTATGACTGCTCAGATGCTTTAGCTGTGGCAATATGTCATATAAATTCAAAAAACTGTCTTTTAAATAGAATTTAAATTTATCAGAAAAGAGAGCGTTCAAGACTTCTGTATTGAATTGCCTCTGAAAGATGATAGGTTTTTATTTGTTCTGATGATTCAAGGTCAGCAATAGTTCTTGCAACTTTAACTATTTTTGAATAAGCTCTTGCAGTTAAGCCTAATTTTTCCATAGCCTTTTCAAGCAATTTATGGCAGTCTTCATTTAATTTACAGAACTTTTTAAGATGCTTTGCTTTCATATGGGCATTGGAATATATACCCTCATTTTTAAATCTTTCAAGCTGAATTTTTCTTGCAATGGTTACTCTTTCACGCACATTTTCTGAGCTTTCTGTGAGAGTCTCTTCCTTTAGTTCCTTATAATTAACTCTCGGAACTTCAATATGAATATCGATTCTATCAAGCAAGGGACCTGAAATCCTTGACCTATATCTCATTATCATTCCTGGTGTACAGGTACAGGGTTTTAGAGTATCACCATAGTGTCCACATGGGCATGGGTTCATAGCTGCTACAAGTAAGAATCTTGCGGGAAATTGAACTGTGGCATAACTACGGGCAACGGTAACAAAGCCGTCCTCAAGTGGCTGCCTCAGTACTTCTAAAACATTTCTTTTAAATTCAGGAAGCTCGTCCATAAATAATACCCCATTATGGGCAAGGGAAACTTCTCCAGGTTTTGGAATTTGCCCACCGCCAATTAAACTTACATCACTGGATGAATGATGAGGTGACCTAAAAGGACGCTGAGTTATCAATCCTTTTTCATCTGGAATCATTCCTACAACACTATGGATTTTTGTTGTTTCAATTGCTTCTTCAACAGTCATTGGAGGAAGTATTCCTGGAAGTCTTCTTGCTAACATGCTTTTACCACTACCTGGTGGGCCAATAAGGAGAAGATTATGCCCACCTGCTGCTGCTATTTCTAATGCTCTTTTTGCATGAAATTGTCCTTTAACATCAGACAAATCTTCGTAAATTTTTAAATCTTCATAGTAATTTATTTTTGCTTTGAAAGGTTCAATAATTTTTTCACCTCTTATAAATGCTACTGTTTCAGCAAGAGATTCAACAGGGTAGACGTCTACAGAATGTACAACACCTGCTTCATAAGCGTTACTCTTAGGAATTATTATTTTTTTTGTCTTTTGATCCCTTAATTTTGAAACAATACATAAAGCTCCTTTTATGGCTCTTAACTTCCCTTCTAAGGAAAGTTCACCTACAATTAAAAATTCCTCCAACATATTTAAGGGGATATGTCCTTCAGCAGCGAGTATTCCTATGGCTATAGGCAGGTCAAAGGATGAACCTTCTTTTTTCAAGTCCGCTGGTGCAAGATTTACGGTAATCTGTTTTATTGGAAAGGGAAACCCTGTATTTTTGAAAGCTGCTTTAATTCTATCTCGGGATTCTTTTACTGCTGTATCTGGTAAACCTACAATGTTAAAGTGGGGAAGTCCTCTCTGAGCAATATCAACCTCTACATCAACTGCATAAGGCTCTATTCCTATTAAGTGAGAACTTTGAACCCTGGCAAGCATTTTTCTCCTCAAGTCGTTTATTTATATCATTTAAAATCTGATTTTTAGACCTGTTCCATTTAGGAGCAATTAAAATATCCTCTGGTGCTGTGGCAAAAAGTCTTTGTATAACGATTTCTGGGGATAGCCTCTCAATAAATTCAACTACAAAGTCAAGATATTCATTATAATCAAAAACTTTGAATGGTTGTTTTTCATATATTTTTGCAAGCAAGGTATTTTTAATAATTTGCAGTTGGTGAATTTTTATAAACTTTATGGGATGATGATTTATCTCATCAGCCATAGAAAGAGACTCTTCTCTTGTTTCAGTCGGTAATCCTACAATTATATGAGCTCCTACTGCGATACCTCTACTATGGGTATTATAGACAGCATCTATAAATGTTTGATAGTCATGTCCCCTTTTTATGTATTTAAGAGATTTTTCATACATAGATTGCATGCCATATTCCACAATTATTAGATATTTTTTTGACAAACTTTCGAGCAAATCGAGTTTTTCTTCATCAATACAGTCAGGTCGAGTTCCTATGGCGAGTCCCACTACTTCTGGATTTGAAAGAGCCTCGGTATACAGTTTTTCCAGTTTTTCTACTGGTGCATAGGTATTTGTGTAGGGCTGGAAATAAACGATAAATGCCTTAGCTTTGTATTTATATTTTAAGTATTCTATTCCATCTTGAATCTGTTCATTTAGAGGTTTCGTGGGTGCACAGCTTGATGGCCTGAAGGATTCATTATTGCAATAGATGCAGCCTGTTGTACCGAGAGTGCCATCTCTATTTGGACATGTAAATCCTGCATCCACATTTACTTTATAGACTTTTTTACCAAAAATTTCTTTAAGATAGTCACCAAAGGAGTAATACCTCTTCATCATAGTCTTTTCTAATATATTTAAGTGGAAATAGTCAATTGCTTCAATTTTTAAGGACAAACTTTATTGGAAGAATTGCTCTGCTTGATACAGGAGAGCCGTCTTTCATAGCAGGTAGAAATTTGGATTTTTTCACTGCCTCTATTGCAGATTCTGTAAAGCCATAGGGTGCAGATTCAATAATCTCAATATTTATAAGTTCTCCTTTTTCATTTATTGTAAGTCTCAATACAACTTTTCCTTCCTTACCAAGCCTTCTTGCTACTTGCGGATATACGGGTATTTCACGATAAATAAACTTGGGACCATTTATTGTACCAAAGGCAGTATCTATTAATTTTTCACCCGTATTTTGAGAACTATTTGATTTATTATAGATATCAATACCCTTGCTTATTTCAGTTGTTTTAATACTGGTGTCTTCAGTCTTGATAGAAATATTTTCAATATTTTCATCTGGGATTGCTTCTATGTTATTTTTTTTAAGGTTTTTAATTTCGGTATTTTTCTTATCATTTCTGTAAATCTCCTTTGTGTTTGAAGGGATTTCTCTATAGGTGAAATTGTCTCTTACTAAAAATACGTCAATATAATCTAAGTCTTTTTTCAAAGGGATTAAGTTTGCCCATGCGATGAAAAGGATAGCATGGAATGTTAATGAGAGAATTAAGAAATGTTGAATTTTATTTATCTTACCTGTAGTCATAATTTCAAAAAATAAGCCATGAAAGCAAATCGCCTTCATGGCTTTAATCTATCCTTCAGGATAGATTATTAAATTCTATAAAAGAATCTCTAAAAAGGTCAAATTTTAATTACTTTACTTAAACACACAGCCTGGGCAGCTATTCCTTCTTGCCTTCCGATGAAACCCATTTTTTCATTGGTTTTAGCTTTTATGTTTATATTAATGCCAAATTTTCTAAAATTATTCTCCATTTCAGATATATAAGGAGACATCTTTGGTTTTTCAGCGAATATGGTGCAGTCTATCCACAGAGGTTCTATATTGTGGGATTTCAGAATTTCAAGGGTTTCTTTAAGTAAAAGGAGGCTTGATATATTCTTATAAGCTGGATCTGTATCGGGGAAATGTCGTCCTATGTCACCAAGTCCAGCAGAGCCTAATAAAGCATCTATGATTGCATGTACAAGAACATCTGCATCTGAATGACCAGCAAGCCCACTTTCATAGGGGATTTCAACTCCACCAATTATTAGCTTTCTTCCTTTTTCAAGTCTATGACTGTCATATCCTAAGCCGATTCTTAGATTTTCAAAATTTTGCCCGTTTCTTTCAATTAAAAATTCCATTTTATCCAAATCTTCCTTTGTAGTTATTTTTATATTTTTGGTGTCACCTTTTGCAACAATTACAGTACCTCCATATCTTTCTATAAGAGAGGCATCGTCAGTACCGTAGAATCCTTCTTTAAAGGCATTCTCGTAAGCAGAGATAAGTTTTTTATACCAAAATGCCTGAGGAGTCTGAACAGCTCTTAAAACATCCCTATTTATGGTTCCCCCCACAAGATCGCCTTTTTTTATCCATTTTATTGTGTCTGTTAGAGGAATACCAGGAATAACTCCATCAATAGAAGGGTTAAGGCATTTGAGTATGTTTTTTATTAATTCTTCACTAACAAGAGGTCTTGCGGCGTCATTAATTAATACAATTTCTGTATCCTCTGGAAGTTCTTTCAAGGCATTATGGACAGAATCCTGTCTTTCCTTGCCCCCTTCTATGATTCTACTGACTTTTTTTATGTTGAATTTTTTTAGATAAGATTGAACACTTTCAAAGACTTCCCTTCGTGTGACGATGGAGATGTTATGAATTTCTCTTAAGTTCTCAAAGGGTTGAATAGCCCAGATAAATAGGGGCTTCCCTTTTATCTGGGTTAATACTTTATCAGTTGAGCCAAATCTTTTTCCTAATCCCGCTGCTACTATGATAACTTCTGTTTTCATTCATCGTCCAAATCTTCTTTTTCATCATGGCTATCTGTTTTAGGTTTACCAAATATCATTCTTCCCGTTCCTGTTTGGAGCACACTGTGAATTAAAACTTCAATGGTTTTTCCAATGTACTGTCTACCACCTTCAACAACGACCATTGTACCATCATCGAGATAGGCAACTCCTTGATCATGCTCTTTACCCTCTTTAACAACAAAGAGATTTAAAATCTCTCCTGGAAGAACAGGTGGTCTCATGGTTTGAGCAAGTTCATTAAGATTAAGCACAGGAACTCCTCTGAGTTGGGCAATTTTTATTAAATTTAAATCATTTGTTAT
>CAZYLC010000017.1:21445-28588 GCA_964648755.1 uncultured Thermodesulfovibrio sp.
GTGCCCTTAATCCCTCTTGTAAGTTCTATAAGTTTTATATCTACCTCTTTTATCTCGGGTATATCTTTTTCAATTATTTCAAATTTTATCCTTTCTGCTCTCTGAATCCTTTGAAGGATGTCAAGGGCTCTTTTACCCTTTGCCCTTCTAAGGGGGTCTGGGGAGTCAGCAATATACTGAATTTCTCTTAATATAAATCGCGGTATCAAAATTGTTCCCTTAATAAATCCCAACTCAACAAGGTCTGCAATTCTTCCGTCAATAAGAACATTGGTGTCGAGAATCTTTGGCTCTTCCCATAGAGATTCCTTCTTTACAATAGTGAGGAGATCTGTAATTTTAAATTTTTCAGCCTGTTTAACCCCAAAAAGTCCGCATCCATAGATAAAGCCTGTAATTATGCAAAAGGCTAAGGGTTTAAGTTTTGAAGATAAAACTAAAAGGGGAATGCTTAAAAGCAATCCTGTAAAAGTACCCAAAAAAATCCCTAAAAAAGCAAATAAAATTTGAGAGGCATTCATTTTCTTAAGTTTAAAATAAATAAAAAGTAATGTAAGTAAACTTCCTAGCGGGATTAGTAGGCTTTCAAAAGTCTGAAAATCGCTGTTATTAAAGAGGGTGGTAAAAAATCCAAAGGCAATAGTGATTATAAAAAATAAAATTATTATGCTCATGATGATGAGAGTATGGTATAAAACTTTTTACCGCCTCTATTAATAAGCACCATAACATCATTTCGGGTAATTTTCTGTATCACTCTCTGAAACTCGGAAGCGCTTGTAATCCTTTGCCTTTCTATCTCCATAATTAAATCACCCTTTCTTAAGCCTGAATTCTCAGCAGGTGAACCAGGTTCAATTCGGTATACAACAACCCCCCTGTCTTCTATATCAGCACCAATCTGCTTTGCCATTGATGGGTCGAGTTCTATTACAGATAAACCATTAAATGGATTTTCTGAAGTCCTCTGAGATTTTTTATAGTTTTTTGTCTCTAAGGATGTTTCAAAGGGAAGTTGAGCAACTGTAATTGGAATATTAAAACTCTGTCCATTCCTCCATATTTTTAGTGTAGCTACAGTTCCAATTTTACTTTGAGCTACAAGATTTCTTAAAACAGCACTTTCAGAGAGCACCTTACCGTCAAATTCAAGTATTATGTCTCCTCTTTTCAATCCTGCAATATAGGCAGGACTCTGTTTTGTCACATCAGTAATTATAACGCCGAAAGGTTCCTTTAAGTTAAATCTCTCTGCAAGTTCTGCTGTTAAATCTTGCACCATGATACCTATCCAGCCTCTTAAAACTTTTCCTTCTTTTATCAGACTATCCTTTATTATTTTTGCCATATTGCTTGGAACAGCAAAACCAATCCCTTGATAACCACCTGTTCTGGAAAATATGGCAGTGTTTATTCCGATTATCTCACCCTTTATATTTACCAAAGGACCACCAGAGTTTCCTGGATTTATGGCAGCATCGGTCTGAATAAAATCCTCGTAGTCAGCAATGCCCACATCTGCTCTACCAGTAGCACTTATTATCCCCATTGTAACTGTATGAGTAAGTCCGTAGGGATTGCCTATAGCAAGTACAAAGTCACCAACCTGAAGTTTATCTGAATCTCCCCAAGATGCAACAGGTAAATCCTTTGCATAAATCTTGATTACAGCTAAGTCTGTTTTAGGGTCTGCTCCTATAATTGTTGCTTTGAAAGTTCTTCTATTATGGAGAGTAACCTTTATTTCATCCGCTTGCTCTACTACGTGATAATTAGTTAGAAGATATCCGTCAGAAGAGACTATTACACCCGATCCCATGCTCATCTCTTTCCATTTTTTACCCTGAGAGTTTCCATAGGGAGGAAGAAATTCAAAGAGGTCTTCAAGAGTTGGAGGAGTATTGACAGTTCGGGTTGTTGAAATATTAACAACAGATGGAGAAACAGCCTTTACAATTTCAGAAAAACTCTTTACAGGTTCAACAATGTCTCTATAGATAGGGATAGATTGTTTTGGTTTGTTGATGAAATAAAAGATTGTGACACCTGCAAGAAGACCTGCTATAAAGATTAAGATTAATAGAGCTGTTTTCTTTTTCATCTTTTAGCCTCTTTTTACCAGTTTCCTAGTTTCACCTATACGAAGGGTTATTTTATTTGAATCTAAATATTCAAGATAGTCGATTGCATATTTTCTTGTGGTATTCAACATTGTTCTAAATTCAGAGACAGTCATATCCTGTTTTTTTGAGAAAAAATCTCTCAAAAGATTAAGCATTCTTTCATAATTTTCCTTTGTAATATATAGAGCATCATTTATTCGAACAACTTTCCCCTCTTTTGTAAGTATTTTCAGTATATCACCTATCTTTGGTTCAGGCATATTTAAATTTTTCGCCAGTTCTTCTTTAAAGGGAGGTTGAAATTGTTTTTGCCCAATTTCAGAGATAATTTTTCTCTCTAATTTAGGGTCAACTTCTTCTTTGCTTGCTGATTTCAATTTCACAATATTGCCTTCGATAGATACTTCATCTACCTTAGACAGTAACAACAGAATTTCAGGGAATCGTTCTACTCCTAACTTTACTCTTAATTCTTCCTTCGGCAAGCCATCTTTTAAAGGATTAAGGCGATGAAAATCAGTTAATAAGTTTATCAGTGAGGTTTTAAAATTTTTGAACACATCTATATGAAATAGGTGGTTATTAACTTTCACAACTTTCTGTTTTCCTAAAAGTTTATCTATGGCCTTTTGTATTTCCTCTAAATCATCATTTATCCATCCTTCAATTTCATCTAACGGAATACCTTTCATCCCCTTCCTTCTGATTTTCACCTCTATACAATGGGCAAGTTCACCGTTGTAAAGAATTTCCAAATCTTCTGGTACTATATCCTTCTTTCTCCTAGGAGGATCAGGATCAAGAACTAATCCTCCACCAAGAGTTTCAAGGGGAGAAAATCGTCTTATAATAAACCTATCTTTTGTCATTGCCACAATAGGGTCCTGTAATTTGATGTGAGCAAAGGCCTCTTTTCCAGGTAATACCTCATCTTGTCCTATTAGTTTTAATTTGCCTACAGTTTCAGAAGTAGTTAGATAAAAGTGGATGGGAGCATTGTTTTTAAGAGGAGTTGCATCTTTTAATAATTGAATTTTTACCTCTACATAGCTGGTTGGTTTTAGTTTGTCTGGAATAGTTATGATATCTCCTCTCTTTAGGTCATCCTTTGAAATTCCCTGAAGGTTTATTCCTACTCTCTGCCCAGCAAAAACTTCTTTTTGAGCCTGCCCATGACTTTGAAGTCCTCTTATTTTTGATTTATAGCCTGAAGGTAAGATTTCTACAGCAGAGTCAACAGATATTTTGCCACTTAGTACAGTACCTGTTACAACTGTTCCAAATCCTTTAAGAGTAAAAACTCTGTCAATAGGCATTCTGAAAAGTCCTTTATTAGACTTTTCGCTCACTTTAAGAGCAAGTTGCCTAATTTTTTCCTTCAAGAGTTCAATATTATAGCCAGATTTTGCAGAAACAGGAATTATTTCAGCCTCTTCAAGAAAAGTTCCCTTAACAGCTTCTTTAACATCTTCCTTAGCAAGCTCTAATGTTTCTTCATCCACAAGATCAGATTTATTTAGGGCAATTAGACCAGATTTTATTTTAAGCAGGTCACATATGGCAAGATGTTCTTTTGTCTGAGGCATTACACCCTCATCAGCAGCAACAACAAGCATAACCATATCCATTCCGCCTACACCGGCGAGCATGTTTTTTATTAATCTTTCATGTCCGGGCACATCAACAATACCAACAATTAAATCAGGATAAACTATGTTTGCGAATCCCAGGTCTATTGTTATTCCCCGTTCTTTTTCTTCCTTTAATCTATCAGGGTCTATTCCAGTTAGTGCTTTTACTACAGAACTTTTTCCGTGGTCAATGTGGCCAGCTGTTCCGAGTATTACTTTTTTCATTGGATAAGTTGAATGAAATTTTTGATAAGTTTTAAACCCATTTTTTGTGATTTTTCTGGATGAAACTGAGTTGCAAAGATGTTTTCATAAATAACCATAGATGTAAATTCCACCCCATAATCAGTTACTCCAGCAATAACTCTCCTTTCTTCAGGTAAAACATAATAGGAATGAACGAAATAGAAATATGAACTATCGGGAACTTCCGATAGAAATTTGCTTTTTATAATAAATTTTACTCTATTCCAGCCCATATGAGGAATTTTATATTCTTTAGGTAAACTAAAGCGTATAACTTTACCCTTCAGTATATCAAGTCCCTTACATATGCCAAATTCCTCAGATTCGGTAAATAAAATCTGCATTCCTAAGCAAATTCCAAGATAGGGTTTTCCTTTAAGAATTTCTTCCTTCACTACATCAAGAATCCCTAATTCATTAAGATTAGCCATACAATCACGAAAGGCACCAACCCCAGGTAATACAATAGCCTTTGATTTTTTTATCTCTTCGGGATTTTGAGTAATGATTATTTCCCCACCAGCTGCCTCAATTGCCTTTGAAACACTTCTTATATTACCCATTCCATAATCAACTAATGCAATCATGGGTTAATTCTACCATAAAATAAATAGTTTTTTTAAATTTTCCCATTCGCTGTAAGGTTTAAGTTTGTTTCCCTCAAAAGTTTTTATTTCTATTTCACCATTTTCCTTTTCCCTTATCTGAATAGCACCATCTACATCTGTTCTGTAAATTGTGCATTTTTCTCTCAAATATTCCAATAAATTTTGATTAGGATGACCATAGGGATTATTTTTACCTACTGAAATTATGCAAACTTGAGGAGATAATGCCTGATAGAATTCTTCAAAAAAGGAATTTTTACTTCCATGGTGAGGGATTTTTACTATATCTGCATTTAGATAATTTATAGGGATACTTGCCAGTGCCTCTTTGCCTGCATCAGAGGTAAAAAGGAAAAATTTTTCTCTACATTTCAGACTAAAAACAAGACCTAATTCATTGCTATCCCTCATAATTGATGAAGCATAGAATCCTTTGTAGGGGTGTAAAATTGTAAAGATGCAATTCCCAGACTTTAAAATATCTCCTCTTTGCAGATGCCTTATTTTTAGAGGTTCGTTGATATTATATTCTATAAATCCATTATCCCATACTTCTCTCACAACGAAGTTTTCTATGATTCTTAAAAATCCGCCTGCATGGTCTTTTTGTTCATGGGTTATGATTAAAGCCTGAATATTTTTATATCCCTTTGCCTTTAAATATCCTTCTGCCTCAAAACCTGTCTTACCGGTGTCAACCAAAAAAACTTGATTTGGAGTTTCAATTACAGCAGAGTCTGCCTGACCTACATTAAGAAAGGTTACTTTAAAGGAGTTTCTGTCTGAATGTATTAAAATAAAGCTGATCAGTACCGCAGTCAAAATTAACATAGTTGAAATAGCCACAGAAATTTTTCTGCCTATTCCATTTAAGCCATAGAAACTAAAGATTATGAAAAAAATGGCTACATATATAATTAAAAGAGAACCTAAAGGAATGGCTGGTAAAGATAAGGATGAAAAACTTAAAGAGCCAAGTAAATGCATTAGCCAGAAGCAAACTCCTGCAAGAGAGTTTACGATTTCTGGGAAAGGATAAATTCCTGTAATCAGATATATAAAGACAAATATCACATTCAAGGGAAAAAGAAGCATTCCTATGAGTATTCCTGCTGTTAGGTTTGCAACAGGGCTGATAAGGGATAAGTAGTGAAACTTATAAATTACAAGGGGTGCTGTAATAATGGATGCTGCAAAACTTATCATTAAACTAAGGACTAAATAGGAAAGAAGTTTATTTTTAATCCTGTCCTTGAAGCCTTTGTAAATATCAGTGGTGATGCCTATTGCTATGGTTGCAAGAAAACTTAACTGAAAGGAAAGGTCTTTAGCTGAAGAAGGGTCTATTATGAGAATTATAAGACAGGCAAAGGATAGAGTTATTATCCATAAAGATTTTCTCTCCGTTAAAACACCAAGCATAAAAAATATTGCCATTATAAAAGCCCTTGTTGATGGATAGTTTGATTCTATCAACAGATAATAAAAAAGTAGAATAGGGAAACAGAGAATAATACTTAGCTGGGATGGCTTAATATAGAGTGTCAAACGGATAAGCCATTTATAAGGGATAAATCGGATTAACGTTTTGAAAATTAAGAAAAAAACGGTAAAAAGTAGGCTAAAATGTGCTCCTGAAATGCTTAAAAGATGAATAAGTCCGGTTCTTTGGAAATCTTCCCTTATTTGTTTTGATATTTCATGTCTGTGTCCTGTGGTCATAGCAATCATAACAGCTGAAGTATTTTCATTTAATTTTGCTTTTAGTTCCCTGTTGATTTTTTCCTGTGCAAGCTTAAAGATGCTTAAATTTAAAGTTCCTTCCTCAATCATTTGAAGGGCATAACAAAAGTTATCTTTGCTATAAACGTAAGGATTTTTATGTTCCTCAATAGGTTTACACTCTATGCTATATAATTTTTTCTCTTCAGGCTGCACTTTAGAGTAGACCTTTACATTATTCCCATCAATAGTTTTAAAAACATGAAGCTCTTGCTTGCTTGATATAAGATAGCCTTTAAATCGTGTAACTTTCTCCGTATCTGATGGAGAATTCTCATAAGTTGATAGACTGGAAAGAAGTCCTAAAAAGGCAATAATGAGGCAGAGAAGGGCAGGAAATAATTTTTTCTTTGTTAGATAAAATATGCCTGGGAAAGAGATAAACAAAAGAGAAGTTAAGGGGAAGAATATAAAGATAATTCCTCCCAAAATACCTAAGGTTAAGGAAATTAAATAGGGCATAGAATTTTTAAATTCTATCACTTGTTAACCTTCTCTGTCATCCACTTGTCAACTTTCTATGTCATCCCGAGAAATAGCGAGGGATCTCCTTCTTTCCCCATCTTTTAACTATTTGAATTTTTGGCATTTTTATATATATAATTTTTAAGTTGTTAGCCAGAGACATAGCCGAGGGAATTCTTTATTTATAAAACATGGTTAGATTCCTCACCTGCTTTGCAGGTTCGGAATGACAAAATGGCAGGCTTGGAATGAAAAAAGCAGGTTAGGAATTAGATGAAAAAAAGGGTG
>CAZYLC010000017.1:28598-29930 GCA_964648755.1 uncultured Thermodesulfovibrio sp.
AAACTTGGAGGTCCTATGAATCAAAATTATGATTTCAAAAATATAGAAGCCCGATGGCAGAAAGAATGGATTGAAAACAAACTTTTTGAAGTAAATGAAGAACAATCAAAAAAGAAGTTTTACTGTCTTGAGATGTTCCCCTATCCAAGTGGGAGAATTCACATGGGGCATGTGCGTAACTATGTAATTGGTGATGTAATTTCAAGATACAAGAGAATGCAAGGTTTTAGTGTGCTTCATCCTATGGGATGGGATGCCTTCGGACTTCCTGCTGAAAATGCTGCAATAAAGCACGGAGTGCATCCAGCAAAATGGACTTATGAAAATATAAATTATATGAAAGCTCAACTTATTAATCTTGGTTTAAGCTATGACTGGAGACGGGAAGTGACGACTTGCTCTCCTGAATACTACAGGTGGAATCAATGGATATTTTTGAAACTCTATGAGAAAGGGCTTGCTTACAGAAAAGCCTCTTTTGTTAACTGGTGTCCTTCCTGTGCAACAGTGCTTGCCAATGAACAGGTAATTGACGGAGCTTGCTGGAGATGTGAAAGTCAAGTTGAGCAAAAGGAACTTGAGCAGTGGTTTTTAAAGATTACAGCTTATGCTGAAGAGTTACTCAGGGACTGTGATAGCCTTACTGGTTGGCCTGAAAAAGTGCTTACTATGCAGCGTAACTGGATAGGCAAAAGCGAGGGAGTAGAGGTTGACTTTCCTATAGATGGAATGAAGGAGGCTTTAAGAATCTATACCACAAGACCAGATACTATATTTGGTGTAACTTTCATGTGTATCTCTCCTGAACATCCTATAGCTGAAAGGCTATGTGAAGACAAAGAGGCATTAAGAAGAATAAGACAATTACAGCGTGAGCCAGAGGTTAAAGAGGGGGTATTTACAGGTAAGTATGCCATAAATCCGCTAAATGGAGAGAGAGTACCTATCTGGATTGCCAATTTTGTTCTTATGGAATACGGAACAGGTGCAATAATGAGTGTGCCAGCGCATGACCAGAGAGATTTTGAGTTTGCTTTAAAATATGAAATTCCAATAAAAGTTGTTATAAAACCTGATGATACCGAACTTCCTGAGCCTCTTCGGGAAGCCTATGAAGATGAGGGAGTTATGGTTAATTCTGGTGCTTTTTCAGGACTTTCCTCAAAGGAAGGCAAAAAAGAAGTGGCTGACTATATAGAAAAAAAAGGACTTGGTAAAAAGACAGTAAATTACAGACTCAGGGATTGGGGAATTTCAAGACAGCGTTACTGGGGTACACCTATACCCATAATATACTGCGATAGATGTGGCATTGTTCCTGTTCCTGAAAAA
>CAZYLC010000018.1:0-4451 GCA_964648755.1 uncultured Thermodesulfovibrio sp.
ATAACTTCTCTTAATTTTTGCGCTATAGCACGACCCTTATAGTATGCTTTATCTTTATGAACAATTACTGAGAGAGCATCAACCTGCTCGCCATTTATGAGAATATCAAGCTTTACAAGATCGCTCTTTCTATAACCTAAAAATTCATAGTCCATTGAAGCATAGCCCTTTGAAAGAGACTTAAGTTTATCATAGAAATCCCATAAAATTTCATTAAGAGGAATTTCATATATAAGAAGGATTCTGTCTTTTGTTATATAGGAAAATTCTTTCTGGATTCCTCTTTTTTCTTGACAAAGTTTTAATATGTCACCTACAAAGTTTTCAGGAACAATAATTGAAACTTTCATAAAAGGTTCTTCAATACTCTCAAAAAACTTAGGCATTCTGCTTGGATTATCAATAAGATAAGCCTCCCCGCTTTTTTCCATAATTTTATACCGGACTGTTGGAGCAGTGCTTATAAGGGAAAGATTAAACTCTCTTTCAAGCCTCTCTCTTATGATTTCCATGTGAAGGAGACCTAAAAAGCCACACCTAAAGCCGAATCCTAAGGCTGCTGAGGTTTCAGGTTCAAAGAAAAAAGAGGAGTCATTTAAACGGAGTTTTTCAAGTGCTACCTTAAGTTCTTCATATTGATGTGTTTCTGTGGGATAGAGTCCGCAAAATACCATTGGTTTTACTTCTCTAAAACCAGGAAGAGGCTCAGATGCCGGATTATTAGCTTCTGTAACAGTATCGCCGATTTTAGTGTCTGCTATGTTTTTAATACCTGCAACAATAAATCCAACCTCACCAGCAGAAAGCTTTTCTATATCCTTTGGAAAAGGAGTTAGAATTCCAAGTCTCTGTATCTCATATTCATTTTCTGTGGCAAATAGTTTTATTTTCATACCCCTTTTCATAACTCCATCAAAAACTCTTACAAGAATAATAACGCCTAAATAATTATCAAACCAGGAGTCAAAAATCATCGCTCTTAAAGGTGCGGAGTAATTACCTTTAGGTGGTGGTATTTTTTTTACTACAGCCTCAAGAATCTCTTTTGTACCAATTCCTTCCTTTGCTGAGGCAAGAATTGCCTCTGAAGAGTCTATTCCAAGTACGTCTTCAATTTGTTTTTTAACTTTTTCGGAATCTGCCTGAGGTAGATCAATTTTATTGATAACAGGAATTATTTCATGATTATGATCTATTGCTAAATAGGCATTAGCAACTGTTTGAGCCTCAACTCCCTGTGTCGCATCAACTACAAGAAGGCTTCCTTCACAACACGCCAATGAACGCGAGACCTCATATGAGAAATCAACATGTCCAGGAGTGTCTATTAGATTTAATATATATGTTTGGCCATCCTCTGCCTTATATTGAAGCCTTACTGCATGAGCTTTTATGGTAATCCCCCTCTCTCTCTCAAGATCCATTGAATCAAGAATCTGCCCCATTTTACCACCAAGATTGATAGCCCCGGTGTATTCAAGTAATCTATCTGCAAGGGTGGACTTACCGTGGTCTATATGGGCAATTATGGAAAAATTTCTTACATTTTTCATTGATTTCTCAGTAAGAAAACAGCTCCTAAAACTCCTCCTGCATCTATCAATTGAGATTGGACAATTTCAGTGTTTAAATTCAATCCTTTTAAAGAACGTTTTTTAGCTTCATTTATGGCAGTTTCGATGTAAATATTCCTTGCCTTAGATAACCCGCCTGTTAAAATTATCTTTTCAGTGGAGAAGATGTTGATTATATTTGCAAGTCCTGCTCCGAGCGCTTTACCAGCTTCTTTTATAACTTGTCTGGCAAGATTGTCTCCCTCTAATGCCAATCTATATACATCTTCAGCTGTTATTTTATAAAAATTACCCTCATATAAAAATTTAGCTTGTGAAGACTCTCCATCTTCTATTTTTTCAATTAAAGAATCCCTGATTGCCCTTCCCGATGCGTACATTTCTAAACATCCGTTGTTACCACAACTGCATAGTTTACCCTGATAATTAATAGTCATATGTCCAACTTCCATAGGTATATCTAAAACTTTTCCTTGATTGTAAAAGCCTCCACCAATTCCTGTTCCGAGGGTAAAAAGCGTAAATTTATTAGTGCCTCTACCTTCTCCGAAATTTGCTTCTCCTATTGTGGCAACAGTAGCATCATTTTCAACTATTGTTTTTACTGAAAAATTTTCTGTTATGATAGAAGCCAAAGGAACTTTGTTTAAAGACGGTATATTAGGAGATGCGACTACTTCACCCTCAGCAGTCACCAGACCAGCGACTCCTATGCCTATTCCAATAACATTATTCGAATTGATAAAGCCTTTGATTTCATCAATTAATACATTTATCACATCATTTGGCGTAGTAAACTTACATAATGTAATTAATTGATAATCTTTTGATACTAAACCTATCTTAGTATTAGTTCCGCCTATGTCTATTCCGATGTAATACATACACAGAAAAATATTATATCATATAATCCTTTGCTTTAAAAATAAATCATTTGTTAAAAACTTATAAAAGTTTCTCCCTTGCCTTACCTAATTAAATCTTATTGATAATTTTATAAACCTCGCAAAACAAATGCAAACTATCAAAAGCTTGTGTTATAATTCTAAAATTTTATTAAATTTGGAGGTGTTATTAATGAAGATTTACTATGATGTTGATGTTAATACGGAAATCCTAAAGGGAAAGAAAATAGCAATAGTAGGATATGGAAGCCAGGGACATGCCCATGCAAATAATCTTAAAGACAGCGGATTTGATGTCATCGTAGGAATAAGAAAAGGAAAAAGTTGGGAAAAAGCTGAAAACGCAGGGCTTACAGTCATGACAGTTGCCGAAGCATCAAAGATTGCAGATATAATTATGATTCTAACACCGGATGAACTCCAGTCTGAATTATACAAAAATGAGATAGAACCAAATATCAAAAAAGGTGCTTTTCTTGCCTTTGCTCATGGTTTTAATATACATTTTGGTCAGATTGTACCTTCTTCAGATATCAACGTTTTTATGGTTGCACCTAAGGGACCTGGTCATCTTGTAAGAAGCGAATATCTGAAAGGAATGGGAGTTCCTTGTCTCATGGCAGTTCAGCAAGACCCTTCAGGAATAACAAAAGATATTGCCCTCGCCTATGCCGTAGGAATTGGTGGTGGAAGAGCTGGAATTATTGAAACAACTTTCAAAGATGAAACAGAGACAGATCTATTTGGTGAACAGGTAGTTCTCTGTGGGGGTCTGACCTCATTAATTACTGCCGCCTATGAAACGCTTGTTGAAGCTGGATATCCACCTGAACTCGCCTATTTCGAATGTTTACATGAGGTAAAGCTCATAGCAGACCTCATTTATGAAGGTGGAATTTCTACAATGCGTTATTCAATCAGTAATACTGCCCAATATGGTGACCTTACCAGAGGACCAAGAGTAATAAATGATTCTGTAAAGACGGAAATGAAAAAAATTCTTAATGAAATTCAGAGTGGTCAATTTGCTAAAGAATGGATTCTTGAATGTAAGGTTGGAAAACCAACTTTCAATGCGTTAACTAAAAAAGGAGAAGAACATCCCATTGAAAAAGTTGGAGAAAAACTCAGAGCAATGATGCCATGGCTTAAAAGCTCAAAGCTCGTGGATAAATCAAAGGCATGATTAGAAAAGAAGGATTTCCATACATAGGAGGAGCTTTATTTCTTACTTCTTTTTTCTATTTACTATGGCTTGAACCATTAGCTATTGCTTGCATTGTCCTAAGTCTCTTTTTTCTCTATTTTTTCCGTGATCCTGAGAGAATTCCTCCTCAAGACCCAAATCTACTTGTATCACCTGCTGATGGAAAAGTGATCATGATAAGGCAGGGAGAAGATACTCTCTGCACTCAAAATCATACAGAGATAAGTATTTTCATGTCTCCCTTTGATGTTCATGTTAACAGAGCACCTTTTGATGGAAAAGTAAAAGAAGTAGTTTACACCCCTGGAAAGTTTTTTTCTGCTTTTAAAGAAAAGGCTTACAAGGAGAATGAAAACATTAAAATTACCTTGACTACTGCTCATGGAGATATAATCCTTCGACAGGTAGCAGGAGTGATTGCAAGAAGAGCTGTTTGTTGGGTAAAAGAGGGAGACAGTCTCAAAAAGGGAGAACGTTTTGGAATGATAAAATTTAGCTCTCGAGTTGACATATGCCTACCTTCTTCTTTCAGGGTTATGATTAGAGAAGGAGATAAAATAAAGGCTGGAAAAACTGTAATTGCATCATTATAAGAATGATTAAAGTGAGAAAAATAAAGAAAATTAGAGACCCCGATAGAAAACCTGCGAAAGGAGTGTATATTCTTCCCAACGCACTAACCTTATGCGGAATGTTTTTTGGCTTTTATGCCATTATTTCCGCTATAAATGGAAAATTTATCCACTCTGCATGGGCTATAATTCT
>CAZYLC010000018.1:4461-7662 GCA_964648755.1 uncultured Thermodesulfovibrio sp.
TGGTTGGGTTGCTAGACTTACAAGAACAACGACTCGCTTTGGTGTAGAACTCGACTCACTTTCAGATCTTGTCGCTTTCGGAGTAGCACCTTCAATTTTAATTTATAAATGGGCACTCTTTGATTTTGGTAGAGTTGGTTTTGCAATAGCTTTTTTATTCACAGCTTGTGGAGCACTCAGACTCGCAAGATTTAATATTCAAACAGGCGGTATAAAATCATTTAAAGGACTACCGATTCCGGGAGCAGCTACTATGGTTGCAGCGACAGTTTTATTTTGTCAAGAAATACTGGAATATTTACCAGAAAAAAATATATTTTTTCCAATTCTAACATTGACTCTTGCTCTAATGATGGTGAGCAGTCTCAAGTTCCATGGACTTAAAGAAGTTGACTTCAGAGAAAAAAAACCCTTCTGGATTCTTCTTTTTTTTATTTTATTATTGTTCTTTATTGTGATTCATCCACCCGTCGCTGTTTTTGTACTTGCCAGTATCTATGTAGTATCAGGTATAATTGAAAATATAATCATTTTAATTAAACATAAAAGGAAAAGACCAGAGGTGCAAGATGAGAAAGATAAAAATATTTGATACTACCTTGAGGGACGGAGAACAGTCTCCCGGTGCCTCAATGAATGTAGAAGAAAAAATTCAGGTTGCCAAACAACTTAAAAAACTTGGCGTTGACATTATAGAAGCAGGTTTTCCAATTGCCTCACCCGGTGATTTTGAAGCAGTAAATAGAATTGCAAAAGAGGTCAAAGGCATTGTAGTAGCAGGATTGTGTAGAGCACGAGATGAAGATATTGAAAGAGCTGCTGAAGCTTTAAAGCCAGCGGAGCAAAAAAGAATACATACTTTCATAGCCACATCTGACATTCATCTTAAATACAAACTTAGAATGGATAGAGACCAAGTAATTGAGTCAGCAGTCAAAGCTGTTAAAAAGGCAAAACAGTATACTGACGATGTGGAGTTTTCTGCTGAAGATGCTACAAGATCAGACTGGGATTATCTGTGTAAAGTTACAGAAGAAGTAATAAAAGCAGGTGCTACAACAGTAAATATACCTGATACTGTAGGTTATACTATTCCACAAGAGTATGGAGATTTAATTGAGTATTTGATGAATAAAGTTCCAAACATTGATAAAGCAACAATAAGTGTTCACTGTCACAATGACTTAGGGCTTGCTGTTGCCAATTCTCTTACAGCAATTCTTAAGGGTGCAGGGCAGGTTGAATGCACTATAAATGGCATTGGTGAGAGAGCAGGAAATGCAGCGATGGAAGAGATTGTTATGGCTTTAAAAGTAAGAAATGACTTTTTCAAGGCTGATACAAATATTGTAACCCAAGAAATTTACAGAACAAGCAGACTTATAAGCAAAATCACAGGAATGATGGTTCAACCAAACAAGGCAATTGTTGGAGCTAATGCCTTTGCCCATGAGGCAGGCATTCATCAGGATGGAGTACTTAAGGAGAGAACTACCTATGAAATTATGAGACCACAGGATATAGGAATTCCAAGTTCTAAAATTGTATTGGGTAAACATTCAGGAAGACATGCCTTCAAGACAAGACTTGAAGAACTTGGCTTTAGCCTTACAGAAGAAGAATTAAATCGTGCCTTTGAAAGATTTAAAAAACTTGCTGACCAGAAAAAGTATATTTTCAATGAAGATATAGAAGCTCTTGTTTCAGATGAAGTTTTAAGAATATCAGAGGTCTATCAACTTGTTGATCTTGAAGTGGAAAGCGGAACAAAGAAAAAGCCAAAAGCAACTGTTAGAATGAGAATCAATGGAAAAGATAAGGAAATATCTGTATCAGGTGACGGACCTGTTGATTCGGTATACAAAGCAATAACTGAGCTCACAGGGTCTAAGGCTGAATTAAATAAGTTTGAAATTAAAGCGATAACGGGTGGAACCGATGCACTTGGTGAAGTAACTGTCATACTTGAAGAAAGTGGACATACAGTAAGAGGGCATGGTTCTGATACAGACATAATAGTTGCCTCAGCAAAAGCCTATGTAAATGCCTTAAATAAGCTCGCATTAAAGAATACTAAGGCTTAATACAAACTGATAGGCTGATCTTCCAGTTGTTCCATGCATTAAAGCCCATTCTCGCGCTTTTTGAAAGAGTTCATGTTCAGATAATTTTATGCCATCTATTTGGGCATAATGTTTTACAATTTCCAAATACTCAGATTCGGAAAATCTGTAAAATCCTATTCTCAATCCGAATCTCTCAATCAAAGAAGCACGCTCCTGGAGGCTATCCTCTGGGAAAAGTTCATTATCACTTTGAGAGGTGACAGGCATGAGGTTTCTCCTGTTTGAAGTTGCATAAATAATAGAATTTTCAGGAATCTCCTCAATTCCTCCACCCATCACAATCTTTAAATCTCTAAATTCCTGTTCATTTTCATTAAAGGATAGGTCATCTATGAAAACAATAAAACGTAAATTTTGATAATCATAAATAATGTCATACAGAAAAGGGATTGTGATAATATCATTCTTTAATACCTGAATTATTCTTAAAGGAGAGTCTTTGAAATAATTAATCAACGCCCTTACGAGGGTTGTTTTTCCAGTTCCTCTTTCACCCCACAATAAAACATTGTTTACCCTTTTACCTTCAATAAAGGCTTTAGTATTAGAAAGTATTAGATTCTTCTGCTTATCAATTCCAAATAGTTCCTCTATCTTTATCTTTGAGATTCTTTTGACTTCTTTAAGCCTTTTCTCCTTACCGTACCAAAGGAATGCTAAGTATTTGTCAAACATAATTTTATTATAACATCACAAATTATAATGTTTTAAAATAAAAACTCTTGACTTTTTTTTTTATCTGTTTTTTAATAGATAACGATTAACATGTTCAACTGGGATTGGAACACTAAGGAAAAAATAATCTGCAACATAAATGACTGGAAAGAAAAATTCATTTTAGTTGATGAATTTATTGTCACTTCTGATTTTGAAAAGATTGCTGCTCCCGTAGAGATAGAAGATAAAAAAATAACTCCTTGTATCAATGGGAATTTATGGGATAAAACCTTTGAAAGAGTCTGTTTTCCTCATTTTACTCCAGAAGGTAGTTTAATCTGCCTTGTTCTGCAAAACTATGAATGGACAATGGCAAAGGATAATACTTTAATGGAGGAAACCTTTGATTATGCATGGA
>CAZYLC010000018.1:7672-14484 GCA_964648755.1 uncultured Thermodesulfovibrio sp.
ACAATCGCTTTCAACATAAAAAAAGGCGACTCATATGGGGTTTGTTTAAATGGCAAAATATGGGACAATCTATTTTTTGATTCAAGAGAACTAATATTATCTTCTGATGGAAACAGTGCAGCTTCCTATGTGAGAGTAAAAAATCCTCCTCTACTTGATATTTTCAGCTTCAAAGAGGGTGTATGGACTATCGCGCTAAATGGTCACGCTTGGGACAAAAGCTTTATATCAGTTTATGGAGCCTGCTTCAGCCCTGACAGTAAAAAGGTTGCCGCAACTGTTAGGATTACAGGGCAGGAATTTACAATAGCAGTTAACGGGCAACTGTGGAATGATTTATTTCTAAATGCTTGGGAGCCGATCTTCGTAAATGATAGTGATATAGCTGTACCAGTAAAAACAGAGAAAGGATGGACTCTTGCAGTAAATGGTAAACCTGTTTGGGATAGTTTTATCCAACTGTGGCATCAAAAAATAAGTCCCAATGGTAAAATTGCAGCAGTAGTAGCCCCAGAATTTGGAAAATGGACTATTGCAGTAGATGGGATTGCATGGAATAAAACTTTTTCTCAGGCTGTTTTACCGCCATTTTTTAGTTCCGATGGTAAAAAAGTGGCCGCTGTTATTAGAGAAAAAAATCTATGGACTGTGGCAATAGATGGCATACCTTGGAATACAGGATTTGATAGAATCTGGACACCTAAGTTCAGCCCCGATGGTTCTCACTGTATTGTAAAGGCAGAAAAAGAGGGAGTTTACTTTATTGTATTGGATGGAAAGATAGGGAAGGATACCTTCGACATGCTTTGGGAGCCTCAATTTAGTCCTGAAGGCGATAAAATAGTCATAGGATGTATTAAAAATGGGAAATATATGAGAAAAGTTCTTACTCTTAGTGAGGTATTAAGATAATGGAGCAGTTTTTTCTTGATCCGTCAATTTACACGCTTGTAAGAGGGCCACTTGTCTGGCTTGCTTTTATAGTTTTCTTCGGCGGAATGCTTTATCGCATAATTCTTACATTAAAAATAGCTAAGAAAGAAAAAATAATTTATCCCTATCTAAGCCTTAAATACAGCCTGCGGTCAATCTTTCGATGGTTTACTCCCTATGGAAGTATAAGTATGAGAAAGCATCCCTGGTTTACAGCGATAACCTTTATATTTCACATATGCTTAATTGCCACACCCATATTTTTAACAGGGCACATAGAACTTTGGTATGAATCTTGGGGAATTAGCTCGTGGGCTTTACCTGTTCCATTAGCTGATGCAATGACTTTTATTACTATCCTTTGTTCCCTTTTGCTCCTTTTGAGAAGGCTATATCAACAGGATATTAAATTTTTAACATCCTCCTCAGATTACATAGTACTCACCTTAGTAGCCCTACCCTTTATTACAGGATTTCTTGCTCATCACGAGCTTTTTCTTGAGTATAAAATTATGTTGACCATACACATGTTTACGGGTGAAATAATGCTCATTGCAATTCCCTTTACGAGACTGAGTCATATGTTTATGTTCTTTCTTACAAGAGCACATACAGGAAGCGAGTTTGGTGCTGTAAGACATTCAAGAGATTATTGAGGGGTAATATGGAATTTAAGAGGAAACCTGTTACAGACATGGGAATTGATGAAACACTAAATAGAGTTGATGAAGGAAAAATAAAAAGAGCAATTGACTGGGCTTTAAACAAAGAGGCTTCTGCAAGGCTCAAGGTCTTTGTAGAAACCTGTATGAGATGTGGAATGTGCACTACTTCTTGCCATCATTATTTAGGACATAATAATGATCCCACCTATGCACCTGCGGCTAAAGTTAAACAAACAATTTGGGATATTCTAAACAAAAAAGGAAAGGTGAGCAAAGAGGATATAAAAAAATATGCAAGAATTGCCTTTACTGAGTGTAATCTCTGCCGTCGTTGTGTGCAATTCTGTCCGTTCGGCATAGATATAGCTTATCTTATATCTCTTGTCAGAAGAATATGCTGTTTAATAGGAACAGTTCCCCAATATATTCAGGATCAGGCACTGAGTCATATGCAGACAACCAATATGCTATGGTTTAGACAGGATGAATGGCTTGACACAGTTCAATGGCTTGAAGATGAATTGAAGGCTGAAATTAAAAATGCTAAAATTCCTCTTGGTAAAAAGGATGCAGAGGTTTTATACCTTGCCCATGGTCTTGAAGCTAAATATATGACAGGACTTCTCACAAACATGGCAAAAATAATGAATGTTGCCCAAATTGACTGGACTATGCCTGATACAGACGGATGGGATTATACAAATAAGGCTTTTTACGCTCATGATTTTGAAACTCTCGGTAAGGTTGTAAAAACCCATTATGAGGGGGCACTAAAATTAAATGTAAAAAGAATTGTAATGGGCGAATGTGGACATGCCTTCAGAACAGGAATTTATGAAGGAGTTAGATACTTAGGTTGGAAAGAATCTCCCATTCCCTATATCCACGGAGTTCAATTCTTTTATGAACTATTTAAAGAAGGGAAGATCAAAATTGCAAAAAAAATTAAAGAACCTGTCACAATCCAAGACCCCTGTAATATCATAAGATACAGGGGGATGGGGAAAATGCTTAGATACGTTGTTTCTCAACTCTGTGAAAATATAGTTGAGATGACTCCTAAAGATGATCATAATTACTGCTGTTCTGCTGGTGGAGGGATGATAGATGCAGGTCCAGCTTGGAAAACAGCAAGAATAGAAGGTGGAAAAGTTAAAGCAGAACAAATTAGGGATACAGGTGCAAAGATCGTAATCGCTCCTTGCCATACCTGTCACAAGGGAATTGAAGATCTTAATGAATATTACAAACTGCATGTGCACGTTAAGTTTCTAACAGATATAATTGCAGAAATTATGGAAATACCAGAAGAGATGAAGCCATGAAAAAAATTCTGTTTATAGGAATCTTACTCTGCCTTTCAGTAATAAGCGTAAAAGTTATTTATTCTAAAAGTTCTCTTCAAGGCAATGAGGTAACTTTAAAGCATAAGAATGAAAACATTGTATCCATTGCTCATATAGAGAATTTTGGAAAACTTGAATATGGAAAAGTATTATTTAAACATCAACTCCATGTGGAAGCCATGGCTAAAATACTTAATAAGGCTCAAGAGAAGACATGTAATGAATGCCATTTTAAAGATCAATATGGGAATTACTCCTTTGATTTTACAGGGGCGATTAAGGAAAAAAATCCAGAGGAATTAAAAAATGCTTATCACGGCAAATGTCTAAATTGTCATCAAAAACTTAGTGCTCAAGGTAAAAAAACAGGACCTGAAATTCTATCCTGTAGAGACTGTCATAAAAAAGAGTATGAGAAAAAAGAAGTAAAATACTCTCCTTTTGAGTTTGACTTTGCTATTCATGAAAAACATGTGAAAAAACATGAAAAAGATTGCAGTCTATGTCACCACACCTACGACATAGGTGAAAAGAATAAGGAACTTATCCTTGTATACGAAAAAGGAACAGAACAAAGCTGCTACTACTGTCATGATTTAAATAAGAAAAGAGGGCCTGAACTTACAAAAATTGTTAAGGTATCGAAAGAAAAAAATTTAAATATGGAAAAAACATGTCATCTCCTTTGTTTAAACTGCCATGTGCAAAATAAATCTCAAGGAAAAGATTCAGGTCCCATAATTTGTTCTGAATGCCATACAGGAAAATATAAAACCCTGTCAGAACTTAGAGATATTCCCAGACCAGAAGTAGATCAACCTAAGACAGCTTTCATAAAAATTGAAGGAGCAAAAATGAAAGGGGTTCCCTTTAAGCATGATTTTCATGAATTTAATAACAAAACATGTAGAGTCTGTCATCATGAAACACTAAAAGCCTGTAAAGACTGCCATAACCTAAAAGGAAAAGAAGAAGGTGGATATGTTAACATCGCCACAGCCTATCATTCTTTAAATTCAGAGCTAAGTTGCCAAGGTTGTCACAAAAATAGTATAACTAAAAAAGAATGTTACGGTTGTCACTACTTTATCCCTCCAGTTAAAATCGAACTTGGCAATAAAGAAACCTGTAATAAATGTCATAGTGGAAAGAAAGATGCTAAAGTTTTAATGTCAACAAAGACAAAAAAAGTCCAGAAAATACAGGATGAAGTTCAAATTAAACACCTTGAGCAAGATTTCGAGCCAGTTAAAATGCCTCATTACAAGATGATCCGAAAACTTAATGAAATTTCAAACCAGAGTAATTTAGCTAAGTATTACCACGGAAATGAAAATACTATTTGTAGAGGCTGTCATCATAAAAGTATTGAAAATGCAGAAGGTGACAAAGAAAAACCTCCTTTATGTATAAGCTGTCATAGTGCTGAGTTTGGCGTTAAGGATATAGGTAGACCGAGACTGCAATCCGCCTATCACGGTATGTGTATTAGATGCCATGAAAATATGAACCTTGAAAAACCAAAAAAATGCACAGATTGCCATGAAAGAAAGGTGAAACAAAATGTACATAATTGAGCAACTTTTTTCAAACCACGGATTTGAGTATATAATAGCTGTAATTTCCATCTTCCTTTTTATAGTGCTTTTTAATATTTTTACAGAAAAAAGAGGGTATTGAGGGAATAAAAAATGAAAAGAGACTGGGAAGATATGGATAGAAGGGATTTTCTTAGAAAAGCCTTGACTGTAACAGGATTAACACTTATGGGAGGGAAAGCTTTTGCAGAACCTTCTTCTATATACTCAACAGGAAATACTGCAAATAAGAAAAATTGGGAAAAATATGAGAAAGTGAAAGCTTCTGGCATTAAATTAGAAGATTCTTATGCTGTTTTAGTAGATTTAACCAGATGCATTGGATGCCGAAGATGCGAATGGGCTTGCAATGATTGGAATAAAAATACCAACAAACCCCTTAAAGATTTTGAAGAATCAAAGGATCAAAAGCCCTCTATTTTTGACCAAATAAGAAGAACTCACGCTGGAGAGTTTACAGTTGTGAATAGATTCTATGCAAAAAACAACACTGTGTATGTTAAAAAACAATGTATGCATTGCCTTGAACCTGCCTGCTTAAGTGCTTGTTTTGTAAATGCCTTTAGTAAAAGCGAACAAGGAGCTGTTCTTTATAATCCCTCTCTATGTATTGGATGCCGTTACTGTATGATTGCCTGTCCCTTTGATATCCCCGCCTATGAATACTATGATCCAATTACTCCTCAAATCACAAAATGCACCATGTGTTTTGATAGAGTAACTGAAGATAAAATACCTGCCTGTGTTGAAATTTGCACTGCTGATGCTATGAACTTTGGAAAAAGAAGTGAGATGCTGCAGCTTGCCTATGAAAGAATTAATAACAATCCTCAGAGATATATTCGTCATGTTTATGGTGAACATGAGGCAGGAGGTACAAGCTGGCTTTACATATCAGGTGAGCCCTTTGAAAATTTGGGTTTCCCTTCACTTAGTAAAAGCGCAATACCAAAATTAAGTAAAAGTTTTCTATTTACTGTAAAAGTTCTTGAGATAATTGCTGCTGCTCCCTTGGTATGGGGTGCCTACTATATGATTTCTAAAAATAAAAAAAGTGGGGGAGATTCTTCTGCTAAAACTCATGATGACAAAAAATAAAGGTGTTATATGAGAGAAGGAAGCTTTCTTAGGGAAAAAATATTTTTAGGGATTAGCTTTAAAGAATATATAAAAAATCATGCCACTATATGGAATTTTATTGCTCTAATTATTCTTGCTCTTTCTTTCTTTTCAATGGCATACAGACTCCTTTATGGACTGGGTCCTGCTACAAATCTTTCTGATACCTATCCGTGGGGATTATGGATCAGCTTTGACATACTTTTAGGCATTGCTCTTGCAGCACCGGGATTAACAGTTGGAACTGCAGTTTATCTTTTTGGAATGAAGGATTATAAACATTTCGCAAAACCAGCAATACTTTCAAGTCTGCTTGGCTATATATTTGCAGTTTTTGCACTAATGTTTGATCTTGGAAGATACTATAGAGTTTTCTATGTAATCGGCTGGTCATGGGGTTTAGATTCTATCTTATTCTTAATTGCCTGGCACTTCTTTTTATATATAATGATTTGTCTAATTGAGTGGTCACCAGTTCTATTTGAATGGTTAGGTAAAGATAGACTTAAAGAGTTCTTCTCAAAACTTGGCATTTGGGCAACTGTCTTTGGAGTTATAATCGCAGGTGGTCACCAATCTGCTCTTGGAGGGCTTTTTTTAGTAGCACCGACAAAAGTTCATCCTCTTTGGTATTCTGCATTGCTTCCTCTATTTTTCCTTATTTCAGCAATATTTGCTGGTATATCAATGGTTATAATAGAGAGCACCATATCACATAAAGTTTTTAAAGAAAAGGTCATTAATTTTGAAGAAAGGGATTTTAATCTGAAAACCTTAGGACTTGCTAAAGCTTTGGTCGCAGCCCTATTTGTTTATCTCCTTCTAAAAATATTAGACCTTGCCCATTATGAAACCTGGCATTATCTTTCCACCCTTTATGGCTACCTGTATCTTTTCGAAATTATTGGATTCGTGTTTCTTCCTGCATTGATTTTAATTAATTCAATCAAAATGGGAAATGCTCGCCTTGTTAGAATCGCAGCCTTCTTAGTGGCTTTTGGTGTGATACTTAACAGATTTAATATTTCCTTGATTGCCTATAATTGGTATATACCTTTCAGCGAAAAATACTATCCCACATGGATGGAGGTCTTCCTATCCTTAGGCGTGGTAACTTTAATAGTTTTATTCTACAAATTTATTGTAAGAAG
>CAZYLC010000018.1:14569-26894 GCA_964648755.1 uncultured Thermodesulfovibrio sp.
TAAACACAGATGTATTAACATTTTTCTTTATAAAATCAATATAAAGCTTCAGGGATGTATTATGGGTTGATATTTTTGCTCCTTCAAGGTTATCTGCACCAAAAAAAATTAAAGTTCCTGCCTCTAATTTCATATCTAAAGCATCTATAAAAATAATCCTATCTGGTTTGTATTCTATTATTTTACCAAGATAACTTTCAGGGCTATCCTCACAATCTAAAATAATTGCCTTTACTTTATCTTTTATTGATCTTGCAATGTAAGAACCTACAGCGTCATCTTCCCGCAGAGGATTTCCTATACCCGCAATCAATACTTTACCAGTTAAATTTTTAAAAAATTCCTCAAGATTCAATTTCTTCAACAATCAGAGGTTTTATTTTCTCTTTAGATATTCCTAAAGCCTTTGCAATTCCGAAAAGAATTGCCTCTGGACGCGGAGGGCAGCCTGGAATATATAAATTAACAGGAATAATTTTATCCACTCCCCCAACAACATTGTAACTGTCAAACCATATTCCGCCAGCAGTAGCGCAGGAACCAAGAGCAATGACAATTTTAGGCTCTGGTGTAGCTTCATAAACTCTTCTAACAAAATCAACGGTTGGACGAGTAACAGGTCCTGATATAACAAGAGCATCTGCATGACGGGGAGAACTTACAGCTTTCATACCAAATCTCTCTATGTCATAGTAAGGAGTAAGAATATCCAAAAGTTCTATATCACAGCCATTACAGGCTCCTGTATTTACATGGAATATCCATACAGATTTCTTTAATGTTTTATGAGCTAATTTTTTCAGCAAAGACATTACCATCCTCCTTAGTGATTTGCATTAATTATTCCTTTAGCTGCGCTGTCAATCAAAGTATAGAGAATTTCAGGATAAATTCCAATGAGAATAAGTATTAGCGCAAATAGAATAGAACAAAGGATTAATATAATAGGAAGGGATTTAATACTTTTTATTTCTCCTTTATCTCCTTTACTCCAGAACATAGAATTAGCACATCTTAAAAGGGCAACCGTGCTTATAAAACCTGAAAAAGCCATGATTACAACAGTCCATAAAAATTTTTCCTCTGCAAGGGCAAAAAGAATAGTAAGGGAACTTAAAAAGCTGCTAAAGGGAGGCATTCCTCCTACTGCCAAAGCCCCAACAAAAAAAGGTAAAATAATTAGAGGGATTTTATTATTAAAAACTTTTATTTCCTCTATATTTTTACTTTTATAAATATAAACTAATATTCCCAATGAGAAAAATAAAGCTCCTTTCATAAGTGTGTGATTTAAAAGATGAAATACTCCTCCAAATATTCCAACATAATTATTTAAAACAAGTGCTGATGCTATAAATCCCATTTCACTAATGCTGCAATAGGCAATGAGCTTTTTGATGTCCTTCTGATTAAAGGCAAGTATTGCTCCAAACAACATGCTTAAAGAGGAAAGAATTATGACCAAAATTTTTATCTCCTCAAGATTAAAGGCAAAGGCTGTAACTGTTCTGCCTAATCCATAAAATCCTATCTTTGTTACAGCTCCAGCCATAAAAACTGTTATGGCTGTTGGTGCTTCAGAATAGGTTTCAGGTAACCATACATGAAAGGGAACAAGCCCAGCTTTTGTAAAAAAACCAATGATAAGTAATCCTGCACATAAAAGTGCAATATTTTTATCGAGTAAACCTACAGCCTGCCCAATATTACTAATTAAGACATCTGTTCCTGTATGGTAGGAAACAAGAACAAGCCCCAATAAGCTAAATAGTATACCTACATTAACTGTGAGAAGATACTTGAAACCTGCTTTAACAGCTTCCCTATTTAAATTAAATATTATTAGATAAACAGTGATGATGCTACTTAATTCAAGGGCAATATAGACAAGAAAAAGATTATCAAGAGCAAAAGCAAGGTTCATACAGCCTACTGAAAGAATTATTGTAGAAAAATAGGTATGAAATTTATCTTTTCTATGGCTATAGAGTAAAGGAATATCCTTTAAAGAATAGAGGATGACAAAAAGACTTACAAATTCAACCATAAACTGCATGAAGATGCTAAAACCGTCTAAATATAAAACTTCTCCAATCTGTAGAAATTTTAAACCACTCTCGTTTAGTTTATAAAAGCCTTTATAGGTTCCGTAAGTGGCTATAAAAATTGAAAGGACAGAGAAAAATGCACTTAATTTTAAATTTCCACGAAATAAAAAAATTATTAATCCTGCTGATAAAGGTGCAATGTAGCTAAGAGAATAGAGAAATACTTCAGAATTCATTCTTTATTCTCCTACAATTTAAAAATTTCTTTCTCTGTTTTCATTCTTTTTACCTGCTCCATTATACTTAGCATATTGAATTTTATTGTTATATAAATAAAAAATAATATGGCAAGTATGAAGTTGAAGGTAAGTCCCAGTTCTATTATTTTAGGTATTTGAGGGAGCATACTGATTATGAATAAGTGAATTCCATTTTCTAAGATGAAAAAGCTAATTATCATCTTCACCATATCTCTTTTTGATAGGAGCAAAAATAAACCATATATGAATAGAATAAAACCAGCAGTAAAACAAGAAAGCACATTGGAAAAATTTGTACTTCTAACTGTATCAATAAAATTATAGCCAACAGATAAAACTACTATTGATAAAGCAATTGAAAGAGGATGAGTTATTATAGGTTTATCTTCCTTTTCAAGTCTACTTCTAAGAAGGATTATTAACACTGTAGGCATTAAAAAAGCTCTCACAACAAGGTCTAATAGAGCCACAACATAAAAAGAAGATATACCCTTTATGTGAGCAAAAATAAATACAGAGATAGCAATTAGAATGCCCTGAGGCATTAAGATGTAAGATGCCAATTTAAGGTTTCTTGATTCACCAGCAACAAAGGTAAAGAATAAAAGAGCCATATAAATTATCTCCATCTCAAACTCCTAAAAGAGCTAAAAAAATTGCTGTTATTGAAAATCCTGCAAGAGTTAAATTGTATTTAAGTGCTTGGTCAATTCTCAATCTGGGATTTAGAGCCTCGATTAGAGTGCTTATAAAAATTATTATTGTAACCTTAATAAGGGAAATTATTAGATTTAATAAAAAATTCTCTGTCATAGGCCAGGGTATGAAAATCTGGGAGAAAACAAGACAGAATAGCACCTGTCTTGACATATTTGCCCATTTTACACAGGCATATTTAGGTCCACTTAATTCAATTAACACTCCCTCTGCGATTTCCTGCTCAGCCTCTGATATATCAAAGGGAATCTTACCAATTAGCGCCTGTAGAGAAAGAAAGACGCATACAGTAGCTAAAAGCATTGAAATATTGGGTCCATTTGAATAATACCAGGATACAATATCTCCAATCTTAAAGGAACCTGCATTTATAGCTCCTGTTATTAAGGCAATAGCGAGTATCGGCTCCACTGAAAGATGAAGCATCATCTTACGAGAAGCTCCTACATAAGCAAAAGGATTTTCCGAAGCAGATGCAGTCATAATAATGGCTATTCCAACAACGGTGATTATATAAATAAATAGAAAAATATCACCCCAAAAGTTAAAAGGTGGATTGAAATCAGTAATCGGTATAAGAAGAGATGCTATGCCTATACTAATAATAGAAAGATAAGGAGAAATTCTGAAAAGAGGATTAATAGTAGACTTTAAATCCTCTTTCCCCATAAGTTTTAAAATATCGTAATAGGACTGCAAAGGAGGTGGACCAACTCTGCTTTGAATTAATGCTCTTACTTTTCTTGTAAATCCATCAAAAAAAGGAGACAGCAATAAAACAACAAATATATTGATGACTGCAGAGGAAATTAGCCATCCAAAACTCATAATATTACTCCAGCTAAATAAAAAACAAAAAACATAACTAAAATCCCTCCTAATACAATCCAAGCCATGTATTTTATACTTAACCTCTCATAATAATATTCAACCCAATTGAAAATTCTTACCACTACATTTGACAAGGGATAATAAAACCATTCATCAGGCTGAAGAAGTTTTTTAATCCATAGGGGAAAGGAAATTTTAATTGGGGGTATCTCGGCAGGATAAAGTCCCCTGAACTGAATTTTACCAATTCTAAAGCTTACCATTTCCTTGAAAGGTTGATAAAAACTGTGTCCTACGTAGGTTACCTCTTCTGGTGAGTGTTCTTTTCCACCATACCAGGTTTCTACTTCTCTCTTTGGTGCCTGTGCATATATTTCAAAAATAAAAATAATTAATGAGAGAATAGTGACTGAAAAAATCACAAAAATAGGAAACCAAACTCCTGTTTCCTTACAGTTTTGGCAAAAGTTTATACTTACTCCTGCAAGGCTTGATAAAAATACTGATGAAAAAGATGGTAAAGTCAGATTAGTTGCTGATGAGAGGGCGTTATAAGTTAACTCTAAAGGAATTGCTGGAAATAAGCCTGTAATTATACATATGAATGCAAGGATAATTTGAGGAAAGGTCATACTCAAGGGTATTCTTTTTTTGTCATCCTTTAATCCCTGTAATTTACCCATGAAAGCAGAATTTACGAATTTAAGGAATGAAGCTAAGGTTATCGCTGATATAAAAACAGAGATAATTCCAAATATTATAAAAGCAAATTTTACCATAAAAAAAGATTCATTTACCCTTGATGTACCTATAGATGATTCAAAAATGAGAAGTTTTGATGTAAATCCATTAAAAGGTGGAACACCCGCAATTGATAAAGAACCCACTATAGCTGTCATAGCAGTCAGAGGCATTACTTTGATTAACCCAGATACTCTATTAAGATCTGTTGTGCCAGTTTTATACAAAATTGTACCGGCATTAAGGAATAAAAGACTTTTATAAATGGAATTATTAAAAACATGTAGTAATCCTCCAGCAAGCGCTATAATTCCTAAAAAAGGGTTGACAGTTATAAAATAAATACCTATTCCTATTCCGAGTAACATATAGCCCACCTGCCCTATTGCATGAAAAGACATCAATCTTTTTGCTTCATCCTGAGTTAATGCAGCAATAGTTCCAATAAAAATTGAGAAAACTCCTGCTATAGCTATTAGGAATCCCCAAATCTGAGTATCATATGACAAGGGTGCAACAGAGAGGAAAAATCTAAGAATCGCGTAAACTGCCAGTTTTGACATTACTCCTCCAAAAAAGGAAGAGGCTGATGATGGTGGCTGCGGATAGGCATTGGGTAACCAAAAACCAAAGGGAAGAATGCCTGCTTTCGTGATAAAGGCTATTAATATGGAAAATAATACAAAATGAGCTAATAGGAAGTTTTTCTCTAAGAGTATAAAAAGACTCTTTTTGATTTCAGTAAAATTAAAGTCATTACTATAAGAATAGAGAATTACAGCAGATAAGATTAAAAATGCTGTTGCCACGTGAGTAGCAATAAAATACTGAAGTCCACCTTTTAGAGCATCTTTTTTCTCTCTTTCAAAAATTACAAGTAGCCATGAAATCAATGTCATTAACTCCCAGAAAATAATAAAAAACAATAGATCCCTGACTATGACAAGACCTACAGCTGATAAAAAAAGTAATAGAAGTAAAGGATAGAATCTCCTCGAAGACTGCTCTTTATATATCTCTAAATATTTCCAGGAAAAAATTGTCACACATAAAGAAACGATAGCTATTATTAGCAAGAACAAAGCAGAAAGGGAATCGATGGATATAAAAAAAGAAGAATTCAAAAGAGGATTTAATGAGAAAAACTTTTGCTCAATAATTGTTTTTGCTACTATTATATTTAGTGAAAAAAACAAAAGAGCTGATGAAAAAAGGGAAGTTGAAAGTATACTAATAATACCAGAGATTGATTTATTTTTTATCAACGTATTAAATATAACTCCCACTAAGAGCGCAATTATTGATATATTTAAATAATGTAAAAGTTCCATTTAATTGCCTCCAAAAAGGGCTTTGACGAAAGGATAGCCAATCAAAGGTGAAAGAAGGCTGAGGATTAAAAGACCTATTAAACTTAATCGCATTGAAAAAGGAACTTTAATATTAGCTTTCAAAACTTTCTCTGATGAAGGACCAAAGAAGACTTTATGACCCACAAAAATATACCAACAGAAGGAAAGAATACTCTCTAAAATAGCAAGGGCTCCAAAAATTGCAAGATAGCTATATTTCAGTTCAAAGGCTCCTGTAAAAATCATAAATTTACTCCAGAAACCTGAAAATGGTGGGACTCCCACTATGCCAAACATACCTACTAAAAAACAAGCAGTAAATAAGGGGAATTTGAGACTCAAACCCTTTAATTCACTTATACTTTTTGAACCTGTAGCATAGGCAATGCCACCTACAGAGAGAAAAAGTAATCCTTTAGCAAAACCGTGATTTATTATATGAAAAATTCCTCCCATTCCACCTGTTTTTGAGCCAAAAATTCCAAGGGAGACTCCAAAAAGAATGTAGCCTAAATGTCCTATTGTAGAATAGGCAAGTAGTTTTTTTAAATCATCCTGAAAATAATATAAAATTACAGAAATAATCATTGTAAGTATAGAGATAACTCCTACAAGAAAGGCGAAACTTTCAGAGAGAATTGTGTTGGAGATATAAATTCTTGCAATTAAATACACTCCTGCTTTAACCATCGCAGCAGCATGCAGGTAAGCACTCACTGGTGTTGGGGCAACCATAGCGTCTGGAAGCCATGTGAAGAGAGGAATTTGAGCAGATTTTGCAGAAGCAGCAAAAAATAAAAGAGCCAAGACAATAAAACTTGTTGAAGTTGATAGGGAATTGAAAACAGAAAAATCAAAAGATTTAGCTTCTGTATACATTAATGCTAAAGCAATTAAAAAACCAAGTCCTCCTATATGGGTCATTATGAATGCCTTTAGTCCAGAGAAAAGAGCCTTCTTTTCTTTGGTATAGGAAATCAATGCCCATGAACAAAGAGTAGTTATTTCCCAAAAGAAAAATATCTGTAAGAAATTTGTTGCTGTAACAATTCCTATCATTGATCCTATAAAAAGAAGCATGAGAAAATAGTAACTTCCGTAGGGACTGTAAAATGGATGGTCTATATTCTGAGGAGACATGTAGCCTAAAGAATAAAAGATAACAAATAGGCCTATAACAATTATCAAAATAAGCATAATTGAGGTTAAAGAGTCATTAAGTAATCCAAAGCTTAGATTTATATTGAGCCACCTGAAAAACAAGTAATCATAATTAAATTTTTGTGTAGAAAATATATTTATACTACTGAGATAAAGAGTCAATAGGACAAAGAGGGAAGCAAAAACTCCAGCTCCTCTTCCTCTAAAAAAAAGACATATAAGAGCTCCCATGAAAGGTGTAATTAATGTAGTTATCAAAAGTTCCATAAGTTAAATAGTTTTATTCTGCAATTTTCTTTTGCATTCAGGACATATTTTAAGCCTGTTAATCTGTTCTTCGCTTTTTTCCTCTAATCTTTCTATCTGTTTATTTAACATGTTTTCAACAATAAATGGTTTCCCGCATTGAAGGCATTTGACCATCTTTAATCTAACTACAATCTCCAAATCCTTTTTATTTTCCGTAGCAAGTTCATATTCATGGGTAATCTGAATGGCTTTTTCTGGGCATGCAGCAGCGCATCTTCCGCAGTAAATACATCTACCCGATGAAAATATCACAATTTTTTCATCATCAACATTTTCAATCTTTATAAGTCTCGAAGGACAGGTTCTTACACAGTTTCCACAACCAATGCATTTATTTGAAAGAACTTCCAATTTTCCTCTTAGATTTTCCGGCGGTTTTAGAGGAACAAAGGGATAGGCTCTTGTTATTTTTTTATGTCTTGATGAAAGTAAAAGGGCTTTTATCTTACTTTTAAGCATTTTTTTAATTCCTCAGCAGTATAGATTTTAACACTTTTGTCTTTTAGATCTATGGTTTCATATCTCTCTGTACATGAAAAACATGGGTCAATACTGGCAATTATAAGGGGTGCATCTGCTATTGAACCGCCTTTGAGTAAAACCGAAAGAGCCTGATAATTTTGATAAGAAGGCGCTCTCACACTCCAGCGATAAGGTCTTCCCTCAGGGCCTGTCATTACATAATGAAAGAGTTGTCCTCTTGGAGCTTCTATATAAGATATAGCCTCCTTCCAGGGTTCTATTTTTGAAAATTTAACTGAAGTATCTCCCTCAGGTATATAATTAATAATCTGTCTTAGAATATTTATAGATATTAAAATTTCCTCAAGTCTAACTATAGTTCTTGCCCAAATATCCCCATCTTTACGCAAAGGTGTCCTGAAATCAATCTCCGAATAGGCAGCATAGGGAAAATTCCTCCTAATATCAATGTCTATACCAGAAGCTCTTGCTACGGGTCCGCCTACAAAAAATTTCTTCGCTTCTTCTTCAATAAGAATTCCCACATTTTTAAATCTCAACTGAATAACCTCATCATCCAAAATAATTTCTTTCAATTCAATTACTTCTTTTTCAATCTCCCTTATGACACGTTCCATGTCTTTAAGATGATCTGGTAATACATCAATTGTTACTCCACCTACAATATTTATTCCATAAGTTTTCCTATTACCAGTTATGATTTCACATAGATACATTACAGGTTCACGGATTCTCCATGCCTGCATAAAAAGAGTATCAAAACCAATAATATGAGCTGCTAAGCCGACCCATAAAAGATGACTATGAATTCTTTCAAGTTCAAGAAACATCGTTCTTATATATTTTGCTCTAACAGGAATCTCTATATCACCAGCCTTCTCTACCGCTTGACAGTAGGCAGTAGAATGAACAAATCCGCAGATTCCGCAAATTCTCTCAGCAAGAAAGGGGATCTGTTGATAATTCAAAGCGCTTTCCGCAAGTTTTTCAATACCCCTATGAACATAAAACCCTCTGTAATCAAAATCTACAATTTCCTCTCCCTCGACAATAAGTCTGAAATAGGCAGGTTCTTCCAGAGAAGGATAAAAAGGTCCAAGAGGAATCACTGTTCTACCTTCAGTAGGCTTTTTTAGCTCTACAGCACCCTCTAATTTAACAGAAGGCTTTAAATTATAGGAAAACTCTTTTCTTAGAGGATAAAGAGAATCTGGCCAGTCATCGGGAAGAACAAGTCTTCTTGGATCAGGATGACCTTCAAAATTTATTCCAAATAGATCCTTACATTCTCTTTCAGCCCATGTAATACCTGGGATGATATCAGTTAATGAAAAGATTGTCGGATTAGATACATCAACTTCCGATTTAACAATAAGATTTAATTTATTTTCAAAAGAGGAAAAGAAATAGTTTAACTCAAGCTTATTTTTTTCTTTTGAAAAGTCTAAAGCTGTTAAATGAACAAATCTTAATCCCTCTGAAAGCAATACATCTGCAATTTCTTTAATTTTAATGGGGATGATACCAAATATGGCTAATTCATCTGAAAAGCTAAATTTATATAAAAAGTCTCTAAATTTTTCAACTATATTATGAATTATTAGAGACATATTTCATCTTAATTGAAAGATGTCTAATAATACCAATAAGCATTTTTTATAATAGGATAATCTATTTTGTCTCATCTATTGGTTTATTCTCATACTTAATTTTTGATATTCTTTGTCCGACCATCTCGATAACCCGAAAAATCTTATCATTAATAGAAACAGTGTCTCCTACAACAGGAATTCTCTGAAGTGATGTTAAAATAAATCCTCCAAGTGTTTCATACTCTTCAGATTCTTCGATTTCTATTCCGTAGTCTTCTTTCAAATCTCTAACTGAAATACCTGCATCTATTATCATAGAGCCATCATGAAGAGTAACAACAGGAGTTTCAATGTCATATTCATCTCTTATCTCTCCAACAAGTTCTTCAAGAATATCTTCAAGGGTTACTAAACCAGTTACTACTCCATACTCATCGACAACTATTGCCATATGAACCCTTTTTTTCTGCATCTCATTTAAAAGAATATTAATTTTCATAGTTTCAGGAACAAACATAGGAGGTTTTAAGATTTTTTTAATATCTGTTTTGCCTTCTGGATTTTTAATGAGTAGATTATAAAAATCCTTTGCAAATAAAACCCCTCTTATATCATTAAAATCCTTTCCAATAGCTGGATAACGGGAAAACTGTTCTTCCATTATTATCTGCTTAATTTCCTCAACATTCATGTATACACTTACGGTCACCATCTGAGGAGCAGGAACCATTATCTCTTTGACCATAATATCGGCAAAACCAAAGGCACTATGTATTAATTGTCTTTCTTCAGGCTCAAAGATGCCTTTTTCCTCTCCCTCTTCTATAAGTAATTTCAATTCTTCTTGAGAAATAAACCCTCTTTCAGAAAAAGCTTTTAATCCAAAGGGTTTTAATATCCAATTTGTCGTTTTAGTGAGAATTTTTACAAGAACATATGTTATCTTTGAGAAAAAATCTATGAATTTAGACGTTCTGAGACTCACCCATTCGGGATTAGAAAGGGCAATTGATTTTGGAATAAGTTCTCCTATTACAACAGATATATAAGTTACAATAATAACAACTATAGTAATTGATAGCGCCTCTGCAGAAGCTGATATAAATTTTATAGGAGCAGTCTCAAATAAAGGCTTAATATTCTTTACAGCATAAGCACCAGCCACTGCTGATGCTAAACTTGCGATGAGAGTAATTCCAACCTGAATTGTAGCAAGAAATTTATCAGGATTTTCCTTGAACTTTTCTACAATCAAAGCATTGGGATTCTTTTCTTCAATTAGTTGCCGAAGCCTTGACCTTCTTAATGTTACAACTCCTATTTCGGCTGCTGAGAAAATACCATTGAAAAGAATCAGAAAAAGTATAAGGAAAATTTCATTCATAATAATAAAATAATTTAATTAATATCTCAAAAATTATCAATAACTTTTTATTTCCTTGGCTAAAGCCTCTGCAACCTCCTGAGTACCTACAGGCGGATTTGAATCATCTGAAGATTTCATATCATAAGTTACGAATTTACCTTCTTCAATAATTTGAGCTATAGCATTTTCAATCTTAGCCGCTGCATCGAATTCTCCGAGATGTCTAAGCATCATAACTGCACTGAGTATGATGGCAAAGGGATTAACTTTATTTAATCCCTTGTATTTAGGCGCACTCCCGTGGGTTGGCTCAAAAACAGCATATTCATCTCCAATATTAGCTCCGGGGGCAAGTCCGAGTCCACCGATAAGCCCTGCTGCAAGGTCACTTATAATATCTCCGTACAAATTAGGTAATACCAAAACATCGTAAAGTTCTGGCTTTTGAACCAATTGCATGCACATATTATCAACAATTTTATCTTCAAATTCAATATCGGGATATCGGGTTGCAACATCTCTTGCTACTTCAAGAAACAATCCATCACTAAACTTCATAATGTTTGCCTTATGAACCGCTGTAACCTTTTTTCTACCATTCTTTCTTGCATACTCAAAAGCAAATCTAACAATCCGCTCTGTTCCAAAAACAGAAATAGGCTTTATACTGATACCTGAGTCTTTTCTTATTTTCTTACCTGCTTTAGACTCTATGAAATCTATCAGTTCTAAGGTGTCCGATTCACCTTTTTTGAACTCTATTCCAGCATAGAGATCCTCGGTGTTTTCTCTAACTATTACAAGATCTATATTCTCGTATTTTGTTTTAGCACCTTTGAAGCTTTTACATGGTCTCACACAGGCATAAAGGTCAAGGGCTTGTCTTAGGGTAACATTAACGCTTCTAAAGCCCGTTCCCACAGGAGTTGTTATAGGTCCTTTTATAGCAATCTTGTTTTTCTTTATTGACTCAAGTACTCTGTCTGGAAGAGGATTCCCCTCTTTTAAATAAACTTCTTCACCGGCATCTTGAATCTCCCAATTAATTTTAACACCAGTGGCTTCAACAACTTTTCTCATGGCATCAGAAATTTCAGGACCAATTCCATCTCCAGGGATTAGAGTAATTTTATACATTCCCTTTGCTCCTCCTTAAGGTGTTACTGTAAGAATCTGCCTGACTACGTCAGGATAGGTAGCAATAAGTTTTAATTCATCATCAGTAAGAGGCTTCTGGGTATGCAAATTAGCATACTGAACAAGTTCTAAAATATTTCTTGCTTCATTATCGTCATGAAACTCTATTCCGAGTTTGCTATATACATATCTAAATCCCTTGATACCACCATATTCTCCAGTTGTTATAATTCTTCCTGTTTCAAGCAATTCTGGCTCTCCGCGACCTACATCCTCTGGTGAGTAAAGCTCATAATTGGAACGGTCTTTAAGAACACCATCTGCATGT
>CAZYLC010000018.1:26904-29786 GCA_964648755.1 uncultured Thermodesulfovibrio sp.
CAAAGGCATTTGCACCCACTCCAGGTTGATTGATTGGAATGGGTATATTAAATGCATAGGAGGCATATTTAGCAATTTTCCATGACACATGGAGATTGATATTTTCATCTAAGGGACATTTTTCTGTTAAACCATGAGAAAACTTAAGAGCAAGAATAGTTGACACTAAATCTGCATTTCCAGCCCTTTCACCATATCCATTAACGGTTGTATTTATGTAACTATCAACTCCAGCTTCTACAGTTCCCTGTGCACCTGCTACTGAAACTGCTTCTGCCATTCCAAGATCATTATGACAGTGCATTTCAATAGGAAATCTTGTTGCCAGTGCAAGGGTGTGAATTCTTTCATATATTGTTATTGGGTCTTCACATCCTAAAGTATCACAGTAACGAAATCTATCTCCACCTGCCTCTTTTCCTGCTAAGATAAATTCAATTAATCTGCTTAATTCTGTGCGGGATGCATCTTCAGCGTTGAATCCAACTGTTTCTGCTCCGAGCTCCTTAGCAAGCTTTACTGCATTATACATCCCTTTTACAATATCATCCCATGTCTTTCTTCCCTGAAATTTGCCCTGAATCATTATTTCAGAGGTAGATACTGAAAGATTAAGATGTTTAATCTTTGGGCAGTTTTTAAATGCCAATTCCACATCCTCGGGAATTGCTCTTGCCCATCCTTCAAGATGAATTCTCTTAAAGGCACCTTTTTCAGCAAGTTCAAGATTTGCATTAATGTAATTTATTTCATGCTTTAATGTAGGGAATCCAATTTCACTCTGATAAACACCCATCTCATCCAGATATAAATTTAACAACGTTTTTGAAAGCTTAGGAAGCAGAATTCTTGAAGTCTGAACACCATCTCTATTTGTTACGTCAATAAGATAAACTTTTCCTCTATTTGCCATTTACTCCTCCTCTTTATTGATTTTTTATTATTTTTTTTGAGATATCTCTCTTGGAATGGCTACTTTACCTGTTCTGACAAATTCCTTTATCCCTAAAGGTTTCATTAATTCAATAAATGCTTGAATCTTCTTCTCATCCCCGGTAACTTCTATGGTATAAGTTGTGGGGCCTGAGTCAACAACTCTGCCTCTAAATATCTCAACGGTTTTTAGTAGTTCAAGTCTATTTTCCTTTCTTGGTGCAACTTTCATTAAGACCATTTCTCTTTCAACATGCTCAATTTCGGTTAAATCAACCACTTTTATAACATCAACAAGTCTATTAAGTTGTTTTGTAATCTGCTCAATAACTCTATCATCTCCTGTAGTAACAATTGTCATAACAGATATTTGTGGATCTATTGTCTCTCCCACTGAAAGACTTTCGATATTGTAACCTCTACCGCTGAAAAGGCCAGCTATTCTTGCTAAAACTCCGAATTTATTCTCTACAAGCACAGATATTGTATGTCTCACAGTATCCTCCTATTTAACCGCTTTTAGCTTGCGTTCTTTCTTCTTCTCTTCAAAAATCATCTGATCAATAGGAGCTCCAGGTGGAACCATGGGATAGACCTTTTCTTTCCAGTCAACTACAAAATCCATAAATACAGGCTTTCTAATTGATAATGCTTCTTTTATTACAGGCTCTACTTCACTGGGCTTTGTTGCTCTAAGGCCAACAGCACCGTAGGCTTCGGCTACTTTAACAAAATCTGGAGCCGTACTTAAATAAGTATGGGAATATCTCTCTCCATAAAAAAGTTCTTGCCATTGCCTTACCATACCAAGATAGCTGTTATTTATTATGGCAACCTTAACAGGCAAATCGTATATTACAGCTGTAGCAAGTTCCTGGATGTTCATCTGAATACTACCATCCCCCGCAATATCTATTACCGTCCTATCAGGACAGGCAAGCTGTGCACCTATAGCAGAAGGAAATCCATATCCCATTGTACCAAGTCCCCCTGAACTTACCCATCTTCTTGGCTTATTATATTTATAAAACTGAGCTGCCCACATCTGATTCTGCCCAACTTCTGTTGTAATTATTGCTTCACCTTTTGTTATTTCGTAAATTTTTTCAACCACATACTGAGGTTTAATAACCTCAGGATCAAATTCATAAGTAAGAGGGTGTTCTTTTTTCCATTGAGCAATTTGCTTCAGCCAGGCTTTTCTAATTTCTTCCCATTGAGGCTTGATCTCCTCTTTGAGCACTTTATTTAATGCCTGCAAAACTTTACTTACATCTCCAACTATGGGGATATCCACTCTTACATTTTTCCGAATAGACGTTGGGTCAATATCTATATGAATAATTTTAGCATTTGGTGCGAAGGCATCTGTCTTTCCTGTAACTCTATCATCAAATCTCATTCCAATAGCAATTATTAAATCTGCATTCTGAACTGCCATGTTTGCATAGTAAGTTCCATGCATTCCGAGCATTCCTAAAAATAGTTCATGGGTTCCTGGAAAACTTCCGAGTCCCATGAGGGTATTTGTAACTGGAATCTGGGTAAACTCAGCAAGTTCTTTCAGATGTTCATGGGCTTCAGAGATTACACAGCCACCACCTGCTATAATAACAGGCTTTTTGGCTTTAGCAATCTCTTGAGCAGCCTTTTTTATCATGTAAATATTTCCTTCATATGTAGGGTTATAACTTCTTATATGAACTTTTTCTGGCCAGACAAATTCAGCTTTTCCTTGAGTTACATCCTTAGGTAGATCTATAAGAACAGGGCCTGGTCTTCCTGAGGTAGCTATATAAAAGGCTTCTCTTACCTGCCTTGCGAGGTCTTTAACATCTTTTACAAGAATATTGTATTTTGTGCAAGGCCTTGTGATACCTATGATATCTGCTTCCTGAAAGGCATCATTACCAATTAAAAAAGTGGGTACCTGTCCTGTAAATATAACA
>CAZYLC010000019.1:0-1528 GCA_964648755.1 uncultured Thermodesulfovibrio sp.
AATTGTCCTCATATTAAAAGGAAAAGTTAAGGTTACAGGCATATGGGAAGGAATACTCACTGAAGGAGAAGCTTTCCATATTGCAGGAGAGGAAAGCCTGTTTTTTGAGAATCTTTCTAATTCAGAAACAATTTATCTAATTGCAGGCGGACATTCAGAACAAGGGCATAGTCACTAAATGGATAAAATCTCTCCATCAGCTTCAAATCTTTTCAACGAAGAATACAATAACCTCCTTGCCATGGTTTTAAAGAGAATAGCCCTTGAATGTGAACACCATGAGATAATCAAAATGAAACCTTACTGCCCCTTTGCAAGTGAATACGTGAGGGAATTTGGAAAATTGCTAAGGATTGTCTATAAGTATAATCTTTTTGAAGCATTAAGGGAAGAAATTAAATGGTATATAAATCTTTTTTATGCTCAGAACTTAGGAATAAATGCTATTAATCTCATTGTTGATTGCTGGATTATGACAATACTCGGCTGGCTCAAGTCTCCCGAGTGTAATGAATTGGCAAATCCTCTAAAAAGACTTAAAGAGGATATACCCCTGATTATTAGGGAGACTCAATTTGTAGATGTGGAGTCCAATGGGGATTTGAAAAATTTTCTCAATTTACTACTCTTGGGCGACTTTAGAGAAATTAAGAAATTCACAAGTTCTCTTCTTGAAAAAACCCATCCTGAGGAAATAATTATCTCACTGATTATTCCCGCTGTTGAAAAGGTAGGCCTTCTATGGGAAAAAAACAAACTGGAAATATTTGAGGAACATATTTCCACAGTAAATATTGGGAAGTTACTTTACTACTTAACTTTCCTTAAGACTCCTCAAATTAATTATGAAAGAAACATCTTGCTTAGTTGTGTCCCCGGAGATCAACATGACTTAGCATCAATATTATTAGAGACTTTCTTAGAGTTAAAGGGATGGATTACAAAAAATCTTGGTAGAGGTCTCCCTGCAGAACAAATTTTTAAGGCAGTTAATAAATTCAAGCCCCCTGCAATTATTCTTGTTTTCACTATGCTATCCATGCTTGAGGAAACTCTTAAAACTATAGAAATGATTAAAAAAGCTCACCCTTCCGTTAAATTTATATTAGGTGGCAGAGGAGCAATGATGTCCCGTTCTTTGTTGACTGAAAGAGGGGTTAGAGTAGCAGAAAACTTTAACCGATGCCATGAAATTTTAATAGAGGAAATCCTATGAGGCTTTGGGTAGCCATAAAAATAGCAATTCATGATCGTTCATCAACAGCAGGTGCAGTTTTAGGAGTAGTAGCAATAATCTTTTTAGTTGGGCAGCAGCTATCTGTTTTTTTTGGATTACTCAACTTAATGAGTGTTCTGCCTGACCATAGTAATGCCGATGTTTGGATTATGAGCAAAAACATAAGAAACTCTGACTCGGGAAATTTAATTTCAGGAGCTTACATCGATAGAGTCATAGGTATTGGCCAAGTTGAATGGATTGAGCCCCTCTTGATTGGAAGCGCTTTATTCAGAAGAGGTGATGGTTCCT
>CAZYLC010000019.1:1538-11097 GCA_964648755.1 uncultured Thermodesulfovibrio sp.
GTTAGAGTTATAGGGGTAAGAAGACCCCGAATTGCAGGAGGACCGTGGAGTTTTTATAGCTCCGATGAGAGAGTTCTCTTAGATCTTGAAGCTATTGTTGTTGACAAGCTTGACTTGAGTAAATTAGGGCATCCATCTCTTGATGAAATAAGGGAAATAGGAGAGAAAAGAGTCCGAATTGGTGCTATATCAACTGGAGCTAGAGGGTTTCAAGGGACTCTCCTTTTCGCCCCCTTAGAAAAAGTAAGAGAGATAAGTAAAACACCTCCTGGAAGATATTCAGCCCTTCTTGTCAAATTAGATGAAAAATCAGACAAAGAAAGTGTCATAAAAAAAATCAAAGATATTCTTCCTAATTGTTCTGTTTTCAGCTCCCAGGAACTTTCAAGCCTTTCGAGGAAATACTACATAACAAACACTGGCATAGGCGGAAGTTTTCTCTTTTCCACCTCTATTGCCATTATGATAGGCGTAGTTATAATTACTCTGACCATGTATACAAGTGTTCTAAGTAGGAAAAAAGATTTTGCATTAATTAGAGCAATAGGGGGTAGAAAAAGAGATATTTTTATAATTGTGGTAGGGGAAGTTTTTTTTATAACCTTTATTGGAATCTTTATTGGATTTTTACTCCTTTCAACTCTTCTAAGCTACACTGTTAAATCTCAAATTCCAAGCTATTTGCCTTTACAAGTAGCTCCTCTCCTTGCCTTAGGAGCATTTATAGTAAGCCTAATTGGTTCCCTATTCGCCCTTAAGGTAGCCCTTGCCACTGATCCCGCCTCTGTATTCCATTAATATGAATATCCTAAAACTTGAAAACATAACAAGAGACTTTTATGATGGAAGACAAATAAGAAGAGTTCTTCACTCTACCAATCTTGCCTTTATTCCTGGAGAGTTAGTTGTTCTATCAGGGCCTTCTGGAAGTGGAAAGACCACTCTGCTTTCAATAATGGGGTTAGTGTTAAAACCTTCAGAGGGTAAAATCTATCTTAATGATAAAGACTTGACCCAAATCAATGACAACGAAGCTGCCATGTTAAGGTTAAAATATTACGGATTTATCTTCCAACAGCATATGCTAATAGAAGGTTTATCTGTTATAGAGAACATTCTTCTTGCCTATGCTGTTCAAGGTACCAAAGTAACAGGACATCAAAGACAAAAAGCCTATGGACTTCTCGAAAAATTAGGCTTAAGAGATACTGCTCATATGCAGCCCCTGTCTCTTTCAGGTGGTATGAAACAGAGGGTTTCCATAGCAAGAGCTTTGATTAAGGATCCCCTAATTCTTCTATGCGATGAGCCCACAGCGTCTTTGGATGCAGAAAATGGAATCACTGTAATGAAAATACTGAAAAAGTCAGCCCTTGAAGATCAAAGGATTGTATTGGTCGTATCTCATGATTCAAGAGTTTTTCCCTTTGCTGATCGTCTCATTAAAATAGAGAATGGTGAAATTGTATCTGACACAAAAGAAAATTATCAGTAATAGGAGGTTTTAATGAAAACCCGCAAGATTGCTTTCATATTTATATTATCACTGGCAATAATAATAGGCTTTGTATACATAAAAACATCTCTTAACAAAGCCTCTGCTCCCTATGAAAAAAATAAAACTCCATCCCTTGAAGATTCCCCTATAAGGGTATATGGAAGGGTAGAACCCTTAGGGAGAGAGGTTTTCTTAGGACCCCAACAGCCAAGGAAAGTGTTGAAAATATATGTAAAAGAAGGTCAAACTGTAAAAAGAGGACAAATTCTCTGCGAACTTGAATCAGAGGTAGAGAGGCAAGCATACTATTTAGCAATAGCTAAAATAAGAGAGTATGAGAGAAAACTTGATTTACTTTTAGATGAGCTCAGGAGAAAAAAGGAATTATTGAAAGAAGAAATTATCCCTGAGTTCAATGTAACTCAAAAAAATCTTGAAGCAAAATTAATTGAACAACAGATTGCCGTTGCAAAGGAAGAGGCAAAATTAAGAAAAAAGGATTTAGATACTTTTACTCTTCGTTCTCCCATAGATGGCTTCCTCTATAAGTTTGATGTTAGACTTGGTGAGCTTCTTACACCTGAGAAATATGAAAGAATTATAATAGGAAAACCACAGAGCCAGATAAGACTCTTTATTGAAAGCTTCTGGATTGATAGATTGAAGTTAGGAGATAAATTTATCATAAAAGATGGAGAGACAAATAGAGAATATGGAAAGGCAAAGCTTGTTTATATTTCAGAGTATGTGGGGACAAGAGATTTTAGAACAGAAGATTCCCTTGAGAGAATAGATACAAAATATGCTCAAGCCATACTGGAGTTTGAAAATGCTCAATCCATTAAAATTGGAAAATTAGTTCTATGTGAAAAAATTAAGGAGTAGTGAGGATGAAAACAGTTTTACTCACAGGTGCAACGGGTTTTGTTGGTAGAAGACTCCTGTATAACCTATTAAATGAAAAGATTAATATAAGGCTTTTAGTTAGGAATAAAAACAAACTTGAGTATTCAATATTAGAAAAATGTCAAATTTATGAGGGTGATACTTTCAATCTTCAAATCTTAGAGGAAGCTCTAAGAGGCACTGATGTTGCCGTTTACTTGATACACATGATGGGTAAGGGAAGGGATTATGAAGAAAAGGAAAGGCAGAGTGCAGAGAATTTTAGAGTCTGCTGTGAAAAAGCAGGAGTAAAGCAGATAATCTATCTTGGTGGACTTGGCGAGCTGAAGGATGCGAGCCCCCATCTTAGAAGTAGATACATAACAGGACAGATTCTAAGTGCTAATCCTGAAAAAGTAAAGGTGGCATGGTTTAGAGCTAGTGTAATCTTGGGTTCAGGCAGTGCAAGCTTTGAGATACTGAGAAATCTTGTGGAGAAAATTCCGATAATGATAACTCCTCGGTGGGTGAATACTCCAACCTGTCCAATATTTATAGATGATGTCATAGCATACCTCAAAGCTGCTATTTTCTCTGATACACTAATTCACGACAAAGTTGACATTGGCATGCCTCCTATGACATTCAAAGATATGATGTTAAAGACAGCAGAAGTTTTAGGTTTAAATAGATTAATAATAGGAGTTCCTATTTTATCTCCCAGACTTTCCTCTTACTGGCTTGTTCTTTTTACTCCTGTTAATTTTGAATTGGCAAGAGAACTTGTATTGGGTCTCAAATCAAAAACAGTAAAGAGCAATGAAAATGCTGAAAAATATTTTCCTCAAATAAAAATAAATCCCTTTGAGGTAGCTATAAAGAAAGCCATAGAAGAGATTGAAAAAAATCAAGTTATAAGTCGCTGGTGTGATAGCTCAAAGGGAACTGTCTGCGATGTTCCAAAAATTCCAGAGATTTCAAAGGCTATTTATGTGGACAGATACTCAAAAAAAGTTGACCCTAAATGGGAACAAAAAATCTTCGAAATATGCAAAGATCTAGGTGGACAGAGGGGTTGGTATGCCTTGAACTTTCTCTGGGGTATTAGAGGCTTTATTGACAAACTCTTTGGCGGGTATGGATTAAACAGAGGAAGAAGAGTTTCAGGAGACTTAAGAGTAGGTGATGTTATCGATTTCTGGAAGGTTATTGACATTGTAGAAGGTAGCCGACTTCTTCTTGAGGCACAAATGAAATTACCTGGAAAAGCCTGGCTTGAATTTACCATAAGCGATGAAGTATTTACTCAAACTTCCTATTTCTATCCTAAAGGATTATGGGGTAGGCTTTACTGGTATGCTCTTTTACCTTTTCATAAGCTCATTTTCAATATGATGTTGAATAGAATTGTTCAAGACGCCTCAAAATAATATCCATAGCATCTTCAGGAATTTCAAGGGAAATTTGGAGATAGCAGATTTTCCCCTTAAAATCGCTGAGGTATTCACGGATTTTTATGAAATCTTTTTTAGTTGTGATCAGAAGATCTGCCTTCTCAGAATTCCTTATTAATCTGCGAACAGTTCTCTCACTGTAAAACTTGTGATCAATAAATCTCTTGTAACCTAATACATTAATATTGATTTGCCCTAAAACATCTAAAAAGCTCTTGAAATTTCCAATTCCCGCAAAGACAAATGCTTTTTTACCTTCAGCACTCATTAAATCTCCCCTCTCATCTCTTAGCCCGTGAATCTTTAGTGGTGAGAAATATATCTCTCTTACTCCAAGTTCCTTTATTTTCTGTACAAGTTGTTGATTTTCCCTTTTAGTGATAAACAACAAATCTGCCTTATTAATCTCCTCTAAGGGAGAGCGTAGAGGACCAAGGGGCAAGAGCTTTGATTTTCCAAACCCAACTGTACCATCTATGAGTAAAATTTCTAAATCTCTATGAAGAAGCCAGTGCTGAAACCCATCATCAAGAATAAAAAAAGCTCTATTATTCTTAGTTAATCCTAATCTTTCAATTGCATAAACTCCAGCTTTGTAACGATCAATCCCTTTGAATACCTTTAATCCCTCCTCAACCATTAATAGGGGTTCATCTCCAACTTCATCAGCCTTGTTTTCCAAACTTACCATAATAGGACCTTTTAGCTTTCCCTTGTAACCTCTTGTTAGAATTACAGGATTAAAGCCTCTGTTAATTGACTCTTTTGCAAGCTCTATTGTAAAGGGAGTTTTGCCTGTTCCACCTAAAGTAAGATTACCTACACTTACTACTGGAAGGGGAAGTTTTTTTTGCGCTGCCAAACATTTATTTTTCTTCCATTGGTATAGAAGAAGATAAAATTTTTCAAGAAAGTTCATCTCCAGAAAACACCATTTAAAAGTCTTATCAAGGGATAGAGGTCATAAAATTCTATAATATTCAAGCAGGCAAAATCTTGTTCAATTCTGAAGATGTTTTCAAGAGGGATATTAAGAATATTGCATAAGATAACTCTGTTAATTCCACCGTGAGCAGTTAGTAATACCTGAAATCCCTTATACTTTTTAAGTATTTCCTCTATTGCCTTTTTTGCTCTAATACTTACTTCTATGGTACTTTCACCCTCAGGTGGTGAGAAATAAGCTGGATTTTCTCTCCATTTTTCAAAATCCTCTGCATAGGAAGATATAATCTCATCTATTGACATACCTTCCCACTTACCAAAGCTTCTTTCTTTTAATATATCCATTGATTTAACTTCAATTTCTAAGTTTTTACTGAGAATTTGAGCTGTTTCAAGGGCTCTTTTGAGAGGAGAAGACAGAATTATAGATTTATCCAATTCATATTTTGCTCTTATTTCCTTTAACGCTTCTGAGACTTTTTCAACCTGCTCTATTCCCTTTCTGCTTAAAGGAATATCAATATGTCCCTTATAAACTTTTTTGGGCCCCTCTGTCTCTCCATGTCTCAATAGATAAATTACAGTATAAGGTTTCATTAATATTCGATGCCCCTTCGAGCATTAACTCCTTTTTCAAAATAATGTTTAATACTTCTCATCTCTGTCACTAAATCTGCTCTGTCAATAAGCCATTGTGGCGCATTTCGACCTGTTATTATGATCTCTGTGTCCTTATTGATTAATGATAAAAGTTCCTCTGTCTCATCCTTGGATATTAGTCCTAAACTTATTGCTATTGCCAGTTCATCAAAGACTATCATGTCATAGGTCTCTTCTTTTATTTTAAGTTTTAATTCTTCAAGACATCTCTTTACTTTTTCTCTTTGTAAGGCCTTGCTCTCATTATAGACAAAACCTGTGCTACATCTATAAACATCTACTAAGGTTGGATAGTTATTTATAATAACAATTTCTCCGCTAAATTCTTCCTTTATAAACTGAATGAAAAACACCCTTAATCCATTACCTATCGCCCTGATTGTTAAACCCACTGCAGCGGTTGTTTTTCCTTTACCATCACCTGTATATAAATGCATTAAACCTCTCATATAGTCATCCTAAATTTAGTATTTTGACTAAACCTCTTTTAATCAAACTTATAGCTATAGCACTAAGCAATAAAGCCATTACCTTTGCAAAAGCCTTTATGCCATGAATACCAAAGATTTTTACAACAGTTTGCGCTTTTTCAATCATTATCCAGGCAATTAAAAGATTAAGAAAAAGGGATAATATTACCATTGGATAACCATAAGTTCCTGCAAGAATAATTAGAGTAGTCAGGGTAGCAGGCCCTGCTAATAGAGGTGTTCCTATAGGGACTACACCCAATGTTTCACTTATAGTAAACTCCTTCTCCTTTACTCTTAAAATTTCCGATATGGATAAAATTAAAAGAAGAATGCCACCAGCTATCATAAAATCTTCTAAAGCTATTCCGAGGATTGAAAAGAATATATTGCCTAAGAATAAAAAGGAAAGTGCCACAAAAAAAGCAGTTATAACTGACTGTCTTGCAATTTTCTTTTTGTCATATTCAGGCAGTCCTTCAACTAATGAAATATAAATAGGAACAATAGCTGGTGCATCAACAGCAACAAAAAGGGGTATAAAAGTTAGCAGAAAAGTATTAAAAATTTCCATCAATGAGGATACCTTTATTACCTATCTTTTTCCTCTATCTCTTCTTCTTTTTCTTCCTCATCCTCAATTTTAACAGTTACATCTCTTACAAAATCAGGACATTTTTGTCCTGCTTTAAGAGAAAATTGTTTTTGGCAGGTTGCTCTCCATGCACATATGACACACATGGGTTTTTCTTTCATATATTCCTCCGATGTCTATCCTTTCTTTTTTAATATAATATCATAATTTAACAGTAAGGGATATATGTTTTTTGATGAAAATTTCTACCTCATCAATTAGTTTTTCATTAATTTTAACTCTTTCTAAATGAGAAAGTTGCCATTTCAGGAAAGAATTTAAAAAGTTTATAACCCTTTCTGGCATGATATATTTCCCATCTTCTTTATTATCTTTATATTCCTGATTATTCTTTGAAAAACAACTACTGCATAGAATAAATCCCTTTAAATAATGAGACTGTCCATTAAGGCTTTTTCCACAGGCTCCACAATGCTTCATATCGGGAAGATATCCTAATAGGCTTAAAACTCTAATTTTTAGAAAAAGTGTATAATTCTCCCATTTATTAGAGTCTTCAATCTCTCTTAAAATACTTAGCATAAGATTGAATAATTCAGAATTTTTTTCTCTTTTTGGTGAATATTGAAGGAGGAATCTTATGATTTCTGCTAATTTAAAAAAAATTTTATAGTTTTCTCTGATTTTTTGAAAGGGATATAAAATATCTGACTGTATGATTTTCTGAAGTTTATCTTCTCTGCCAATAAAAGATATTTTAGAGTAAGTTAGAGGTTCAAGAGAACTTCCAAATCTGCTTTTAATTTTTCTTGGACTCTTAGCAAAAAGATTTAAAATACCAAATTCTTTTGTTAAATAAGTTACGATTAAATCTGCTTCCCCGTAATCTCTACTTTCAAGAACAATAGCTTCAGAAGAATATATCATCAAATTACATAATATTGCCAAAATCTTCAGGCTTTAGATTCTTGAGCCATTCTTCTAATTCATCACCTTTTCTTAATTCAAAAATTCCCTCTTCAACAAATATGGGTGCTTGCACTCTTAATGCTATTGCTACTGCATCAGAAGGCCTTGAGTCAATTGTTTTTTCCTTCATTCCGTCAAAGGTATAAATCAAAGCATAATAGGTATTATCAATTAGATCGGTAATTACAATTTTTGTTATTTTTACTTCAAGCTCCTCCAGTATATTTTTAATCAGATCATGAGTTAGAGGTCTTGGTGTTATTACCTTACCTAAAGCTAAAGCAATAGAGTCAGCTTCAGGTTTTCCAATCCATATGGGAAGCGTTTCATCTCCATCTACCTGTTGAAGCAAAAGAATATACATACCACTTCTTGGATCAAAAAGCAATCCTTCTACTTTCATCTCTATTAACATTTTAATACCCCAAAGATTTTAATAATATGTCTTTCTGTCTCCATTTTTTTCTTACTTTCACCCAAACTTCAAGAAAAACTTTTATTCCTAAAAGCTTTTCTATATCCATCCGTGCTTCAATAGCAATTTTCTTAAGTCTTTCTCCTTTTTTACCTATTATAATAATTTTTTGACCCTCTCTTTCAACATAAATATTAGCACTGATTTTAATTAAATTGTCACTTTCTTCCCATCTTTCAATATCAACTGCAACAGAGTAGGGGATTTCATCTTCCGTGTATTTCATTATTTTTTCTCTTATAAATTCAGCAACAATAAATCTTTCAGCTAAATCTGTTAACATATCCTCTGGATATAATTTTGTCCCTTTAGGCAAATAAAAAATTATTCTATCTAAAAGCCTTTCAACTCCGTCATTATTTAGGGCTGAAAGGGGGATAATTTCTTTAAAAGGAAAGAGGTCTTTGTATGAATCAATTATAGGTAGTAGTTCCTGTTTAATTACTGTATCAATTTTATTAATTGACAAAATAACAGGCTTACTTATTTTTCTTAGTTTATCAATTATTGACAATTCAGAATCCTTAGGAAGCTCAGGATCAACCATAAAAACAATAAGGTCTACCAACTCAATTGCCTCATAGGATTGTTTAACCATAAATTCTCCGAGCTTGTGCTTTGGCTTATGAATTCCTGGGGTATCAATAAAAACTATCTGAGCATTATGAGTATTCTTAATGCCTATAATCTTATTGCGCGTTGTTTGTGGCTTTTCAGTAACTATGGAAACCTTTTGCCCTAAAATTGTATTAAGAAGAGTGGACTTACCCACATTTGGTTTTCCGATTATTGCTACATATCCAAATTTAAATTCACTCATGAAATGTCTTCCAGCACCTTTTTTATCCTCTCTATACCCTTTATCAAATTATCAATGCTTGTTGCATAAGATATTCTTATATAACCCTCAGCACCGAAAGCTGAACCTGGCACGAGAGCAACTTGCGCTTGTTCAAGTAAATAAATACTTAAATCCATAGAGGTTTTAAGCTCGTAGGAGGCTATTTTTTTCCCAAGAAGTTCCTTTACATTAGGAAAAGCGTAAAAAGCTCCCTGCGGCATTTTACAAGAGATTCCAGGAATTTTATTTAATTCCTCTACAAGGTAGTTTCTCCTTTTTTCAAATTCCTCTCTCATCTCTTCCACACAATCTTTAGGACCCCTCAAGGCAGCAACAGCTGCTTTCTGTGCTATAGATGTGGGATTTGATGTGGACTGACTCTGTATTTTAGTCATTGCCTTTATGATTTCTACAGGACCCGCTGCATATCCTATTCTCCATCCTGTCATGGCATGAGACTTACTTAAACCATTCACTACAATTGTTCTCTCCTTTATATCCTCACTAAAGGACGCTATACTTATATGTTTATTACCATTATAAATAAGCTTCTCATAAATTTCATCAGATATTATATAGAGATTATTTCTAATTGATATTTCAGCTATTTCACGTAAAGTCTTTTCATCATAAATAAAACCTGTTGGATTTGATGGATAATTTAGTATGATAGCTTTAGTGTGAGGAGTAATTTTCTCTTTTAGCACCTCGGGACGTAACATAAAGTTATCTTCTTCATGGGTCTCTATAATCACAGGTGTAGCATC
>CAZYLC010000019.1:11107-19876 GCA_964648755.1 uncultured Thermodesulfovibrio sp.
ATATGAAACCCAATAGGGTGATGGAATTACTACCTCATCTCCGGGGCCAAAAAGTGCCTGTGCTATATTATAAAGGGAATGTTTAGCACCGCAGGATACAAGGATATTTTCCTTTTTGTACTTAATTCCATTATCTTTTTCAAGTTTTTCAATTATAGCTTCTTTAAGTTCATCAATTCCTCCAACAGGGGTATATTTTGTAAAACCATCTTTTATTGCTTTTATTGCCGCTTCTTTTATATGTTCGGGAGTATCAAAGTCTGGCTCTCCAACACCAAAATTTACCACATCTAAACCTTTTGCCTTCATCTCTTTTGCTTTTGAGTCCACCGCAAGGGTTGGGGAAGGTTTAACTTTTTTTGCTCTCTCTGAAATCATAATGCATGCCCTCCATTTCATAGATATATTTTTTCTTTGCTTTGCTCCCAAGAGAAGTTAAAACCTCGTAGGGTATTGTATCTGCCCAGGAAGCAATATCCCAAGCTGTAATCTTCTCCTTTCCACAACTGCCGAGTATTATCACCTCATCCTCCACTTCTGCCTCTGGAATGTCAGTAAGATCAATCATGGTGAGATCCATACAAATTGTACCAACCACTGGAGCCTTTTTACCTTTAACAATGATAAATCCTCGATTGCTCAATCTTCTAAAATATCCATCTGCATAACCAATGGGTATTACACCAATGAGGCTATCTCTTTTAGTTATAAATGTCTTACCATAACTTATGGGTGTTCCCTTTGGAAGCTTTCTTATATCAAGTAGTTTTGTTTTTAAGGTCATACAAGGTCTTATTCCATCTAAAACATCCCCTGTTGAATAACCATATAGCATAATGCCTGGTCTTACAGCATCAAATATAGCATCCTCTAAGAAAATACCCGCAGAATTAGATATATGAAAAATAGGATTAATTCCTAAACTGGAAAGACATTTTTTTAATTCCTTTAATCTACTAATTTGTTCCGAACTCCATAAAGGGTCTTCAGCAAGAGATAGATGACTCATTACTCCTTCTATCTTTAGATTAGACATATTAGCGATCTTCTTAACTTGTTCACATATATTTTCATAAATACCAAGCCTTCCCATGCCTGTTTCTACTTTAACATGCACAGGAATTGTTACTCCTTTCTTCTTGGCATATTCTGAGAGTTCTTTTGCATGATTTATATCGAATATTACTGGCGTTAGGTTGTGTTTAAATAGGCCTTCAATTTCCCTATCAAAAAGAAGAAGAATAGGACATTCTATTTTTGCTTCTCTTAATGTTAGAGCTTCATCATAAAAAGCTACTCCTAAATAATCCACATTATTTTTCTGTAAAGACTTAGATACTTCTATTGCTCCATGACCATAGGCATCAGCTTTAACAATAGCAATTATTTTACTGCTTTTATTAGCTCCTTTGGTGACAGATTTTATAAAATGAAAGTTATCAATTAAAGATTTTAAGTTAATCTCAGCTTGAAGAAATCTACTCACATTTATTTCTTATCTTCTGGATTTTCCTTTTTAGGAGTTACATCTATTTCATCTTTTTCTGATGTTGCCTTCTTAAAATTCTTTATTGCCTCTCCAATGCCTTTACCAATTTGTGGTAGCCTTGTTGCTCCAAAAAGTACAATCACTATTACCAGAATAATAAGCAATTCCTGCGTTCCTAATCCGAACATCTTATACCTCCTTTTTTTAATTTTTCCAAATCTTCTTGCGTATTTATATTAATAAAAGATACTCCTTCCCTATCTAAATTTGCAACCTCTATTACTTGAGCCCTAACATCATATATTAATTTTGTCATACTTAATTTATCTTCTGACAGTAAATTTTCTAAATAAGAGAAAAGATTTTTTGTATAAATACCTGGTAAGGGATATAGTTTATCTCTAAAAGAACAGACAGTGATATCTGGCTTATTAGAAAAATGTTTTTCTGTCATTTCAAAAATTAAATTTTCTTCTATAAAGGGCATATCGCAAGCAAAGGCAAAAATGTCATAACTGGAATTCTTTATTGCTGCATGTATACCAGCCATTGGTCCTTTAAAAGGATAAATATCACCTATGAGAGTAAGACCTTCTTTGAAATACTGTTCTGGAAAGTTAGTAATAATTAAAACTTCTTCAAAAAGTTTTTTCAATTTTCTAATTAATAATTCAATTATCCTTTCATTATCAATAGATATCAAACATTTTGGCTTCTTTAATCTTGTTGATTTTCCGCCTGCTAATATGGCAGCGGTTAATTTAAGTTTAGAGGACAATTGCACCTAAATAACCTACGACTTTATCATAATCTCTGCTTACTTCTGCAGAGGTAGCATACTTGATAATCTGAACCTCCTTAGCTCCAAGCATCTTTGTAGCAAAAAGCATTGTCACCGTTGGAAGAAAACCGCACATGGATATTTTATGAGATAAAACAGTGTGATAAAGTCCCTCTGGGTCAAAATTTTTAATCTTCTCTGCTGCTAAAGAATCTACCTTTCTTGCTAACTCATCTGGTAAATAATGGCTCATATCTGTACTGGAAATAATGATTGACTCGTCTATAAGATTAAGTTCTTTCAGGGCAGAGGATATACCTTTTGCAAGCTCTATACAATTTTGAATATCTACCATTTTCAGTATGATAGGAACAATTTTAGCCTTTGGATTTAGTTTATAAATAAAAGGAAGTTGAACCTCAAGACAATGTTCATAAATATGTGCCTGAGTATCTTTCTCTGCAAAAGAAACTTTATCAATTATCCTGTTTGCAAGGTCTTGATGAATTTCAAATTTCCCGAGAGGTATCTCCCACTGTCCTTCATTCATTACAGATACATCTGAACCGTATCCTGTATGATTTGGTCCTAAAAGAATATAAATATTTTTGGGTTTTATTTTAGAATAGACCGCTCCTGCCACATGCCCTGAATAAACATATCCTGCATGAGGACAAATTGCACCTAACGCATTAATATTTCCCCTCAAGGGCATATAATCTTCTATCTCTGCGAGAAGCTCTCTTGGATTTGAGGGATAAAAATAACCAGCTACTGCAGGCTTTCTTAATATCATACTAAAGATCCTCTTCTATTTCTGTTCCCATATATTTATCGGTAAAATCAAGGAAACGAGTATAATCGCTAAGAAAGGTAAGATTAATAGTATCAGTAGGACCATTTCTCTGTTTTGCCACAATGACTTCTGCTTTACCTTTATTAGCGGGATTTTTTTTGTTATAAACTTCGTCTCTATAGAGAAAAATGATAACATCTGCATCTTGTTCTATTGCTCCCGATTCTCTTAAATTAGCAAGTGTAGGTCGTCTATCAGTGGTTTTCTCAACAGAACGGTTCAACTGACTGAGAGCAACAACTGGCACTTTAAGTTCCTTTGCCATTGCTTTTAAAGAACGGGAAATTTCCGATATTTCTTGTTCTCTTCTGTCATAGGCTGTTCTGCTTCTCATAAGCTGCAGATAATCTATCACTATAAGACTTAATCTACCTTTTTCCATTTTGAGTCTTCTTGCTTTGGCTCTTATTTCAAGAACGCTCATCTGTGAGGAATCATCTATGTATATGGGGGCTTCACTTAACTTCACCGCAGATTCTGTTAACCTTTCCCAGTCTCTTTTCCCTATAAAACCTTTTCTTAAGGCTGAAGCATTAACCATAGCAAGAGAGCTAAGCAGCCTCATAGCTATTTGTTCCTTTGACATTTCAAGACTGAAAAAAGCAACAGGTTCTCCCAAATCTACACCTACATGTTGTGCGATATTAAGAGAAAAAGCTGTTTTACCCATTCCTGGTCGTCCACCGATTATTATCAAATCACCTGGCTGAAATCCGCTCGTAAGTTCGTCTAAATCTTTGAATCCTGAGGGAATACCTGTTATAACAGCCTTTCTTTCATACATGGATTCAATCATTTTAAAAGTGTGCTTAACTACGTCTTTCATGTGGTAAAAACTTGTATTTGTTCTTTTCTCTGAGATTTCGAAAATTAATTTTTCAGCGTAATCAAGCATTTCCTCAGCATCTTCTGGCTCTTCATAAACCTTCGTCACAATCTCTGTACAAGCACGAATGACTGCTCTCAAAAGTGCCTTCTCTCTTACAAGTTTAGCGTGATATCTTATATTGGCTGCTGTAGGTACAACTGTGGCAAGAGTGCTAAGATAGGATAAACCACCAATCTCTTCAATTTCGCCTTTGTCTTTAAGATGTTCTGTTATAGTAATAAGATCAATAGGTTCGTTTTTATTAAAGAGCTCAAGCATGGCATTATAAATTTTTCTGTGGGACTCTCTATAGAAATCCTCTGGAGACAACAACTCAATTGCCTTTGTTATAGACTCTCCCTCAAGAATTATTGCACCTAAAACAGCTTGCTCTGCTTCAAGACTTTGGGGAGGTAGTCTATCTACAGAGGCTTCTATGTTTCTTAAATAAGCCATTACTCAGCTACTATATTTACTTTAACTTTTGCCACTATATTAGCATGCAACTTCACTTCTACTTCATATTCACCTACTCTTTTTATAGGTTCTACTATATTCACCTGCTTTTTATCAATTGAAAATCCTTCTTTTTCCAAGGCTTCAGCAATGTCTTTTGATGTAACTGAACCAAATAATTTTTGATCTTCTCCTGCCTTTGCTTTGATAATTAGCTGGGTTTCTGATAATCTCTGGGCAACTGATTCAGCATCTTGACGCTTCTTCTTAGCTTCTTCTTCAATCTTTTTCTTTTGATACTCTAAAAGCTTCATATTCTTTTCATCAGCTAAAAGAGCAAGTCCCTTAGGTAACAAAAAATTTCTTGCATAACCATCTTTTACTTTAATAATCTGTCCTGCCCTTCCCAGATTTGGAACATCTTCTTTAAGAATAACTTTCATCTGTCCTCCTTATAAAATTTTTCGCTTTTATATATGATAACATAAAAAAAGGGCAGAGTCAGAACTCTGCCCTTAACTGTCTTTAGTTGCTCTATTTTAATACATATCAGGTGAAGGCATTGGTGGTTTCTTTTCTTCTTCAGGTATCTCTGCTACCAAAACCTCTGTGGTAAGCATAAGTCCAGCAACAGAAGCAGCATTCTGAAGAGCTGTTCTTGTAACCTTTGTAGGATCAATAATTCCAGCTTCCATCATATCTACATACTTCTCTGCATAGGCATCGTATCCGTAATTAATGTTCTTATTTTCTTTAACCTTCTCTACTATTAGAGTTGCCTCAACACCTGCATTGGCAATAATCTGTTTAATTGGCTCCTCAAGAGATTTTTTGACAATCTCTACACCAAGCTGCTGGTCATGATTTTCAAGCTTAAGACCCTTGAGTGCTTTCTGACATCTAAGAAGTGCTACTCCACCACCAGGCACAATTCCTTCCTCAACAGCAGCTCTGGTCGCATTTAAAGCATCCTCAACTCTTGCCTTCTTTTCTTTCATCTCTGCTTCAGTTGCAGCACCAACATTTATTCTTGCCACACCACCTGCAAGCTTTGCAAGACGCTCCTGAAGCTTTTCTCTGTCATAATCAGAGGTGGTCTCATCAATCTGAACTTTAATCTGCTTAATTCTTGCCTGAATATTCTGAGGATCTCCTGCTCCTTCAACAATAGTGGTATTGTCCTTGTCAACAATTATTTTTCTTGCTTTTCCAAGGTCTTCTATCTTAACATTTTCAAGTTTTAAACCAATATCCTCAGATATTACTGTCCCGCCTGTGAGAATGGCAATATCCTCAAGCATTGCCTTTCTTCTCTCGCCAAATCCAGGAGCTTTAACAGCACAAACCTGAAGCACTCCACGAAGCTTGTTTACTACTAAAGTGGCAAGAGCCTCGCCTTCCACATCCTCTGCAATAATGAGGAGGGGTCTTCCCATTCTCGCAATCTGCTCAAGAATGGAGAGAAGGTCTTTCATGCTTGAGATTTTCTTGTCATGTATTAAAACAAAAGCATCCTCTAATATACACTCAAGTCTTTCTGGGTCTGTAATGAAATAGGGAGAAATATATCCACGGTCAAACTGCATTCCCTCAACTATTGTAGCCATTCCCTTTGCTTCTTCAACTGTTATAACGCCGTCTTTCCCTACCTTGTCCATTGCTTCAGCAATCAACTCACCAATGGAGTAATCATTGTTTGCAGAGATAGTTCCAACCTGAGCAATTTCTTTTTTATCTACTACAGGCTTTGAAATCTTCTTAAGTTCCTCTACTACTGCTTCTACTGCTTTGTCAATTCCTCTTTTAAGGTCCATTGAATTAGCGCCAGCTGAAACGTATTTGAGACCTTCTTTGTAGATTGCATAAGCGAGTACAGTTGCTGTAGTTGTTCCATCACCAGCTACATCTGAAGTTTTGGAAGCAACTTCGCGGACAAGCTGAGCCCCCATGTTTTCAAAGGGTTCTTTAAGCTCTATTTCCTTTGCTACAGTAACACCATCTTTTGTTACATTGGGTGAGCCAAATTTTCTGTCAATAACCACATTTCTTCCTCTTGGTCCCAATGTTGCTTTTACTGCATCTGTGAGTATTGTTACGCCTTTTAATACAGCCTGCCTTGCTGCATCACCAAAGATTAACTGCTTTCCTGCCATATGCTATCCTCCTTTTAAAAATTTTTATTTTTCTACAATACCAAGAATTTCTTCTTCTTTGATTATAAGATACTCCACATCATCAACCTTAATCTTTGAACCTGCATACTTGTCAAAAAGCACTGTGTCACCAACTTTAACCTCTTTCACTTCAGAGCCTACTTCAACTACAGTACCTTTCTGAGGCTTTTCTTTTGCTACATCTGGGACGTAAATACCCCCTGGTGTTTTCTCGAGCTCCTCTGAAGAGTACTTTACTACAACTCTGTCCTTAAGTGGTTTAATCTTCATATTCTCCCTCCTTCTATTAGATTTTTATGATTATTAGCAACTAACCCTATCGAGTGCTAATATAACTGGATTTTTAATTTCTAAGCAAGAGCTAAAATAGGAGAATATAGACTATTTAAGCTTAAAATTAGCAAATATTTAACATTTGCTTTCATTTATTCTTTTTTTCATAGTTATTTTTTAATTTTCAATATAAAAATAATTTAGATACTAAAATGCCTTTGATAATTCTCAGATTTACATTAGGATTTTTCTGTACTTTAAGGAGTTTTATATTTTAGAAATTTAGAGAAAAGAGATATCAGAAGGGAAATATTTTTGGCAATTTAAATCCTTTGCCTTGTTTCATTTTTTTCATCATCTTCTTCATCTCATTAAATTGCTTGATAAGTCTATTTACATCTGTAACAGTGGTACCACTTCCTTTAGCTATTCTGATTCTTCGGCTTGCATTAATAATTTTTGGATTTTTTCTCTCCTCAGGAGTCATAGAATTTATAATTGCTTCAACTCTTACAAACTCCTTTTCGTCAATTTTAATATCCTTCATCAGTTTATTGGCTCCCGGAAGCATAGATAGAATATTTTCAAGAGGACCCATTTTCTTCATTTTTCTTATCTGCTCTTTTAAATCATCGAAGGTAAAACTCTCTTTATCAATTTTTTCCTTTAATTTCTCCGCTTCTTTCTGATCAAAAGCTTTTTGGGCTTGCTCTATTAGAGAGATAACATCACCCATACCAAGTATTCTTTTTGCTATTCTATCAGGATGAAATTCCTCAAGAGCTTCAATCTTTTCTCCTGTTCCTATTAATTTTATTGGCTTACCTGTAACTTCTTTAATTGATAGAGCTGCTCCACCTCTTGCATCACCGTCCATTTTTGTAAGAATTACGCCATCTATTCCTATCTTTTCATTGAAACTTTTTGCAATATTTACGGCATCCTGACCGGTCATGGCATCTGCTACAAATAGAACTTCCTTAGGTTGTAAAATTTCTTTCACATCCTTTAGCTCATCCATTAGCTCATCATCTACATGCATTCTACCGGCTGTATCAACTATTAATGGGTCCATTCGGTCTATTTTAGCAACCCTAATAGCTTCCTTACAGAGTTCTCTCGGGTCTTTAATCTCATAGGAATGAAAAACTTTAATGTCTATTGCTTTGCCGAGCGTAATAAGCTGATCTATAGCCGCAGGTCTTTGCAAGTCTGCCGCAACAAGCATCGGTCTTCTTCCTTCTTTCTTAAACATAAGTGCAAGCTTCGCAGCAGAGGTGGTTTTACCAGAACCGTGTAATCCTACCATCATTAAAACTGTTGGAGGATTTGGATTTAATAAAATTTTTGAGCTACTTCCGCCAAGAAGCTCGCAGAGTTCATCATACACAATTTTTATAACCTGTTGAGCCGGTGAGAGACTCTCAAGAATTTCTCGTCCAATTGCCTTCTGTCTAACTCTATCGACAAAAGACTTTACTACTTTGAAGTTAACATCCGCTTCTAGTAAGGCTATTCTTATCTCCTTTAATGCTGAGTCAACGTCTTCCTCTTTAAGAATCCCTTTTCCTTTGAGTTTTTTAAATATAGCTTCTAATTTATCGGATAATGATTCAAACACCTATTTGCCTCCTTTGTTAAGAAGCTTCTCTATATCTTTATTTAAGAGTCCAAAGGTATCTCTTGTTATTCCTCTGTATATCTGAATTATTTCTTTCCTTTCATTGAGAATAAAAAAATTTGGAAATCCAAAAATATTGTAAAGCTTTTTATATTTTGTATCTGTGAAAAAAATTGGATACTTTATTCCCCTATCCTTTGAAAATTCATGAAGTTTTATAGAAGTTGATATCTCATCACTGAACAAGACAC
>CAZYLC010000019.1:19886-28828 GCA_964648755.1 uncultured Thermodesulfovibrio sp.
ACACCTATTATTGCAAGTTGATCTTCAGAGAACTTCTCTCTCAATCGATTTATATCAGGAATAACCATATCACAGGCAAAACATTTTGTAGAGAAAAATTCTATTAAAATAACCTTGCTTTTAAATTTATAAAGATTTAAAGAGTTACTGTCTATTCCTGTTATGTTAAAATCTGGGGCAGAGTCACCCTTCTTTAATGCTCCCTGCCCCTCATTTGAAAAAAGGAAAAGAAATAGTAAAAGGGTTATTACTATTTTTTTCACAACTTAAACATTCAAAAGATTATCTAATTTGCTCTTCAAGGTAGACTTGGGTACTACACCTACTATTTGATCAACTCTTTGTCCATCCTTGAAAAACATAATAGTAGGGATACCCATAATTCCATAGCGAGTTGCTACTTCAGGGTTTTCATCGGTATTAAGTTTACCTATTTTGATCTTACCAGCATATTCCTTAGCAAGCTCTTCAATAGTTGGAGCTATAATTCTACAAGGACCACACCAGGGTGCCCAGAAATCTACCATTACTACACCTTTAGAATTTAATACTTCCACTTCCCATGATGAAGTTGTTAATTCCAAAATACCCTCTGCCATCATTACCTCCAATATTTTTTAAATCATAGTTTAAGAATAAATCTTAACAAATTATTTTGTCAATTAAACTCTTATATTATCTGAAAGTGGTATAATAAAAAAATTAGTAAGGGGGTAGAATCTATGATACTAAAGCTAAAATCCCAAGATACATATAAAAAATGTGACGAGTCCTTATTTAAATTTGAAACAACTCAAGAAGAGCAACCTCTAATTGGCACAATTGGACAAGAAAGAGCCATAGCTTCTCTTGATTTCGGTTTAAATCTGCCAGCAAAGGGATTCAATATATACGCCTTAGGTGCTCAAGGCACTGGGAAAATGCGCGCAATAAGAACACTGTTGTCAGAGAAAGTAAAAAGCGAACCTGTACCACCTGATTGGTGTTATCTATATAATTTCAAAAAACCCGATGCTCCTATTGCTGTAAGCCTTCCTGCTGGTAAAGCAAAAGAATTCCAAAAGGATATGGAAAATCTTATCAGCACCCTTAAAACCGAAATTCCTAAGGCTTTTGAATCTAAGGAATATGATAAACAGCGAAATAAAATACTTGAAGACTTTCAGCAAAAGCAAAAGGAATGGTTTTCAGCCATAGAGGAAGAAGCAAGAAATAAAGGTTTTTCAATAAGAAAAGCCCTTGCAGGACTTATAATTGTACCCATAAAAAGAGATGGAGAACCTCTTACTGAAGAGGAATTTCAGGCTCTTGACCATGATACAAGAAAACGAATTGACGAACTTGGTAAGATGCTTCAGGAAAAGCTTGATGACGTAGTAAGAGCAGTTCGTGAAGCAGATAAGATGGTTAAAGAGATGCTCATAAAGTTAGAGCGTCAGATTGCTCTTGAGGTCATAGAACAACCAATTGAAGATTTAAAAGATAAATATTCTTACAATGATAAAATAAAACAATACTTTGATGCTGTAAAGGAAGATATACTAAATAATATTCAAGATTTTAAGATGCAGGAAGAAGTAGCTCCACCTGTGCCACCATTCATAAAATTACCCAGAGAAGTGTCCTTCGTCAAATATACTGTTAACATTATTGTTGATGATTCTAATACAGAAGGCGCTCCTGTTATATATGAGCCTAATCCCACTTATCTAAACCTTTTTGGAAGCATAGAGTATAAAATTCAATATGGAATGGCTATCACCGATTTCACTATGATAAAACCAGGCTCTCTCCATAAGGCAAATGGAGGTTATATTGTTATAGATGCCTTAGCATTATTAAAAAATCTTTTTTCTTACGATTCCCTAAAACGAGCACTAAGAAACAAAGAAATACGAATTGAAGATGTGTGGGAACAATACAGACTCATAACCACTTCTACTATTAGACCAGAACCAATACCACTTAATGTAAAAGTCATTCTAACAGGAACACCCTTCCTCTATTATTTGCTCTATAATTATGACGATGAATACAAAGAACTTTTCAAAGTAAAAGCTGATTTTGATATCCGCATGCCAAGAAATGAAAAAAACATACAAAAATATGCCCAATTCGTGGCTCTTTGTCAAAAAGAAGAGGAACTTTTACCCTTCCATCGCTCTGCGGTAGCAAAAATTGTTGAATATGGTTCAAGACTTGCTGAACATCAAGAAAAGCTCTCCACTCAATTTAGTTCCATAGCAGATCTTGTTAGAGAATCCCATTTCTGGGCTAAAAAAGATGGCAAAAATATAGTTGAATCAACCCATGTACTTAAGGCTCTCGAACAAAGAGTTTATAGGTCTGCCAGTATAGAGGAAAAACTTAGAGAGTTAATTATTGAAGATGTTCTAATTGTTGAAACCAGCGGAACCAAGGTAGGACAGATTAATGGACTCGCAATACTTGACCTTGGAGACTATAGTTTTGGCAAACCTTCACGAATTACTGCAAGAGTTTATCTAGGTAAGGCGGGCATCGTAAATATTGAAAGAGAAACAAAAATGTCGGGTAAAATTCACGAAAAGGCAATAATGATTCTTTCAAGCTATCTATGGAGTAAGTATGCGATAAAAAAACCAATTAGCCTTAGCGCTTCTTTAACTTTCGAACAACTTTACGAGATGATAGAGGGTGACAGTGCAACCTGTGCTGAACTTTATGCCCTTTTAAGTAGTATTGCTGAAATTCCCTTAAAGCAAAATATTGCAGTAACAGGTTCAATGGACCAGAGAGGTGAAGTGCAACCAGTTGGTGGAATAAATGAAAAAATTGAGGGATTTTTTGAACTTTGCAAAATTCGAGGACTTGACGGAAGTCATGGGGTAATAATTCCTAAAAGAAATATAAGACACCTTATGCTAAAAGAAGAAATACAAAAGGCAATTGAAGAAGGCAAATTCCATATTTACGCTATTGAATATGTAGAAGAAGGGCTTGAAATACTAACAGATATGAAAGCAGGTGAATTACAACCAGATGGAAACTATCCAGAAGGAACCTTAAACTACATTGTAATGAAAAAACTTGATGAAATGTCTGAATTACAAAAGAAAAAGGATAAAGAAAAGAACAACGACAAGAAGGATCAATAATAGTTTGTACTCATTTAAAAATCTTTACTATAAACGAAAAAATAAATATTCCTACTAAAATTACAGATATTGATGCACCAAGGGGAATACCTGAATAGTATGATAGAAAAATTCCTGAATAAGCAGAAAAAACTGAATAGATTACTGATAAAATCGCCGTTGACCTCAGACTCTTTGATATCTGCATAGCGCTTAATGGAGGAATAATCATTAGAGAACCTATTAATAAAGCTCCCATAGTTTTTATTGAGATAGATATAGACAGGGCTATTGTTAAAGCAAAGATTATTTTAAGATTAGCTAAATTAATCCCAGAAGCATGGGCAAGTTCTTCATCTATACAAAGGTTTAACATTTTTTTATGATATTTTATTAGAAAGAAAAGACAAAATAAAGCACCAGCCAGAATAATATAAATATCCTCTCTTGTGACAGTAGAGAGGCTTCCAAAAAGTATACTCATTACAGAGCCTGACTTACCAGAAAAGGTGATGAAAAGAACAGATAGGGCAACTCCAGAATAGAGAAAGAAAGATAAGGAACCTTCAGCAGGAAGCTTTCCCTGTGATCGTAGTTGCTCAACAGATAGAGAAACAATTATGCTCAATGCTATCAATAATATTAAAGAGTTAAGCCCAAGAAATACGCTTAAAGCTAAAGCAAGAAAGCCAACATGGGCAAGGGTATCAGCAAAAAAAGCATATCTTCTTAATAGAAGAAATATTCCAAGAAGAGGAGCTAAAGGAGCTATAAGGCTCATCACTATAAAAGCTCTTTTTATTATATTTAGTTCAAAAATTTCGATCATAACTTATGAGGAAAAACAGTATTTGTTGGGTAGAGCAATTTCATATATTCTTCTTTTAGAATTCTCTGTGGTTCACCGAGGCAAACCATTCTCTTGTTCAAACAAAGTATGCATTTCGATTCATGAGCAAAGGTAGCAATATCATGTGTAACAACCAGAATAGATACTCCAAATTCTCTGTTTAATCTCTCAAGTATTTCAAGAAGGTCGTCTTTTGCGTTCGCGTCTATTCCTGTTGTAGGCTCATCTAAAAGGAGAATTCTTTACCACAAGAGCTCTTGCCAAAAAAGCCTTTTGCCGTTCTCCTCCTGAGAGTTCCTTCAAGGATTTTTTTCTCAATTTAGATATTCTGAATAAATCTATTGCCCAGTTCACAGTATCTCTATTGTATTTATCTATTCCGCTTCTCACAAGTTCCTCAACTGTTATGGGCATTTCATAAATTGTCTGAGAAATTCTCTGAGGCAAATAACCAATAGGCTCATGCTTAAGATATTCTTCAGGTTCAACTCCCTCAACTTTTATTTCACCACTGTTAGGTTTTATTATTCCAAGAATTAACCTTAGCAAGGTGGTCTTACCAGCACCGTTTGGACCGATTATTCCTAAATAGCAGCCTTGATTTATCTCAAAGTCAATATCTTCAAGAATTTTTATACCATTAGTAAAATAAGTAACATGAGATATGGAAATTAAAGGCTTTTTTGTCGGTACTACAATTTTAAGTTTCTCATTTTGCATTCTTAGTTTCACATTTTAGCGCCGTTGATAAGGCTTTCAAGTTATCTTTCATGACATTAATATAATCTTTTCCCGTCTTTCTATGATTAGTATTAAAATTCAATGGCTTTACCCCTGTATCCTGGGAGAGTGTCTCGGCAATTTTTTCTCCCTCAGGTTCTGTTAGTATGTAATCTATTCTGTTTATCCTAATAAGCTCTTTTAGTTTCTTAACTTTTTTAGGTGAAGGCTCATCTTCTGGCTCATGAACAATAAAGTGCGAGTTAAAGTTGTATCTTTCACTTAGATAATTTAAAAATTCATGGGTTGATATAACATCTTTTATAGCACAATTTGACAAATTTTCTCTGTAGGCTCTATCTATTTCTTTCAGCTTTTCTTCGTAATTGGAAAAGTTTTTTTCAATTAAATCTTTTCTTTCCGGCAGTAATACTATGGCATTATTTTTCATGAGTCTTAAAATTTCTATTGATAAGAGAGGGTCTAACCATACATGAGGATCTAATTCTTTTGAAGATATATAGGACTTCATTGATAAACTATCTTGAAGCCTTATTACTCTAATTCCCTTTTTAGTTAATTCATCTTTTATCTTATCTATCCATCTATCTACATCCGTATCTCCAAGGTAAATAATCATATTCGCACTGTAAAGCTTCTGAATATCCTTTAAAGAGGGTTCAAAATGGTGAGGGTCAACACCTGTGGGGATTAAACTTTCAACTTCAGCATCAGGTAAAAGGTTTTTTAAAAAGTTTTCAAAGGCAAAAAGGCTTGTATAGACTTTTAAACTTGGTATGTTTTTCCCCTTTTTCTCTGACTCTTTAGAACAGGCAAAAAGAATTAGGGTTAAAGCAATTAGAAAAACCAAAGGGAAAGATAGATGTTTTTTCATTTTTAAGAAAACCCTAAAATTTTTCATGCTCTTTGCTCCTTAAGATGAAAAAATATCCTTTAGCTTTTCTTTAAAACCTTTTGAGCCTTTTTTTATCTCTTCTCCTGATATCTTTGCAAACTCTTCAAGAAGTTCTTTCTGCCGCTGAGTAAGTTTTTTAGGAACATCTATATATACAGTTACGATTTGATCACCTCTATGGGTACCACCTACTCGAGGTAATCCCTTCCCTTTAATTTTAAAAATTCTTCCCGAAGGCGTAGTTGCTGGAATCTGTATTTTCTCCTTTCCATCAAGCGTTGGCACTTCAATCTCTCCACCAAAAACAGCCTTAACAAAAGAAATGGGAACAGAACAATGAAGATTTATTCCTTCCCTCCGGAAAAATTCGTGTTCTTTTACGTCAATATAAATATAAAGGTCCCCTCTCGGTCCTCCAAATTCTCCAAGTTCACCTTCTCCAGTTACCTTGAGCCTCGTTCCTGTATCAACACCAGCGGGTATTTTTATATTAAGGGTGTGATCAACCCGCAGTTTACCCATTCCTGAGCATTCAGGACAGGGGTCTTTAATAATTTTTCCCTTTCCTCCACATTTAGTGCAGGTTTTTGATACGGAAAAAAAACCTTGATTATATCTTATGTAACCACTGCCTCCGCAGGAAGGACAATTTATTGGAGAACTACCAGGTTTTACTCCTGAGCCATTACAATTAACACAGTCTTGCCAGCGATTAAATTTTATCTCCTTATCTACACCAAAAGCAGCTTCTTCCAGAGTAATTGTAAGATCATACCTTAAGTCAGCACCTTTTATTGGCCTTTGTTTCTTAAAGCCAAAACTTCCAAAGAATCCTTCAAAAATATCTTCAAAAATATCAGTAAAGGTAGTATGAGTCTCAAAACCAAACCCATTACCCATAGGACCTTCTGATGTACCGTATCTATCGTAATTAGCTCTTCTTGTAGGGTCAATAAGACATGAATAGGCTTCATTAATTTCTTTGAACTTTTCTTCTGCTTCTTTATTTCCTGGATTTAAATCGGGATGGTATTGTCTTGCAAGGCGCCGGAACGCCTTTTTAATTTCCTCCTGAGAGGCGTCCCGGCTAACACCTAAGATACTGTAGTAATCTTTCATTTATTATCTTTGTCCTCAACCTCAGCTTCTATTACATCCTCATCTTTTTTTGATTGTGTTCCAGTGCCTGTACCCGTTCCTGAAGCACCTGCACCTGCTTTTTTATATAATTCCTCAGCTATTTTGTGTGAGGCTTTGGCAAGTTCTTCTACCGCAGCCCTTATTTCGTTAACATCATTGCTCGTGTCCTTTATTCGTCTGCATTTCTCTATTGCCTCTTCAATTCTCTTTTTGTCATCCTCTGTAACTTTATCTCCCATGTCTCTTAAAGTTTTTTCAACGGTATATATCATATTGTCAGCATCATTTCTTGCCTCAGCAAGCTGTTTTTTTCGCCTGTCCTCCTCTGCATGAGATTCTGCTTCTCTTATCATCTTTTTAATCTCTTCCTCATTAAGTCCACTTGAGGCGGTGATTCTTATAGACTGTTCCTTACCAGTTGCAAGATCCTTTGCAGAGACATGTAAAATTCCATTTGCATCAATATCAAAAGCAACCTCAATCTGAGGAATACCTCTCGGTGCAGGCGGAATACCTACAAGCTCGAATACTCCAAGAAGTTTATTGTCCGCAGCCATTTCTCTTTCGCCCTGATAAACTTTTATTGTTACCGCTGTCTGGTTATCAGCAGCAGTTGTAAATATCTGGGATTTCTTTGTTGGTATGGTTGTATTTCTCTCAATAATCTTCGTAAATACTCCCCCAAGTGTTTCAATTCCAAGGGATAGAGGAGTGACGTCAAGAAGCAGAACTTCCTTTACCTCACCTTTAAGTATTGCTCCCTGAATTGCTGCACCAACTGCCACAACTTCATCAGGGTTTACACCCTTGTGAGGCTCTTTTCCAAAGAAATCCTGAACAACCTTCTGAACCTTCGGAGTTCTGGTCTGACCACCAACAAGTATTACCTCATCTATCTGAGAAGTAGAAAGCCCTGCGTCAGATAGTGCCTTTTTACAAGGTTCAAGACTTCTTTGAATTAGTTCATCAACAAGCTGCTCAAGTTTTGCACGGCTAAGTTTCATTAGTAAATGCTTTGGACCAGAAGCATCAGCAGTTATGAAGGGCAAGTTAATTTCCGTTTCCATGGCAGAACTTAGCTCTATCTTTGCTCTCTCTGCAGCCTCTTTAAGTCTCTGAAGGGCCATTCTATCTTTACGAAGATCGATTCCTTCTTGTTTTTTGAACTCCTCAATAAGCCAATCCATTACCCTTATATCAAAATCATCTCCACCTAAATAGGTGTCTCCATTTGTTGCCTTTACCTCAATAACTCCCTCTCCTATTTCAAGTATAGAGATATCAAAAGTTCCACCACCGAGGTCATAAACAGCTATTTTTTCCTCCTTTTTCTTGTCAAGACCGTAAGCCAGTGCTGCTGCTGTAGGCTCATTTATAATTCTTAAAACATTGAGCCCTGCAATTCTTCCTGCATCCTTTGTTGCTTGTCGCTGGCTATCATCAAAATAGGCAGGAACTGTTATTACTGCATCAGTAACGGTTTCTCCTAAATAGTCCTCAGCAGCCTGTTTAAGTTTCTGCAGTATCATTGCAGAGATTTCAGGTGGAGAATATCTTTTCCCTTGAATTTCCACATGGGCATCTCCATTAGGTGCTTCCACAATCTTATAGGGAAGTCTTTTTTTTGCCTCCTGAACCTCAGGGGAGTTGTATTTCCTTCCCATGAGTCTTTTTATTGAAAATATCGTATTTTCTGGATTTGTTATTGATTGTCTTTTTGCAACCTGTCCTACAAGTCTTTCTCCCTTATCAGTGAAGGCAACTACAGAGGGTGTTGTCCTCTGTCCTTCCTGATTAGGAATTACAACAGGCTCACCGCCTACAACTACTGCCACCACAGAATTCGTTGTACCAAGGTCTATTCCTATTGCCTTTCCCATATTTAATCCTCCTACTTTTAATTCTCAACACCCGATGGGTGTGATGCACCCTCATCTGAGGGTTTTGCCTTTTTAGATACTGCTACAAGAGGTTCTCTAAGAAGCTTATCCTTATAGAAATATCCCTTACGGAGTTCTTCCACCACAATATTTTCCTCTTTTTCCTCCGTTTCAACAGTAGTAACTGCATGATGCACCTCAGGATTAAAAGGTTGTCCCAAAGAATCAATAGGCCTTACTCCATATTTCTCAAGGATACGAAAGAACTCCTTTAGAGTGTTCTCCACTCCCTTTTTCATCCCTTCAATCCATTTTGAACT
>CAZYLC010000020.1:0-16088 GCA_964648755.1 uncultured Thermodesulfovibrio sp.
AGAGCCACGGATTTTTCCACCACGGAGGACCAGTCTGTATTTTTATTAGACCAGCGGGCCAACCAACGGCCACTGTCATGCCTTCATGAGGAGACAGAGGTCTTGTTAAAATAAAACTCAATTGATTCCCATCTTTACGGATTCTACAATCCTTTCCTCTGCTACCAAAAGCACCGGTATAGCAGGCATATTGAAGAGAAGGATTGTCAAAGGGAAGATAAACTCTTGTAATACCCTCCTTAATTGGAACTGCCCATCCTGTTCCTATTGCATTCCAGTAAAGTTCGTCTATATTACCAAGATTATAGAGGACATATTTTACTTTATAACGAATAACATAATTCTGTATCCCGCTTACAAAGGTGTTCGGATCACCTATCCGAATTCTTAGATTATTACTCCACTTTGATAATTTTGTTTGATAAGGATTAAACTTATCATCAGTAACCAAAAGGTCACTAATCTCGAGTTTATGTTTTTTCCCTGCTGGATCAACAAAATCCAATGGAATATCCCTGTATATTCCATGCTTGTTCTCAAAGGTAAAGTCAACAATTAACCTCTCCGTAATCTTTAAATCTCCATTCCCTTCAATTGTTATATCTACATCATAATTATTTATTAACCAACAGTAGGCATTTGAAGCAAAAAGAAAGGAAATAAAAATACATAAAAAAATTTTCTTTATCAAAATTATCCTCCTAAAACTTTATCTGAGGTACAGCCTTTTGCTCTTCCTCTGTCTCAAAGAATACCTTAGGAGAAAATCCTAAAATCCCTGCAATTAAATTATTAGGGAAAACTGCAATCGCTGTGTTGTAATCTCTTACCACAGCGTTAAAGTATCTTCTTGCCTGACTTATGGTTTCCTCAATACGGGAAAGTTCATCCTGAAGTTTTTGGAAATTTGCACTTGCCTTTAAATCAGGATAATTCTCTGCAAGAGCAAAGAGTTGTCTTAGAGCCTTTGTAAGCATATTCTCTGCCTCAATTTTCTCTTCTGGGGTGGTTGCTACTATTGCGCTATTTCTCAATTTTACAACTTCTTCAAGGGTTTTTCTTTCGTGGGAGGCATAACCTTTCACAGTCTCTACAAGATTTGGAATAAGATCATGTCTTCTTTTTAACTGCACGTCAACGTCTGCCCATGCTTGCTCAGTCATTATTTTTAACTTAACTAAACGATTATAGATCAAGATTAGCCATGTAATAATAAGCAGAAAAATTGCTAAAGGAATGAAATATGCCATTTTATCCTCCTTCTTTTTGTCCCATTTTATCATTTAATACATACATTGTCAATTATAAATTATTGAATATATAGTGTGAACTTTATTAAAATCTATTTGAATGAAATTAAAAAATCTCTCTCTAAATACAAAATTTACAATCTCTATAATTTTCATAATTTTAGTCTTTTGCATTATTTTCTCCTTTTTAGTTTACTATCATCTAAAACAAAAAGTAATTGAAGATGCAAACGAAAAAACGAGAATAATCTTAACTCAGATAGATGCATTAGGTAATTATGTTAAAGAAGAGCTGAGACCCGCGATTTTTAGACTTTTAGAGGAAACAGGCAAAAAAGATGAATTTATTGTAGAAGGAATGTCTACAACTCATGTTCGCTTAAGTGTGATGAAAAGATTCAATAATAAAATTGGCAACTATACATATAAAAGAGTCTCAACAGAACCTATAAATCCTGAACACAAAGCAGATGAAATCCATGCAGAATTAATAAAGTATTTTTACGAAAATAAGGATAAAGAGTTCTGGAGCGGTATTAAAAGAATTGGAAATCAGGATATTTTAATAATGGCTAAACCTGTTATTACAGAAAAAAGTTGCCTAATTTGTCATGGGAAAAAGGATGCTGCACCTAAATCTTTACTGAAAATGTTCCCCAGATCTAAGGATTTTACATGGAAAGAAGGCGATATAATGGGAATAGAAGCTGTTTATTTACCCATAGCCACAACCCTTGTTGAGATAAAGGGAATTGCTATTTCTACTTTTCTCTTTGGATTAGTTTCTCTTATATTTTTATTTATTACCCTTCAGGGAGCTTTCTGGAATTTTGTAATTAAGCCCTTAAAAAGTTTAAGCACCCTATTTAAAGGAATTGTAAATGGCACGGAACCATTAAATCAAAAAATAGAGGTAAAAACCGAAGATGAGATAGGAGAGTTAATTTATTCCTTTAATCAAATGGCTAAATTCCTATATGAAGCACAGGAAGCTACAAAAAAGTATGCAGAAACTCTTCAAACAATTTTTGAGGGAATTACAGATCCTCTCGCCCTTGTTAATCCAGACTGTACTGTTGAAATGACAAATCATGCTTATAGATTATGGCTCAAAGAAAAAAGGGCAGCTGTTTTTAATTCTCCCTGTAACTTGGAAAAAATCACCGCAGATACTTCATGCCCTTTATATTTTTTGAAAAAAGTTATTGAGAATAAAAAGCCCATTTCCGAATATTGGGAAGGAGAAGATGGAAACCATTATTTTATTCATATTTATCCCATATTCAATGAACAAAATGAAGTTATCAAAGTAGTTCACTATGTAAAAGATTTTACTGAAAGAAGAAAAATAGAAGAGCAAATGAGAATTACTGAAAAACTTGCTGCAATTGGACAGTTGTCTGCTGGATTAGCTCATGAAATTAATAATCCCTTAGGGGGTGTAAAACTTTGTTTCAATAATTTAATATCCACTGAAATGGATGAAGAAACTAAGAAGGAACATATTAAGGTTATCAATCAAGGTCTCACAAAAATCCATGACATTATAAGACAGTTACTTGATTTTTCAAAACAAACTGAATTAATAATAACACCTGTAAATATTAATGACTTAATTGAAAATGTGCTTCGATTAACCGATTATCTAACATCAAAAAAGGGTATCAAAGTGGTAAAAAAATTTGAAACAATTCCCCATATATTGATTGATCAAAATAAAATAGAACAAGTTTTCTTAAACATTATTCTAAATGCAATTCAGGCAATGGAAGGAGAAGAAAGGATTCTTACAATAGAGACAACAAAAAAACAAAATAAGTGTTTGATATCCTTTAGTGATACAGGACACGGAATACCTTCAGAAATAATTGAAAAAATATTCGATCCCTTTTTCACAACTAAACCAGTAGGGCAAGGAACAGGACTTGGATTATCCGTTAGTAAATCTATTATAGAACAACACAATGGTAAAATATATGTAAGAAGTTCAACGAAAGGAACAACCTTTACTGTAGAACTCCCGGTTAAGCCATGAAAGAAAAAATTCTCATAGTTGAAGATGACCCTGCGATGAGATTAGGAATGACTCATTTTCTAAAAAGTCATAACTATGAAGTAAAATCTTATGACAATGGGATAGAAGCTTTAGAAATTATAGAATCTGAAATATTTGACATTGCCATAGTCGATTTAAAACTTCCAGATATAGATGGAATAAAATTGCTCCAAACAATAAAAAAGAAATCTCCAAACACAGTAGTGATAATCATTACTGCCTTTGCTGAAATAAAGACAGCGGTTCAAGCCATAAAGGAAGGTGCTTTTGACTATATAGCAAAACCCTTTTCCAATGATGAATTACTTTTAATAATTGAGAGATCTTTAAAATTTAGGAATTTAGAATTAGAGGTAGAGTATTTAAGAAAAACAGTAAGAGGGAAAGAGGTCTTTGAAGGCTTAGTAGGAATAAGTAATTCGATGAGGGAAATATTTGAAAAAATAAGAGTAGTCTCCCAAACAGATGTACCTGTTCTAATTCAGGGTGATAGTGGAACAGGTAAAGAACTAATCGCTGATGCAATTCAGAGACTTAGCAGTCGCAAAAACGCTCCCTATATAAAAATAAATTGTGCAGCTATTCCAGAGACTCTTTTTGAATCAGAGCTCTTTGGTTTCGAGAAGGGGGCATTCACCGGTGCTACAGAGACAAAAACAGGTAAACTTGAATTAGCCAATGGAGGAACTCTATTCTTTGATGAAATTGCAGACATGCCCCTATCTCTTCAAGCAAAACTCTTAAGAGTAATTGAAGACGGAATAGTATACCGTCTCGGAGGTAAAGAACCTATAGTAGTAAATTTAAGATTTATCTATGCTACCTGCAAAAACATTAAAGAGCTAATAAAAGTAGAAAAATTTAGAGAAGACCTTTTTTATAGAATAAATGTCGTCCCAATTACAATTCCTCCTCTGAAAGAAAGAAGAGAAGATATCCCAGTTCTCATAGAACACTATTTAGAATATTTTGCTAAAAAGTACAATAAAACAAAAATTCAAATTTCTCCTTCTGCCTATGAAGCTCTTTTGACTTATGATTATCCAGGAAATGTAAGGGAATTAAAACATGCTATAGAAAGAGGAGTAATTTTATCGAAAGATGGCATTATGGATTTAAAACATCTCCCAGAGGAAATATCTGCGCTAACCAGTATGGAAATGAATTGTCTCAACAAAAGTATTTCTCTTAAAGAATGTTTAGAAAAATTTGAGAGAACTATCATATTAAAAACGCTAAAAGAATGTGATGGGAAAAAAACAGAGGCAGCTAAAAGACTTGGAATTAGTCGTAAGGCTCTTTGGGAAAAAATCAAGGCTTATAGGATTGAAGAATAAACGGAGGGGGAGGGATTTGAACCCCCGGTAGGGTTATCCCCTACAGCGGTTTTCAAGACCGCCGCCTTAAGCCACTCGGCCACCCCTCCAGACTTTTTATTATAGCAGATAAAAAGCTCTTGATTCATCAACATGACAAGTAAAATTTGGAATAAAATTCATTGTGAATCAGAAAAATGATAAAATACTAAAAAATTTTTACAGGAGTAAACAATGAAGGCATCTAATTTATGGAAAGAATTACTTAGAGAGCCCGAGAATAAGAAATATTTAATAAAGGAAATAGAAAAACTGGCAAAAGAAAATATGGAGCCCACAGAAATTCATTTCGGAACATCTGGTTGGCGTGGAGAAATAGGTTCTGATTTTACTATGCAAAATGTGAGAGTACTGACAAAGGCAATAATTGAAGCGGTTAAAAGTGAAGAAAGTTCTATTCTTAATGAATTTGGAGTTAAATCTTTCAAGGAATTCAAAGAAAAAGGTGTAATTGTAGGGCATGATAATAGAATACTTGGAAAGGATTTCGCATTTGAAGTTATTGGCATGCTTCAATCTGAGGGGATAAAATGTTACTATGCCGGAGAAGCTGCTACCCCTGAATTTTCAGCAGCAGTGATAGAACTTGGTGCAGCAGCATCTATAAATCTTACACCAAGTCATAATCCAGCAAATTATGGAGGCTTTAAACTTAATCCTGCTGATGGCGGTCCTGCTTCTGAGAGGTTAACTAAGCCTATAGAACTAATTGCAAATGAAATAATGAAAAAATCAGATAATATAAAACCATCTTTTCCAGAAAATATCAACAAAATTGATATAACAGATGTTTATATCAAATTTATAACTAAAAGAAAAATTTTAGATTTCGAAAAAATTAAAAAATTTCTGAGTAAAACAAACACATCCATAGCCATTGATCATATGCATGGCTCTTCAAGAGGAAGGCTTGCAAGAATTCTTTCATTAAAACCTGAAACTTTTATCTGTCTGAGAAAAGAAGATGATCCTTTATTTGAAGGATTATCACCAGAACCGAGTGAAGAAAATCTCAAGCTTGCTTTATCTTATCTAAAAAAAGATTTAATAGGTTTTGCTGCAATAATTGATCCTGACGGAGACAGAGTTAGATTTGCAGATTTGAAAAGACAAATACCAATGAATTATTTCGGTGCAATGGCCTTCCATTATCTTTATAACTACAAAGGATTAAGAGGTATAGTTATAAAAAGCTTAGGAACAAGTAATTTTGTAAATGCTATTGCTGAAGCCCTAAAGGTTGAAGTTGTTGAAACTAAAGTTGGATTTAAAAATTTCAGACCCTTTTTATTACCAGAGGCAACAAAAAAGGCAATTGTAGCATTCGAAGAATCTGACGGAATTTCTTTACAAAATCATACTCTTGAAAAAGATGCAATTTTTGGGGTACTCCTCGCCCTTGAAATGATAGCTACATTTAACAAAAACCTAAGTGATTATCTTGAGGAAATAGAGTCCCTTTATGGAAGATATTATTCTGATAGAACAGGTATAGAAATTTCTCGTGAAAATTTTGGGTCCCATGTAAAAAAACATATTTACGCAATTGCAGAACACTTCAAACCTGGTGATTTCTTTAAAATTGGGAAAATACAGAAGAAAATCCTTTCAATAGTAAACATAGATGGAGTAAAAATAGTATTTGAGGATTTATCATGGATTATGATTAGACCATCAGGAACAGAACCTAAAATTCGTATATACATAGAAACAAAAAATTTAGAGGAAAAAATACATTTAATCGAAGGTGCAAAAAACCTAACAAAAAGATTATGTTTAGAAGGAATCCAATGCCTTATTTAATAGGAATTTTATAATTTTCCTAAGTATTCTTCAAATAACAAAAGACTTCTCTTTTGTTTATCTGTAAGTTCGTAATCCATATTTTCCTTCCAATAATAAATAATCTCTTCCTCTGTCATAAAGTCTCTTAAATAATAATCCTTAATCATCTCTGAAAAATATTCCTGAAACTTTTTACGTGCATAAAGGAGTTTTTCCTGAAGTCTCATGTATAAAGAATATAACTCATTATCTGATTTAGTAATTTCCTTCCTTACAATCCACAAGGCAAAAACAAAGGGAAGGCCTGTGTGCTGATACCATAAATTTGCGAGGTCATAGACTTTCTTACCCTTATTCAATTTTTTGTATCTTAAAGCATCATCTCCTATTAACAAAAATGATTCACCCATGTAAGGTGCTGATGATATATCATAAAGAGGGCTCAAATTCATGAACTTCTCAAGAATTATCCTTAGCAATAAATGAGAAGTAGCTGACTGGTCAGTAAGAAGAATTTTTTGTCCATCAATCTTATCTAAATCATGGTCACTAAAAAAAAGTACACTCCCCACATACTCTTTAGAGCTTATACATATTCCATCAATATATTCATAAAGCTCCTTATTAAGTAAATACTCTACAGATGAAGAAGGGCTGACATCAATTAGGTCATTCCTCAATGCCCAATTAAGCTGAGAAGGAACTCCTTTTACAAGATGAATGTCTTCTGTAAGCAATCCCTCTTTTTGCAAAACATAAAATAGGGGATAAACATTGGCATACTGAATCCATCCTACTTTAAGTCTCATCCCTTTATAACTCCCATTGGTTTTAGTTTGACAACCTTTCTGGCTATGCCAGCATTATGAACAACATCAACAACATTTGATACATCTTTATAAGCATCGGGCATCTCTTCGGCAAGTGTTTCTTTACCAGCAGATCTTACAATTATACCTCTTTCAGCAAGCTCCTGTTTAATTGACCTTCCTTTTGCCTGCTTAATTGCCTGATTTCTGCTAAGAAGCCTGCCTGCTCCGTGACAAGTTGAACCAAAGGTTTCTTCCATTGCCTTTGGCAGTCCTACTAATACAAAAGAAACCCTTCCCATATCTCCTGGAATTAACACGGGCTGCCCTATTTCTTTATAACAGTCAGGCAACTCTGGGTGTTCCTTAGGGAACGCTCTTGTAGCACCTTTTCTGTGAACAATAAGTTTCTTTCTTTTACCATCTACTATATGAAACTCCTCTTTTGCAATGTTATGGGCAACATCAAAAACAACTTTCATGCCTAAGTCTTTCGGGGAAAGGTTAAAAAGCCTAAGAAATACCTCTCTTGTCCAATGCATAAGACACTGTCTATTAGCCCAAGCATAATTTGCAGCACCTTTCATTGCAGCAAAATACTGCTGTCCCTCTCTGCTACGAAAGGGAACACAGGCAAGCTCTTTGTCAGGAAGTTCTATTCCATATTTTTTCCCAGCCTGTAGCATCACTCTTACATAATCATCACATATTTGATGTCCGAAGCCCCTTGACCCTGTATGAATCATAACTGTAACCTGTCCCTTTGAAAGTCCCATAACTGTAGCTATCTCGGGTTCATATACCTCTGCCACATATTGAACTTCAAGAAAGTGGTTTCCTGAACCAAGTGTGCCTTGTTGAGCCCTTCCTCTTTCATAGGCTTTCTGACTTATTGCATCAGGGTCTGCACCTTCAAGACATCCATGAGATTCAATCCTCTGAAGGTCATCGGCATCACCAAAGCCTTGCTCAACAGCCCATATAGCTCCTTTTTTTATAACATCCTTTTCATCTTTTGTTGAAAGCTTTATTTTCCCAGTTGAACCTACTCCTGATGGAATATGAGTATAAAGGAGATCTATAAGTTCTCGAATTTTAGGCTCTACTTCCTCTCTAATTAGGTTACTTTTAAGAAGCCTTACACCACAGTTAATGTCGTAGCCCACACCTCCAGGTGATATTACACCTTCTTCAGCATCAAAGGCTGCAACACCACCAATTGGGAATCCGTATCCTGTGTGAATATCTGGCATAGCAAGGGATTTACCTACAATACCTGGAAGAGTTGCCACATTGGCAACTTGTTTTACTGATTCAACTTCAAGCTCCTCTTCAAGAGTTTCATCTACAAAAATAATTCCCTCAGTTTTCATACCATGAACAAAACCTATTGGAACTTTAAGTCTATAGGGATCTATTCTTTCAATTCCTTCAATTTTAGGCATGGAGACACCTCCTTAAGAAAAGGCTATGATTTTATTATAGCCTTAAATATCAAAAATTATCTCGGCAATCCAGACTGAATCTTCTTTTTTTAAAAGGAGGTTATGATAAGTAGCAGCTTTTACGAGAAGTTTTCTTTCATGCTTTTCAGGTTTAAATTGTTCACCTTTAACCTTAGCATGAATATGATTTTCTCTAATAGCTAAAGATATGGACTTACCGATGAAGCCGTAGGTATCGAATTGAAAAATAAGCTCATTTAAAAAACTCACAAGAAGGTCTTCAAGACTTTCCTCGATTATGTTAATTGAAATCTCTTCTTTTATCTCTAATCGGTCTAAATCAGTTATGAGACTATAAAGTCCTAATGCCGCATTAATAAAACAATCCTCAAGACTATCACCTTCTGCCCTTATTCCAATGTCACCTGATACATCTATAACTCTGTAGCTCATTCCATACTTTTTAGGGCATCTTCAATAAATTCTCTTACCTGAGGATCAGCCTCATTTTCTAAGGCATTAAGCAAAGCTGACTTAGCTGAAGAATCTGCAATTATTTCAAGAGCATAAGCAGCATCACCCCGAATGTTTTTAGAAGGAGACTCCAGCAGCTCAACTATAGATGGAACTATTGTTTTTAAAATTTCTCTGTTTCTTAATTTTAATTCCTCAAGTATTGCAAAGGCGCCAACCTTAAGCCTAATCCTCTCATCAGCAATCATCTTAGGTATCAAACGTAGTTGCTCTGGTTCATGTTCAAAGAAAGTTATAATACTCTCAAGGTATCCATTATCAAGATAGTCAAAAAGCATCTTTTCAAAAGCTTCACCTTCCCAGTTACTAAAACTTTTACCATTGTTACTCATGTTATCACCCATGCCAATCAGATTTTATACGGCTTCTTCCTCTTACATATTTTTCTGCCGAGAGTGCAGCAATTGCTCCCTGAGCACAAGCTATAACAACCTGTCTTGCATGAGGACTTGCCACATCCCCTGCTGCAAAAATACCCTGAATATTTGTTTGCATAAAGTTATCTACTATAATAAATCCTCTTTCATCAACCTGTAAAGCCTCTCCAAGAAAATCAGTAACAGGTTGAGAGCCCTGAAGATAGACAAAAACTCCTGAAATTTCAATATAATTTTCTACTCCTTCTTTATCTTTAACCAGAATCCCTGTTACAAAATCTGTCCCAGTTATCTCTTTTATGGAATAGCCTGTAAGTATTTTGACTTTCCTGTTTGAAAAAACTGGATTCCCCGAGTCAACTTTAAGCTTCGATGAAGGCGTTATTAAAAGGCATTCCTCTGCGAATTCGGTTAAATATTGAGCTTCCTTTGCTGCTTCCTCACTATCCCCTAAAACCGCCACTTTCCTACCCCTAAAAAAAGGAGCATCGCATACAGCACAGTAGCTCACTCCCCTTCCAAGAAGCTCTCCTTCTCCCTTTATGGTCGGTTTTCTTCCCATAGAACCTGTGGCGATGATAACTGCCTTTCCTTTATAGCTACCACCCATTGTTATGACTTCCTTTGTTTCAGAGACTAAATCAATGCCTACAACCTGTTCTTCCTTGTATTCAACTCCGAAGGATAATGTCTGTGAACGAATCCTCTCGAGAAGTTCTTTACCTGTTAAAGGTTTTTCAAGTCCTGGATAATTTTCAATTAAAGATGCATAGGCTAAAGCTCCAGCTGTTTTTGATTTGTCAAGGATAACCGTTTTTAAATTTGCCCTTGCTGAATATATTCCTGCAGTAAGTCCAGCAGGACCACCTCCTATTATTATCACATCATAAACTTCTGTCATATAAACCTCCTATAGAAGTTTTAAAAGAGTCTTTTTTACCCAAGATGGTAAATCTCCGTAATCTTCAAAATTAAGAAGAGCTCCAAGATAGAGTTTATAGGACTCATTTGGAAATTTTAAAGTGAAATCCTGTTCAACCTTATCTTTGTTCCAGTTATAAATTTTATATAGGAATGCTGCATCAAAGGGATCCTTAGGGTCAACTCTTCTGCCTGCAGAGTATATTTTATTTAAAAAAATATCATAGTCACTTGCTTTTTTAATTCCTTCAAATTTTTCTAAAGGAAGGATATTTTTAAAGGGAAAGAATAAGAAGGAAACTCTATAAAAATCTTTAAAAAGACTCTGAATTTTCTTTGCTAACTCAAGGAGCTTTTCCATTTTTTTATCCAGAATTTAACTCCTCTTTTTATTTCAGGATACTTCATGGCAATTTTATATGTTTCATTAGGATAAAGCTCAAAAATTTCTTTAATTTCCTCGAAACTTCCGTATTTCAAAATTCTAAAGATTAATATTTCAATAGGCGCTCTTTCTTTATAATCCCAAAGGTATCTGGAAAATTTTTCAGATATTTGAATTTTCTCAGAATAATCCCATTTAATTCTCATCAAAATATCTCAAAATATTGTAATAGGTATCTCTTTGTGCAGGTGTAAACCCAGCTGAATGGATTGCATTTACTATCTCATCCAATGTAACTCTATAACTAACCCCAGCAGCTCTTACCACATTTTCCTCAAGCATTGTTGAACCAAAATCATTAGCACCGAATCGAAGACCTACCTGGGCAACTTTAATACCCTGTGTTACCCATGAAACCTGTATGTTAGGAAAATTATCAAGATAAATTCTACTTAATGCAAGAACTCTCAGATATTTTACAGCTCCGGCAGGCATAAGTTCTGGATGCTCCCTTTTTAATTCCGTATTCCCAGGCTGAAAACTCCATGGAATGAAAGCAGTAAATCCAGCTGTTTCATCCTGAAGACTTCTTATAGCATCAAGATGTTCCAGTATATCTTCCTCTTTATCAATGCTTCCAAACATCATTGTGGCAGAAGTTTTCATTCCTATCAAATGGGCTTCACGCATTACATTTAGCCACTCCGATGATTTTATTTTATTCGGTGACTGAATTTCTCTTACTCTGTCAGAGAGTATCTCGGCACCTCCGCCAGGAATTGAATCCAGTCCTGCCTCTCTCAGTTTTTCAAGAATTTCTCTTATTGATAAACCTTCTTTCCTGCTTAAAAAAGTAATCTCAGGGGGTGAAAAACCATGAATATGGATTTTAAAATTGCTCTTTATAAATTTCAACATATCAATGTAGAATTCAAGCCCTAATTGTGGGTGCACTCCACCCTGAAGAAGTACCTGGGTACCGCCTTTTTCAACTGTTTCCTGAATTTTCTGTAAAAGCTCTTCTTTCGTGATAATATAAGCTTCAGGATGCTCCTCTGGTCTCCAGAAAGCACAAAATTTGCAACGGTTAATACAGATGTTTGTGTAGTTTATGTTTCTATCTATGACAAAAGTAACCACATACTCGGGATGAAGCTTCTCTCTTGTCTGGTCGGCAAGTCTACCTAACTCATAGATAGAAGCTTCTTTAAAAATCTCATATGCCTCTTTTTTATTAATTCTTACCATATTTTTATCTCATTGTAAAAACTATCCCTTTCAACAGGGATTTTGCCTGTTTCCCTTATCAAATGAACAAGTTCCTCGAGTGTATTGCCTTTTTTCGAACGAGCTCCTGCAGAATGAGCAATTTTTTCTTCTATTACGGTTCCTTCAAGACAATCAGCACCAAAAAGTAAAGCAAGTTGAGCAAGTTTCTCACCAAGCATTATCCAGTAAGCCTTTATATGAGGAATGTTATCAAGCACAAGCCTTGAAATGGCGATTGTTTTTAAATCATCTATTCCACTTGGATAGGTAACTTTAATATCCGTGTTTTCTGGCTGATAACTGAGAGGTATGAAAGCAAGAAAACCTCCTTTTTCATCTTGAATCTCTCTCAATTTTAGTAAATGATCAACTCTATCTTCATAGGATTCAAGATGACCATAAAGCATCGTAGCATTTGTTTTTATGCCCAGCCTGTGGGCAGTCTTAATTATTTCAAGCCATCTTGCACCAGATATTTTCTCGGGACATATTTTATTTCTTATCTCAGGATTAAAAATCTCTGCTCCACCCCCTGGCATAATGTCAAGCCCTGCTTCCTTTAATTTCATGATAGTTTCTTCTATGGTCAAACCAGCCTTTCTTGCAAAATAGTCAATCTCAACAGCTGTAAATGCCTTTATTCCAATGGCAGGAAGCTCCTTTTTTATCCTTGAAAGCATCTCAAGATAGTATTCAAAATTCCAATCAGGATGAAGCCCTGATACAATATGGACCTCACTTATATAGCCCATTTTTTGTTCTGTTTCTCTAATTTGGGCTATTACATCCTCTATGCTCATTTCATAGGCGTCTTTTTCTCCTTTTGAACGAGAGAAAGCGCAAAATTTGCACCTATTTATGCATATATTTGTAGGATTAATGTGTCTGTTTACAATAAAATAAACTCTGTTTGAATTTATCCTTTCTGAGACCTTCTCTGCCAGTTCACCAAGCTGATGAATCTGATCTGAATAAAAAAGTGCTACCGCTTCATCTCTGCTGACTCTCTCTCCATTGTTGATTTTTCTTTTAATTTCGTCAAACATAAGCTTATTATAGCACTCCTTATTGATTTATTTTAACTTTTCATTTAAAATTTTTATATTTACTTTTAAGAGGTAAAAAATGTTTAAAAAAGTTCTGATAGCAAACAGAGGTGAAATAGCATTAAGAATAATCCGCGCCTGTAAAGAACTTGGAATTAGAACTGTTGCCATATACTGTGAGCCTGATGCAACAGCAAGATATGTTAAAAAAGCTGATGAAGCCTACCTCGTAACTCCCGGACCCCTAAGAGGTTACCTTAACATTTACGGCATAGTGGAACTTGCAAAAAATGTGGGAGCTGATGCCATTCATCCAGGATATGGTTTTCTTGCGGAAAATCCTCAATTTGCAGAAGCCTGCATAGGAGCTGGAATAACTTTTATTGGCCCAAATCCTGAGGCAATCAGGAAGATGGGGCTAAAAAATGAAGCCCGTAAAATTGCTGAAAAGCTTGGCATCCCTTTGTTGCCAGGCACACCCCCTCTAAAAAATATAGAAGAAGCAGTGAATGCAGCCAAAGAAATTGGTTATCCCGTAATGGTTAAAGCCGTTGCTGGTGGTGGAGGAAGAGGATTAAGAATTTGCTATGATGAGGAGTCTTTGCGCAGACAGATACCTATTGCCATGTCAGAGGCAAAAAAAGCCTTTGGTGATGAAAGGATTTTCGTAGAAAAATTCCTTGAAAGGCCTCACCATATTGAGATTCAAATAATGGCTGATAAGTATGGAAAAATTATTCATCTTGGAGAAAGGGATTGCTCTATTCAGAGAAGACATCAGAAACTTATTGAAATAGCTCCCTCATTGTTACTTACAGAAAAGGTTAGATCTGAAATGGGTGAAGCAGCTAAAAAGCTTGCCTACGAAGTTGGCTATGATAATGTGGGAACTATAGAATTTCTTGTTGATGAAAATCTCAACTACTATTTTCTCGAGATGAATACAAGAATACAGGTTGAGCATACAATCACAGAGGAAATCACAGGGATTGACCTCGTACAAAATATGATAAAAATTGCCTATGGAGAACCCCTTGAAATAAAACAGTATGAGATAACCCTTAGCGGATACGCAATTCAATGTAGAATTAATGCAGAAGACCCTCTAAATGATTTCTTACCCTCTACAGGCACTGTTACTGCCTATTACTCTCCTGGTGGATTCGGAATCAGAATTGATGGACACGTAACAGAAGGCTATAATGTTCCTCCCTATTATGACTCCTTGCTAGCAAAGCTTATTGCCCGCGGAAGAACATGGGACGAAGTAGTAAAAAGAATGCACCGTGCTTTAAGTGAATATATTATAAGAGGGGTAAAAACAACAATCCCTCTATACATTAAAATCATGGAAGATGAGGATTTCCGAAAAGGTAACTTCAGCACAAAATACATTGAGGAAAAACTTCACAGTCTTCTTTATACGGAAGAAAAAGATCCTTTTGATTTAGCAGTTATTTTATCTGCAGCTATTGTTGCACATAGCAGAGTCTAAATAAATTTGAGAGGTGCAAAGATGTCACAATCATCACCTGTTAAAATAATGGATACCACTTTCAGGGATGCTCATCAAAGTCTTCATGCTACAAGAATGAAGCTTGAAGATATAGTGCCTATTGCAGAGAAAATGGATCAGGTGGGCTTTCATTCCCTTGAAGTATGGGGTGGTGCAACCTTTGACAGTTGCTTAAGATTTTTGAGAGAAGATCCCTGGGAGAGACTGAGAACCATAAGAGCACTTGTTAAAAATACCAAGCTTCAGATGCTGCTCAGAGGACAGAATCTTGTTGGATACAGACACTATCCCGATGATGTGGTAGAAAAATTTGTTGAAAAAACAATTGAAAACGGCATAGATATACTAAGAATTTTTGATGCTCTAAATGACCTTAGAAACATGGAAAGCTCCATTTCCGCAACATTAAAGTACGGCGGCACTGTAGAGGCAGCTTTTTGTTACACCATCGGACCAATTTATACGATAGATTATTTTGTCGGACTTGCAAAAAACTTAAGAGATATGGGAGCCCATATAATATGCATAAAAGACATGGCTGGACTTCTTGACCCCTATACAGCCTATGAGTTAATAAAAAAGCTAAAGGAAGAGATAAACCTACCAATTCACCTTCATACCCACGATACAGCTGGCATGGCAGTAGCCACAACAATTAAAGCAATTGAAGCAGGAGTAGATATTGTTGACACTTCTATATCAACAATGGCTGGGGGCACTTCGCAACCTCCCCTTGAAACAATATGTCATATTCTTAGAGGAACGGTGCGGGATCCTCAGTTTAACATGGAACTCCTTGATGAGATTGCTGATTACTTCTATGAAACAAGGAAAAAATATAAAGCTCTCGAGAGTGAATACATCGGACCAGACCCAAAAGTTATTGTTTATCAGGTACCTGGTGGGATGTTAAGCAATCTTGTTAATCAACTTAGAGAACAAAATGCTTTACACAGGATGAAAGAGGTTATGGAAGAAATTCCTCGTGTGAGAGAAGATTTTGGATACCCTCCTTTGGTAACCCCATCCAGTCAGATAGTAGGAACTCAGGCAACCCTCAATGTTCTTACTGGTGAAAGATATAAGATGGTAACGACAGAGACAAAAAACTATTTCAAAGGTCTTTATGGAAAACCCCCTGTTAATGTAAACGAAGAGGTAAGGAAAAAAATTCTTGGCGAGGAAGAATTTATTACAGTCAGACCAGCTGATTTATTACAACCAGAATTTGAAAAGGCAAAGACAGAGTTAAAAGACAAAGCCCATTCTGATGAAGATGTCCTCAGTTACTGTCTCTTCCCTAAAATATACCTTGAATT
>CAZYLC010000020.1:16098-22835 GCA_964648755.1 uncultured Thermodesulfovibrio sp.
AAAGGGAATTAAAGAAGAAATCCCTTCCCCTAAAAAAGAAGAAGCAAAACCTGCTGCCTCAGGGCTTGCGCCAACAGAGTTTGTAATAAATCTCTACGGAGAGTCCTATCATATAAAAGTAGGTGGTAAGGGACACAAAGTTGACGGTAAAAGACCCTATTTTCTATACGTAAATAATCAGCTTGTGGAAGTAATAGTAGAACCTCTCCAAGAGGTTGTTCCCAGCGAGGAAGGTAAAGTTGAGATTAAGCCAAAAGAGTCTATAAGGCCAAGACCAACAGAACTCGGAGATATCACCTCACCAATGCCTGGTACTGTCGTCAAAATAAAAGTTAAGAAGGGTGATAAGGTAAACGCCGGAGATACAGTGGTAATTGTAGAAGCTATGAAAATGGAAAATGAAATTCACTCACCCATTGATGGAAATGTTGAAGAAATTTTCATTAAAGAGGGGGACATGGTCAACCCTGATGAAGTAATGATAAGGATAAAATAATGGATTTTGTTCAGATTATAAGGCAAATTATAATTTCTGCTCCTGCTGTATTGATCGCCATTGTTTTTCACGAACTTGCCCATGGTTGGGTAGCATACAAACTTGGGGATAACACAGCAAAGCTCTCAGGAAGACTGACGCTAAATCCTATATCTCATATAGACCCCTTTGGAACAATAATAATGCCCTTTATGTTACTCATACTTACAAGTGGGCAATGGGTCTTTGGCTATGCAAAACCAGTTCCAGTAAATCCTTATAACTTCAGAAATCCTCGTGCAGGAATGGCTTTATGCGCAGCAGGCGGTCCTGCGGCAAACCTAATTGTAGCTATATTTTGCACAATTCTAATTAAATGGATACTATTACCTCTTATGGGTACTATACCTGATTTTATATTTGATCCTCTTGTATTAGTTATCAAATCAACAATACTTATTAATATTGTGCTTGCAGCCTTTAATCTAATTCCCATTCCGCCTCTTGATGGTGGAAGAATTCTAATGGGAGTATTACCTATCAAATATTCTGAATTCATGGAAAAGATTGAACCTTATGGTTCTCTGATTGTTATACTCTTGATTATTACAGGGTTAACAAGGTTATTTGTCTTGCCATTGGTTAAATTTTTCTACAGCATACTTTCACTTTTTTAGGAGGCATGAATGAACAGAGTATTAAGCGGCATGCAACCAAGTGGACCACTTCATTTGGGAAATCTTATTGGTGCCCTATCAAATTGGGTTAGAATACAGAATAAATATGAATGTTACTTTTTTGTTGCAGATTGGCATGCTTTAACAACAGGTTACAGCAATCCTTCCCAAATCAAAGATTACACTTTAGACCTTCTTATGAATTTTATTGCTGCAGGACTTGACCCTGAAAAATCAACCATCTTCATCCAGTCTCAAGTGCCTGAACATGCCGAACTTCATATATTTTTAAGTATGATTACACCTCTTGGATGGCTTGAGAGAGTTCCAACATACAAAGAAAAAAAAGAACAGATTAAAGATAAAGACCTTGATACTTATGGATTTTTAGGATATCCCGTTTTGCAAACAGCAGACATTATCATTTACAGAGCGAAATATGTGCCTGTTGGAATTGACCAAGTTCCCCACCTTGAGATTTCCCGTGAGATTGCAAGACGATTTAACTATCTTTATGGAAAGGAGTTTTTCCCTGAACCAGAAGCTTTGCTCACAGAATTTCCAAAAGTGCCTGGAGTGGATGGAAGAAAAATGTCAAAAAGTTATGGCAATGCAATATATCTAAGTGATGACGAAAAAACAGTAACAGAAAAACTAAGAACCATGGTAACAGACCCTGCCCGCAAGAGAAGAACTGATAAGGGAGATCCTAATAAATGTCCTGTTTTTGATTTACATAAAATATTCTCTAAAGAAGAGGAAAAAAGCGAGATAACGAAAGGTTGCGCCACCGCTATAATAGGTTGTATTGATTGTAAAAAAATCCTCATAAAACATGTTATAGAAATTCTAACTCCCCTATGGGATAAAAGACAGAAACTAATTGATAATCCATCAATCCTTATTGAAATAGCAAAAGAGGGTTCAAAAAAAGCCAAAAAGGTAGCCGGAGAAACTCTCATTAAGATGAAGGAGGTTATAGGATGGATTTCTTAAGATATGCCCGCCAAATGCTGATTGATGGATGGGGAGAGGAAGGGCAGAAAAAACTTAAAAATTCTACTGTTTTTATTGCTGGAGCAGGCGGGCTTGGAAGCCCTGTATCCGTCTATCTTGCAGTGGCTGGTATTGGGAGAATTGTCATATGCGACTTTGATTCCGTTGAGATGACAAATTTAAACAGACAAATACTTCATAGCCATACAAGAATTGGTATAAATAAAGCTATTTCAGCTAAGATTACCCTTAATGGAATAAATCCAGATGTTGATGTTATTCCAATCACGGACAAAATTACAGAATCAAATGCCTATGATATTGTGGGAGACTCAAGAATTATTCTTGACTGTATGGATAATCTCGAGACCAGATACATACTAAATGAGGTTGCAATAAAAAAGGGCATACCTCTCGTATTTGGTGCTATTTATGGAATCCAAGGAATGCTTAGTTTTATTCAATCACCTGAAACTCCTTGCCTAAGATGCCTTTTCCCTGAACCACCTCCGAAGGAAACTTTTCCAGTCGTTGGTGCAACACCTGGAGTTATAGGTGCATTACAAGCTTTAGAGGCAATAAAGTATCTTGTCGGAATTGGTAAGCTTCTAAAAAATAAACTTCTTGTATGGGATGGTATGAGTGGAGATTTTAAGACATTCAAAGCTCAAAAAGACCCATCCTGCCCTATGTGCGGAGGCAAATAAAATGGAATATGTAAATGATTTCTTATATTTTGTCATTAAACCTGTTGAAGGCAAAAAACATATCTATTGCTCTGGAGTAAACATAACAAAATTCTCTCCTATTACAAAAGGCAGGCACAGACTTGGACAGAATCCCGCTGTTAAAGGACTTCAAACATTAAACAATGACATTAGAGCTATTGTGATTGAAAACAGAGGCACCCCAGAAACAATAAAAAATCTATTTTGTCAACAAATCAAACCCCTTAAAGATGACCTCTGGTATACAGAGTCCTTTTTAATTCGTAATTACTCTCTTGAATTAGGAGAGCAAATAAAAAAATTTGCCCCCCTCGAGCTTTTAAAAAAGATGTTTAGAGCAATGCTTATAAATGAACCTATTCCAGAAATCTACTCATCCTCTGAGCTTCAAGAGTATCTCTATAATCTCTCAAAAAAACTCTCTAATACTTAATTCTTTCGGAGGTTTTGTGGACAAGGAAACTCTCATTGAGTGGGACAAAAACCATATTTGGCATCCCTTTACCCAGATGAAACTATGGTTTGAGGAAAGCCCAACTATATTCATTGAAGGAAGAGACTGCTTTTTAAAAGATATTGATGGTAAATGGTATCTTGATGGAGTATCATCTCTATGGGTAAATGTACATGGACACAGAAGAGAGGAAGTTGATGAAGCTTTAAAGGCTCAAATAGATAAACTTGCCCATTCAACTTTGCTTGGAGCCTGTAATGAGCCAAGTATAGTGCTTGCAAAAAAAATGTCAGACCTACTCAGTGAAAAACTAAAGTGGGGAGAACCTCTTATAAAGATATTCTATTCTGATAATGGCTCTACAGCAGTAGAGATTGCTATGAAAATTGCCTATCAATACTGGATTAACATAGGAATAAAGGGAAAAGACACATTTGTAAGCTTAAAAGAAGGCTATCATGGAGATACAATAGGTGCAGTGAGCGTGGGCGGAGTAGAATTATTTCATAATGTATACAAGCCCCTTTTAAATAAATCCCTACAAGCTCCTGCGCCCTACTGCTATAGATGCGAGCTTAATCTTACATATCCTGACTGTAATCTTACCTGCCTAAGGGAAATGGAAAAGCTAATAGTCGAAAACCAAGAAAAGATTATTGCAGTCATCGTCGAACCCCTTGTTCAGTGTGCAGGTGGCATAATTGTCTGGCCTGAAGGATATTTAAGAGGGCTAAGAGAGATTTGCGATAGATTCCATATTCTATTAATCGCCGATGAAGTTGCAACAGGTTTTGGTAGAACCGGCAGAATGTTTGCCTGCGAACATGAAGAAGTCACTCCAGATATAATTTGTCTAAGCAAGGGAATTACAAACGGATATATGCCACTTGCTATAACTGCTGTAAAGGAAAAAATCTTTAATGCTTTTTTAGGTGAGCTTGAAGAAAGAAAAACCTTTTATCATGGTCATTCCTATACAGGAAATCCCTTAGCATGCGCTACTGCAATAGCCAATCTTGAAATATTCGAGAGGGAAAAGACTATTGAGAAGCTTCTGCCCAAAATTGAGCTTTTAAAAGGTAAACTTTCAGAAATAGCAAAACTTTCCCATGTGGGAGATGTTCGTCAGAAGGGAATGATTGCAGGAATTGAAATTGTAAAAGATAAAAATAAAAAAAAGCCTTATCCCTATAATGAGCAGACTGGCTGGAAAATTGTTAAACATGCAAGAAAACACGGAGTATGGCTAAGACCCCTGGGGGATGTTATTGTTATAATGCCACCACTCGTTATTTCAGAAGAAAACCTTGAAAGGTTGCTTCATGTAATAAAACTTTGTATAATTGAAATAACTTCATAAAAAAGGAGGAGGGAAAATGGTTAAATATTTATTAATAATTTTTATGTTATTAACTCTTGCTGCATGTACAGAACAGGTAAAAATAGACGTATCTGGTGTGGGGGAAACGATACCCACAGGTCCTTCAGCCCTTGCATGGGATGGTAAAAACGTAATCATTGCAAAGGAAGGATTAATTGCCTTTTTAGAAAACATTGATACTGCAGCTACTGGCTCAATTTACAACTATGAGGGTCATTATTTCTTTGATAGATATCCTATAACAATAACATCAAAAGAAAATTCTCCCTACATTACAGGCTTAGCATGGGAAAAGGCTTCAGGAGGAACTGGCTATATCTGGGTTGCCGATTCAGCTAACAAGAGAATTCTTAAAGTTACCCCTCAGGGTGACGTGGTAGGGAAGATTAACATAAATACTGTATATCCTGAGGATATCACTTTTGATGGAGAATATTTATGGGCAGCAGATTCTAAAAGAGCTAAAATATTTAAATTAAGCACCGTTGATGGTTCAGTAGTTGCTGAGTATCAATCCCCTATTACCATTCCTACAGCTTTAGCTTGGGATGGTAAATATCTTATTATTGCTGGCATCATAGACCCCAATTTCCTACAAACCACATCAGAAAATGTAAAAATAGTTAAACTTGACACAAATAGTGGAAAAGTTATAGAGAATGTCCTGATTCCAAAACATTTCGCTCAACATCTAAGCTCTCTTTCTATGCCTACTGGCATGGTTTGGGCTAATGATAAAATATGGATAGCAGATAGAAATTCAGGGAAAATTGTAATTCTTAGTGATTGGACAACAGCTTCAGATGACCCTAAAAATTATAAACTGACAACTGTCACACCAACTTTTAAGAAGGTTAAAGTAGAGGAAAAAGCAAAAGACAAAGATGCAGAAGAAGCTAAACGTGCTGCTGAGGAGGCAAGAAAAGCAGCCGAAGAAGCCAAAAAAGCTGCTGAAGCAGCAAAGAAAGCCTTTGAGCTTCAACAAAAGAAGTAGTGTTTAAAATCAACGATATTGAAATAAAAAGGGGTCAGCTCTTTTTGATTGCTGGCCCCTGTGTAATTGAAACTGAAGATATAGCATTTAAAACAGCTGAGACTCTTAAGGAAATCTCAGAAAGTCTTAATCTACCATTTATCTTTAAATCATCCTACGATAAAGCAAACCGTTCATCTATTAAATCTTACAGAGGGCCTGGAATTCACAAAGGGCTTGAAATACTGCAAAGAGTAAAAGAAAAATTTAATATTCCTATTTTAAGTGATGTCCACTCAGTAGAGGAGATTAAAATTGCAAAGGACATTCTTGATGTAATTCAAATCCCCGCCTTTCTCTGCCGCCAAACAGACATGATTGTGGAGGCAGGTAAAACAGGAAAACCTGTAAATGTAAAGAAGGGTCAATTTCTTGCTCCCTGGGATGTGCAAAACATAATTGAGAAGTTTAAATCAACAGGCAATGATAAGCTCATGATTACAGAGAGAGGAACAACTTTTGGATACAATAATCTTGTTGTTGATTTTAGAAGTTTTCCCATAATACGTTCAATGGGAGTGCCTGTGGTGTTTGATGCAACTCATTCTGTTCAACTGCCTGGAGGTGCTGGGATTTGTTCATCAGGACAGAGAGAGTTTGTCCCCTATCTGAGCAGAGCAGCTGTTGCCTGCGGGATTGATGGACTGTTTTTTGAGGTCCATCCAGAGCCTGAAAAAGCCCTCTGCGATGGACCAAATATGATACCTCTAAAGGATTTTAAGAATCTGATTAAATCTCTTATTAAAATTCATACTTTAATAGAGGAACATAATTGATCTGCCCAGAAGTTACCTTTGAGGGGTTGATCTTACCAGACCTATAAATTGATCTTTTTTATCCTATAAAGGAAAGTATATTTAAACATCCTAATCTCCTCTTTTACTCTCCACCCCAGGAAGGTAAAACCTTCCTGAGGGGAGTAACGTCTACCTAAACAGTGCGTTTATCTCTGTACCGCTTCTTTCCATTTGATTGTTGTTTATATTACAGTCA
>CAZYLC010000021.1:0-9075 GCA_964648755.1 uncultured Thermodesulfovibrio sp.
TTATTATCATAAAACCTATGTTTTCTTTATTTGCTAAATCTTCTATAAGTGACATTATTCTTTCAGAGTTTATTGGGTCAAGTCCTGCAGTTGGTTCGTCATAGAGGAACATCTTTGTTTTTCCTGATGCAAGTGCTCTTGCAATTGCTACTCTTCTGTGCATTCCACCACTTAGCTCTTCTGGCATAAGTTCCTCTGCATCTGTTACTCCAACTCTTTTGAGTAGCTCGCTTACTCTTTTATAAATTTGCTCCTCAGGGAGTTTTAAAATTTCTCTCATGAAAAAGGCTACATTTTCCTTAACAGGCAGGGAGTCAAAGAGTGCTCCTTCTTGAAATACTATACTGAATTTTCTTCTTACTGGGATTAATTCCTCTTCATCTAATTTGGTTATATCTATTCCATCAATAATTATTTTCCCTTTATCTGGTAAAATCAATCCTAAAATAAGTTTTAAAATTGTTGTTTTACCCCCTCCGCTTTCACCAAGAACTGCTATACGTTCATTAAAATTTGCAGAAAAACTTACTCCTTTGAGAACTTCTCTATCTCCATAAGAAAACCACACATTATCAAAGACTATCATAAGCTAAATCCTAATGCATAAAGAAGTATTCTTGTAAGCACAAAATCTGTAGCAATTACAACCACTATTGATGTGACAACCGCTTTTGTTGTTGATGTTCTTAGTCCTTTTGCTCCACCTCGTGTCGTTAGACCATAAAAACAGCTTATACATGAAATTAGGTAACCAAAAATAAAAGGCTTTATTGAACCTGAAAAAACATTCTCAAAGGTAAGTTCTTTGATTATACTTGACCAGTAAAAGGAACCACTTTGATTACTTACAAAAACTGCAATATAATAGCCACCAAAAAGACATATTAAATCTCCAATGATTGTTAAACAGGGCAACATAATAACAGAGGCAATTACTCTCGGAATTACCACTTTTTTAATTGGATCAATTCCATATACTCTTAGTGTATCTATTTGGTGTCCAAGTATCATTGAACCTATCTCAGCAGCCTGTCCTGCTCCTACTCTGCCGATGAATACCAATGCTGTTACTAAAGGACCAATCTCTCTTATGACAGCTATGCCTACAATTTTGCCTGTATACATTTTTAAACCGAGTCCGCTGAGTTCTGCACTTAACTGCAGACTCAATGCCATACCAACAAAAAGACATACCAAGGAAACAATAAAAACTGAAGAGGCACCTGCATATTCCATCTGTTCTACTGTGTCATCGAGATAAAAAGGTTTTTTGAAAAGTTTTATTAGGGAATTTATACAAATTAGATAAAAGTTTTGTAAATCATAAATATTTTTCTGAATTTTATCGATAAATTTCATATAAAACAAAAATATCTTAACATAAAATACGTTATAATTTAATAAATTCCTATGGAGGTGTAGCATGGCAAAGAAAATTTTGATTCTTGTAGGAGATTTTGTTGAGGATTACGAGGCAATGGTTCCTTTTCAGATGCTTAAAATGGTAGGACATACTGTTCATGCAATATGTCCTGGCAAAAAAGCAGGAGATACGGTTAAAACAGCAGTTCATGATTTTGAAGGTGATCAGACTTATACAGAAAAAAGAGGACATAATTTTATGATTAACGCTAATTTTGACAAAATTGATCCTAAAAAATATGATGCTCTTGTTATCCCTGGAGGAAGGGCTCCTGAATACTTGAGGCTTAATGAAAAAGTGCTTGAATTAGTAAAATATTTTGTTACCTCTGGTAAACCTGTGGCTGCTATTTGTCATGGGATACAGCTACTTACTGCTGCTGATGTGATAAAAGGCAGAACACTTACTGCCTATCCTGCAGTAAAAGCTGAAATTTTACTTGCAGGAGGAAAATGGTGTGATGTTAATGCTACTTATTCAAATGCCTGTGTGGATGGAAATATTGTTACTGCTCCTGCATGGCCAGCTCATCCTGAATGGATAAGGAAATTTCTTGAACTCCTTGGAACTAAGATTGAAGCTTAAAAAAGGTCTTTCTGGGAAAATCCGTCCTTTTTGGGACGGATTTTCTTTATTTCTAAATATTCTTCCGGGATTTCCTTTAAAAAAGAGGAGATAGGAAGAGATATCCTTTTTCCATTTATGAATCTACTTCTTGCATGGAGAAGTATCAATTCATCCATAGCTCGGGTCATTCCTACATAGAAAAGTCTTCTTTCTTCTTCTATATCCCACTCAGAGGATAGTGTGTAAGGTATAAGTCCCTCTTCAACCCCTGCAATAAACACTATAGGGAATTCGAGTCCTTTTGCACTGTGAAGAGTAAGTAAACTCACAGCATTAAGGGCTTCTGGGAATAGGTCAAAAGAAGTCATGCCATGAAGTTCATCTAAAAATGCTTGAATTTGTTCAATTATAGTTCCTTTTTTATAACTTAATGCTATATTTCGAATTATCTGTGATTCATATTCATGTAAACTTTCAAAAATACCTGAGAATTCTAAAAATTCGTATAAAGGGATAGATTTTACCAGTTTTTTTGATATGGTTTGCTTTGATAAGAAAGAAGAAAAATCTTTTATAAAACGATCTATCCATGTGTCGGCATCTTTTTTTATTGTTTTTATAGGAATACCCTCTTTTATTAATTGTTCCTTGATGATTTTCAACTGTATGTTTGTCCTTGCAAGAATAGCAAAACTGCTGTAACTGTAATGTGTTTCTTCCTTATTGCTATATAATTCTGTAAAATCAGTTGCTCCAAGCCTTTTTTTTATCTCTTTGAGAATAATTCTTGTCTCTTCATATTCGTCTCCCACTTCAATTAAAACTACTGGACTTGTAGAAGCTTTTGTGGGTTCAATTCTTTTTGAAAATCTTTTTGTATTTGCTGTAATAAACTTATTTGATGCAGCAACTATATTTGCCTGAGAACGATAGTTAGTGGAAAGATTCAGAAGAATAAGGTTTTTAAAGTCTTTAGGTAAATTTAAAAAGAGGTCTATTTCAGAACCTCTAAATGAATATATTGCCTGGTCTGGATCACCAAAAACTGAAAGAGATCCTTCTTTTTTTAAAAGTCTCTTTATGATTTCATACTGAATCTTGTTTATGTCTTGAAATTCATCGACAATAATGTGATTAAAAAATTGGGGAATTTCCCCTTGTCTTAGCATTTCAAGAGTTTTAATCAATAGGTCATCAAAGTCAAGAAGATTAAGCTCTTTTTTTCTTGCCTCATAATTTTCATATATTGAATAGGTTTTATCATCTAAAGATAATCCCCTGTTTTTAAATTTTGATATTTTTTCAATAATTCTATCAGCATTTTTTTCGCCGAGACTATGGATTATTTCCTTTTGTTTTGTTTTTGTGCATAGTTGAAAATGTTTTTCCTTTTCGGGAAGAAATTCTCTTAGAAGTCTTATGCATAAAAGATGAAAAGTGCCAATAAATGGTAAGTCTTCTTTCCTTTCGAGATGTCTTAGGACTCTTTCTCTCATTTCAAGGGCTGCCTTTTGAGTAAAAGTTAGAGCAGCTATTTCTTCAGGTTCTAATCCTTTTTTTAGGAGATGGATTATTTTTGCGGTAATGGTAAGGGTTTTCCCTGTCCCCGGACCTGCTAAAACACATAGATATTTATCTGAACTTTCTACGGCTAATTTTTGATTTTTGTTTATATTCATCTAAAAAAGTAATGCCTGCCCTTTAATGGTGGGTTCTAAGGGCTCACCAAAAACTTTTATCCTTCCGTATTCTCCGTCATAGCCTGGCTCAACGGCAATTTTACCTTTCCTCATTCTATCAACTGCCTCTGCAAGAAGTTCATTAAATCTCTCTATTTCCTTTAGGTCTTTGGTTAAAAGTATACTGTATTCGCTGCCTAAATTGTGAATAGCTTTAAGGTAAAGATTTGATACACTTTTACTTTGAGTTGAGCTTTTATTAATCTCTGCAATCATCTCATGAAGTGGTATAATTGACTTAAAGGGGAGTGCCTGAGGAGGTTTGCTACCCTCTTCACGATCTGCGAGTATTTCTACTCTATGCATAACCCCAACAGTGACTTTTTTCCCACACACGGGGCATAGATAGTTCCTTTTTATAGTCTCCCTTGGTGAGAGCCTTATGCCGCAAGCTCTATGACCATCATAGTGATACTTCCCCTCTTCAGGAAAAAACTCCACTGTACCAAGGAATCCTTTACCTGTTTTAATTGCCTCAGTTATTCCTCTGTAGCTCATTTCCGTATCAAAAATATTCGCCTCTCTTCCTATTTTAGCTGGTGAATGGGCATCAGAGTTAGATATGAGAATTATTTTATCAAGTTTGCTTAGTCTCCAGTTCATCCTTGGGTCTGAGCTTAAACCTGTTTCAATAGCGTAAATGTAGGGGGTTAATTTTTCAAAGCATTCTTCAATGCTATCAAAACCTGATTGGGAGCCAAAAATTGAAAAATGAGGAGTCCAAGCATGGGCAGGGATTACTAATGAGTCAGGGCTTAGTTCAAGTACAATTTTCGTTAATTCTTTTGCATCAACTCCAAGAATTGGTCTTCCATCAGAAAGAAGACTGCCTATTTGAGTTAAGGCAAGATTTATTTTAGTAACATCTTTTAAAGAGGGGGATAAAATTATTAAATGAATTTTTCTTAATTTGCCATTTTTTTGATAGATACAGCTTATTTCAGAGGAAAGAATAAAAAAAACCCTCTCTCTGCAAGATTCGGGAACTTCTTTTTTATATTTTTTTTTCAATGTAAATAAACCATTGCTTTCATCATCGAGTTTTGTTTCTATTTCCTTAAGCCATTGGGGATGAGTAAAATCACCGGTGCCTATTAGTTTAATTCCCTTTATCTGAGCCCACTGCTCAATGGTTTCAAGATTCATGTCTTTGCTTGTTGCTCTTGAAAATTTGGAGTGAATGTGAAGGTCAGCGTAAAACATACTTAATTATAACATTTTCTTAAAGTATGCTTTATAAACTCAACGATTTGAAGATGTTCTTTCAACCCTTTATCCTCAATGTACAGAGGCTTTCCTATGAAGAAGCATATAGGTTTTGAAGGGTCAATTTTACCGAAGTCCTTTATCACTTTACCTATACCCCATGCATCGGTTCTCAAAGCCACTGGAACTGCTGGTACAGAAGCTTTTTTCGCAAGCTTGACTCCCAAAGTATTAAACTTAGAAGGGTCAAAAACAAGTTCTCTTGTTGCCTGAGGAAAAATAATTATAGAAATCCCTTCTTTAAGTCTCTTAACACCCTCCTGCATTACTACTTTGTAATCTTCCTTTGGATTTTTTCTTCCCACAGGAATAGGATTTAATGCAGATAAAATTTTGCCGAAGAAAGGATACTTAAGTAAGGATTTTTTTACCACAAAGGTAACTTTGAACTCTTTCCCGATCACTCCTGGCAATACAAGGGTTTCAAGAGTGCTCATATGGTTTGCTATGAATACACAAGGTGGTTGAAGATTTTTAAGGTTTTCATGTCCTTTGATTGTGATCTTACAGCCTACATCTCTCATCATGTTGAGTATTTTTTGACCGTCAATTACAAGTTCCTCATAAGTATATTGACCTCTATTTGCTTTTATAGCACTAAGTATTATTTTTTTCATTACATTTGTATGTAGTCTTAGAGTAATCATCTGAGTAAGGGATCCTTTATGCCAGCTTCTTCGAAGCCCTTTAATCGATAAAGGCAACTTGGGCACTTAAGACAGGGAGTAGGAGCTTCATGGTTGCCCTGTGGGTCATAACAACTCCATGTATTAGAATAATCAAAACCTAAGGCAAGTCCTCTCTTGATTATTTCAGATTTTGTTAGATAAAGAAGAGGGGCTTCAATTTTAAATCTAATTTTACCTTCTACTGCCACTTTAGTTGCAAGATTAGCCATTTCCTCAAAGGCATAAAGATATTCAGGCCTACAGTCAGGATAGCCAGAATAGTCCATTATATTGGCACCAATGAAAATACTTGGACACATAAGAACTTCAGCCCATGCTAAAGCGAAGCTCAAAAAAATAGTATTTCTGGCAGGAACATAGGTTATTGGAATTCCCTCAACTTCGCCCTTTGGCACCTCAGTTTCCGTTGTAAGAGCAGAGCCTCCGATTTTATTCATGTCAAAGGATATGATTAGATGTTCCTTTACTCCCATATTCTGGGCAATTTTCTTTGCGCTCAGAAGTTCAATTTTGTGCCTCTGTCCATAATCAAAGGACATAGCATAGCATTCATATCCTTCATCTTTAGCTATAGCAAGAGTTGTGGAGGAATCAATTCCACCGCTTAACAACACAACGCATCTTTTCATTTATTATCTCCTATCTTAGGTTCAGACCCTTTTAACAATCTTTTAATATTTGCTGCATGCCTTAAATAAATGATTAGCATGATCAATAGAGAAAAGACTTTAACTTCAATAGGATAGTTGAGTATATAAACATTTAAAGGAAGAAGACCAAAGGAAACAAGAGCTCCAAGAGAGGAAATGCGGAATAATTTAAAGGTCAATATCCATAAAAGCAGTGTAATAATGCCTGCTAATGGTGTATAGGCTAATATAACACCTATGGAAGTGGCAACCCCTTTCCCACCTTTGAATTTTAGAAAGGGACTAAAACAATGACCTATGATGGCAAGAACTCCTACTGTTCCCATTAAAATTAGATTTTTCTCTGGATATAACAAATGGACAAGCAATACAGGTATAAAGCCTTTGGATATATCAAGTAATAGAGTTGCTAAGGCTTCCTTTTTACCGATTGTTCTTAAAACATTTGTTGCACCAATATTGCCACTACCTTTTTTTCTCAGGTCAATTCCTTTTGATTTGCCGATAAGATATCCCCAAGGAATAGAGCCAAAAAAGAGAGCAAAGAGGCATAAAAGTAGGCTCATTTTAAATTTCTCCAAAAATGGAAAATATAACCTATTGCTGAATATACAGCCATAGCAGTTGCGATATAAAGCAAAAGGAGTCCTACATCGTAAAGATCTATTCCATAAAGTTCATTGGCAATAAGAAGGAGGAGTATGGATATCATCTGTAAGACTGTCTTTGCCTTTCCAGCTTTTTCAGCAGGAATAACAACACCTCTTGAAAGGGCATAGAATCTCAAGGTGGTAATGATGAACTCCCTTAGAATAATAACAGTTGCGATCCATGCAGGAACTCTCACGAGGTCAACAAGAATCACTAAGGCAGTTATTACAAGAAGCTTATCGGCAATTGGGTCCAAAATAATTCCCAATTTTGTTATTTGCTTAAATTTTCTTGCTAAATAGCCATCAAGAAAGTCGGTAATAGAGGCAATAAGAAATAAAAAGGCTCCAACTTGGGGATTTGCTGGTGCTTCGATGATAAAAAGAGGAATAATCAATATACGTATAACCGTTAATACTGTTGGAAGATTAAAAGTTCTTATATTCATTTATGAATTTGTCCAGTAACCCTTTAGATTTAAGTATAAGGTCGGAAAGTTCCCTTACAGCACCTTCTCCAGCCTTTTTTTCAGTAACGTAGTCAACTCTACTTTTTACCTCTTCATGGGCATCTTTTGGTGATGCTGAAAGTCCTGCTCTGCTCAATATTGATAAATCAATAATATCATCTCCCATAGCACAAATTTCCTCTTTTTTAAGCCCATATTTTTGGACTATTTGATTGAAAATTTTTAGTTTTTCTCGTGTGCCTTGATGAACCTCAGCAATTCCTAACTCTTTCATCCTTCTTTCTAAAGCCTTTGAATGTCTGCCCGTGATTACAGCTATATTTATTCCCGATTTATGTAACATCACAAGTCCATGTCCATCCCTAACATCGAAAATTTTAAGTTCATTGCTTTCGTTATCGAGTATTATTCCTCCAGAGGTAAGTACACCATCCACATCAAGAATTAAAAATTTAATTTTTTTTGCTTTGCCTACAACGTCATGATTAGATTTTTTTATTGAATATTTTTCGAGAATTTTTTCTATTATACCAGTTGTTGAAAATCCCTCTATATAGGGAAGACTATAGACTTCTTTAACAATATCTGCGCCAACAATATCTTCAACCTTCCAATCTCCTCCTTTTACAAGAACATCTGGTTTGAGAAGTTTTATTAAAGAGTAGGGAGTTTCCTCTTTGAATAGAGTGACAAAGTCAACCATTTCAAGAGAAGCAAGAACTTCAGCCCTTTCTTTTTCTGAATTTATTGGTCTTTGGGGTTTAAGCTTTCTTACAGAACTGTCTGAATTAAGCCCAACAACAAGAATATCTCCCAAGCTTTTTGCTTCTCTGAGGTATTTAACATGTCCGGCATGAATTATATCAAAACAGCCATTTGTGAAAACTATCTTTTTACCATCCTTTTTGAGTTTCTTTAGATGTTCCTTCAATTCCTTTTGATTTAGAACTTTATCCACTAATCTTATCCAGGGCTTTTTTTAGTATTTCTCTGTCACTTTTATAAGTGAGTTTTTTTAATGCTTCTTCTGGGTTAAACCATTCTGCAGTATCCACTTCCCAATTAGGATTTATATCCCCTACTGTGTATTCCACAATAAAATATTTTACCCTTTTGAAATATTTTTCATTTTCAATGGCAAACCAGTATGATACTTCTCCGATTTCATCTATTATTTTCCCATCTACTCCTGTTTCTTCTTTTATTTCTCTTATAGCAGCGTCTTTGGGTGATTCCTCTTTTTCAACAAGCCCTTTAGGAAGTGCCCAGACCTTGCCTTTTTTTGTTGAAATTAATAAAATTTTTAAATCCTTTCCTTCAAATTTATATACAACTCCTCCTGCTGAAAAAGCTCTTTTCATTTTCCAAGATGCATCTTTTCAGGATTTAAAAGTCTAAGAATATCATTGTAGAAAGCAAGCATCATTAGGGCAAGAAGAAAGGCAATGCCGATTTTTTGAGAGACTGCAATGAATTTCTCACTAAGAGGTTTTCTTCTTATTCCTTCAATTATAAAAAATAAAATATGACCACCATCAAGCACAGGAATTGGTAAAAGATTTAAAATGCCGAGATTAATGCTTATAATGGCTGCAAAACTCAAGAAACTTACTAAACCCTG
>CAZYLC010000021.1:9085-20415 GCA_964648755.1 uncultured Thermodesulfovibrio sp.
AGCTGTTTTACCAGCTGCCTGAAATATGAGTATAGGTCCTCCAATAACTTCTGTTGATACAACTCTCTGGAATATCTTAACAATGGTAAGATAGGTGAGTTCTACAATTTCATAGCATTTCTGAAAGGATTTATTTATTGCATTAACAGGATTCTCCTTTTGGATAAAAAATTCATCAGCAGGCTTTATTCCTATCTGACCTACAGAGATTCTCTCCCCGAAAAGGTTTTTTGTTTCCTTAGCTTCAGGTTGTATGGAAAACTCTTTTAATTGAGCCTGTCTTTCAACTTTGAAGGTTAAAATTTTTCCAGGGTTTTGTTGTATAAATTGAGCCATATCAAACCAATTGTCAATTTTTTGCCCCTGAATTTCTATAATTTTATCTCCCTTTTGTAGTCCCGCTATATAAGCTGGTGAATTTTCCATTACTTCTCCAATAACTGGTTTAAGAACAGGCACTCCGTAGACAAAAATTATCCAAAATAGAATAATTGCCCCAACAATATTGAAAAGAGGACCTGCAAGAACAATAAATATTTTTTTATAAACAGGTTGATGTTTAAAAGACCGTTTTTCATCAATGGCCTCTTCGCCTATGTCTTCACCATACATCTTCACATAGCCACCCAGAGGAACAGCACTTAAAAGATATTCTGTTTCTCCAATCTTTCTTCCAATTATTTTTGGTCCGAAACCAATAGAGAATTTAAGAACTTTCACACCACTTAACTTTGCTGCCAGGAAGTGTCCCAGTTCATGTATAAATATTAAAAAACCAAAAAGAATTATTGCGTAAATAAGGTTCATCTTTCTATCTCCTTTTTTGCCATTTTTCTTGCCCAATTGTCAGCTTCTATAATTCCCTCAATGCTATCTAAAGAGGAAGCTGAATGGGTATCCATGACTTTTTCGATTATTTTATGTATATCATTAAATTTTAACTTTCCTGAGAGAAAAGCTTCAACAGCTACTTCATCGGCAGCATTAAGCACGGTTGGCATAGTACCACCGATTTTAACGGCTTCATAGGCAAGCTGTAAGCATGGGAAAACATCTGTATCAGGTAATTCAAACTGTAGTTGGGTTGTAACTGCCCAGTCTATTGGTTGAATAATATCAGGTAGCCTTTCAGGTAGAGAAAGGGCAAGAGCAATAGGAGCTTTCATGTCAGGATTGCTGATCTGGGCAAGATAAGTTCCGTCTATGAATTCAACAAGACAGTGAACAATACTTTGAGGGTGAATTAGAACTCCTATGCGATCAATAGGCATGTCAAAGAGATAGTGTGCTTCTATAACTTCAAAACCTTTATTCATAAGAGTTGCCGAATCTATGGTGATTCTTTTACCCATGTTCCATTTAGGATGATTAAGTGCTTCTTCAGGGGTTACATGCTGTATCTCATCCTTTTTCATCCCTCTGAAAGGACCGCCTGAGGCTGTGAGCCAGATTTTTCTTATATACGGTTTATTACGACCATTTATGCATTGAAAAACCGCGCTATGTTCACTGTCAACGGGGATAATTTTGGCTCCGCTTTTTTTTGCTTCTCTTTTTATCAAATCACCTGCTAAAACCATACTTTCTTTATTTGCAAGTCCGATTGTTTTTCCTACCCTCACCGCTTCAAAAGTAGGAACAAGCCCTGCTGCACCCACTATAGCTGAGAGAATTATATCTGCATCCCTGAGAGTTGCAAGCTTGCAAATTCCTTCATTTCCATAAAGTATTTCTGTTTTTTTAATTTTATTTTTTAATTCTTCATAGGCTCTTTTATCATATACAGCTACATAGGGAGGAGAAAACTCTTTAATCTGCTCCTCAAGAAGGTTAACACTGCTTTTTGCAGCAAGTCCTAATACTTTAAACTTATCAGGAAATTTTCTAATTACCTCAAGAGCGTTTCTACCAATAGAGCCAGTGCTTCCCAGTATTACAACATTTTTCAAAATTTCCTCCTAAATAACCTTCATACAGAAATACAGAAATAGGCCTGCAAATAGCAAGGCATCTATTTTATCAAGAACTCCTCCATGTTCGGGAAAGAGAAAACTTGAATCTTTAACTCCCGCATCTCTTTTAAACATTGATTCTACGAGGTCACCTAATATGGATATAAATCCTATTAAAAGTCCTAATAATAGTAGACCTAAAAAGGGTTTGTTTATTGATAATACATAACCTAAAAGAATAGAAGCGAATATTCCGCCTATTAGTGAGCCATACGCACCTGCCCAGGTTTTTTTTGGACTTACCTCGGGATAGAGTTTTTTCTTACCTAATCCTTTTCCTATGTAGTAAGCAAAGCTATCAGAACACCATACTACTGCATAAAGATATATAATCCATTGCCATCCCTGTTCTCTGAGAAACCATTGAAAGACAAGTAAGGTTGGGATATATAAAAGACCGGTAATAATAGGAGTTATTTCATGTAATGCCATAGAGGGTTGTTTTTTTTCAAAAAGGCGTAAGAGGCTTATTGATAGAAAGCTTAATGAATAGTAGTAAAGGGCAAACTGCCAATAAAAACAGTTTAATAAAAACAAGGCTAAGGAAAGAATAATCCCGAATAACAAGAAAATATTGGAGGTTTTATACATCCTTAGAAATTCCCACATGGCAATTACATTCACCAAAGTAAGAAGTCCTAAGAAAAAGTATGGTGGAAGTTTAATAACAATTAGGGTTAAAACTGGAAGAGCTATTAAAGCAACAAGAATTCTCTTACTATGCCCTTGTAAATTCACTTACTTTTCCAAATCTCCTTTGTCTTTTTTGAAAATCAAGAATTGCTTCTGTAAATTCATCATCTGTAAAATCAGGCCATAGTGTTTGGGTAAAATAAAACTCTGAATAAGCAGACTGCCATATGAGAAAATTACTAAGCCTCTGCTCTCCAGAGGTTCTTATTATAAGGTCAGGTTCGGGAACTCCTGATGTATCAAGCAAGGAACTAATTATGTTTTCATCGAAATCTTGTGGAGCAATATTTTGTTGAAGTGCCTTTTTGACTGCTCTTATAATTTCATCTCTACCTCCATAGCTTATTGCGAATTGAGCAATAAGTTCCTTATTTTTAGCGGTTGCTTTTTCCGTTTCTTCAATTAAAGATAAAATGTCATCTGGCATGAGAGCACGATTCCCTATCATTTTAAATCTTATACCTTGAGATATAAAGTTATTGATTTCTTTTTTTAGATGATTCTGTAAAAGTGTCATAATTATTTCCACTTCTTTTTTCGGTCTCTGCCAGTTTTCTATTGAAAAGGCATAGAAAGTTATAACGCCTATTTTCAACCTGAGAGAAGCTTGAATTATTTCTTTGACTTTTTCTACACCTCTTTTGTGTCCTTCATAACGAGGAAGACCTCTAATTTGAGCCCATCTGCCATTTCCATCCATAATGATTCCCACATGTTTTAAAAGGCTACTCATTTTTAATATTTAAAAGAGAGGACATGAAGCAATATTTCAAAGGGATTTTCTCCCTGAAGTAGCCTCTTAGGGTTAAAACCAAAAGGAGGCTTTACAAGGACAAACATTTTATCAGAGTAAACTGCGTAGTCAAGTATTTCGCCAGACATTTCTTCTGTAATATCATTTTGCTCAATACCAACTCCAGTCCATTGAAGTAGTTGAAGTTTAGAACTTCTGTAACCAAAGGTTGAGAGATTAACAAAGCCAAGCAGAGGTTTTTTTTCTATAACTATTACTCCATTGCTTAAAGGTTTAATTCTGCTCTGAACTTGCCATTTACCGAGGTTTAACATGGCAATGCCAGTTTGTTTTTCATACTGTAGTCCCAATCCAAGTGGTTCATTTGAACGCCACATAGGGATGCCTTTTTCATTGTATACTGCCAGAAATCCTCCTTCTTCCCATTTGAATATAGAATTGCCAAGAACGTAGAAATCATAGATGTTTGCTTTTAGAGGAAGTTTTAATATCTCCAATTTTTCGTATCCTCTTGCAAGAGGCTTTATATAAAATACTTCTCCCTCGAAACCAGAGGACTGAGAAAAAGCTTGAGCAATCGGTTTGCCTTCATAAATTCTTAAAAATACGTCATCTAACTTTGAAACTTCTTTAAACTCACTTTCCTGCCATTTTATTATTGAGGAGAATACTCGGTTGTCTTTTTTCAGTGTTATTATTATTTCATCTTTTCCATCTCTGTCAATATCTCCAGTGTCAAACCATAGAATATCTCCACCCAATGGTATTATGTAGGTACTTTTGAGTTTAAGATCTACATCAATAATATAAAGACTTAGTTCATTATCTGAGGCTAATAATAATTGACCAGTACTTATACCGTCAAAGTTACCTGTTGATATTCTGTTAATGCTCCTTGAAAGCCTGAAAGATAAAATTGTATGCCCTTCTGGAACAATTAGGGAGGTGTATTTTTTCCTTAGCTCGCTAATTGCTAAATTTGAAAGCTCAATGTCAGTTTTGGAAAAAAGTTTTTTATCTTTTATCCAGTAAAGTTCCTGAGAAAGTTTTATATTTTCATTGTTTTTTGAGGGAGTGAGTAAAAGTAAAACATCAGCATTCCTATTATCTCTAAAGAGAGTTTCTTTATTGATCAAATTTACAGGTGCATCGATAATTTCAAATCTTTGAGTTTCTTTTAACTCCCTGTAGTAGGCTTCGCCAACTGCCCATTCAGTATTTGTTTGAGCATAAAGTATCTTTATTTTGGTTTTGGGTATTTTAAAATGAAGTTGGACATCTTTAATTTTAAGATGGCTGTCGAGAATAATTGCCTGGGCTGAATTATTCTCGACTTTTATAATTTCTCCAGACCCGATTATTTTTTCTGATTTGCCAATAACCTGTTTTGTAACAGGATGAATAAGTGGGACAGTTTCTTCAAAAAGGATAACTCTTTGGCCAGTCTTTAATCCCTCCTTTGAACCTTTATCCAAAAGAAGGATATTCCCCTCAATTCCTTTAACTTTACCAGAGACTATTGGAAAATAGGAGAGTATTTCTTCTTTCAATCTATTAAAATTTTCGTTGGCAGCTGAGGCATATTCTACTGAAAAAAATAAACTAATTAACAGGATAAATATTCTACAAAAAAGGAACATTTAAAAGTTTAAATCAAAAGTATTAAGGATGTCAAAGAAAATTATCTTTCAGGTCAGAAGGGAGTATTCATCTTAAGTAACCAGTTTAATATCTAAAAAGCAGTTCTAATTTGAATTATTAGTTCTTTTTTCTGTTATATTAAATAAAGTAGCAACAAAATTGTAACTCGGGGGTTGAAAATGGCGGAAGAGAAAAAATCCTGTCAATGTGAAGAAAGAGAGCAAATAAAAAGAGAGATAGCTCTAAAAACTAATTTAGGTGCTATCAAAAAAAAGTTGTTAGTTCTCTCCGGTAAAGGGGGAGTAGGTAAAAGCACTATTTCTACAAACCTGGCTGCTGGGTTATCTGTAAAGGGGTATAAAGTTGGGTTGTTAGATATTGATATTCATGGTCCTAATATACCGAATATGTTCGGGCTTGAAGGTTTTGCCCCTATGATAACAGATCTTGGCATAATGCCTATTGTATACTCAGAAAATTTAAAATTGATATCGATAGGTTTTTTCCTCGAAAAAAGAGATGAAGCTGTAGTATGGAGAGGTCCCATAAAACATAGATTAATAGAAAATTTTTTAACAGATGTTAGATGGGGAGAACTGGACTTTCTTGTGGTTGATTCGCCACCGGGAACAGGTGATGAAATCATATCTATAGTTCAAGTTTTAGACAAAGTTGATGGAGCAATTATTGTGGCAACTCCTCAGGACGTAGCTTTGTCTGATGTTCGCAGGACCGTAAAGTTTTGTCAAGATGCCTTCATTCCTATTTTAGGTGTTGTTGAGAATATGAGCGGCTTTATATGCCCCCACTGTGGAAAATCAGTTGAAATATTTAAGTCAGGTGGAGCAGAAAAACTTGCAGAGACTTATAAAATTCCCTTTTTAGGCAGGATTCCTATTGAGCCATCAATTACAATGACAGGGGATGAAGGAAAACCTTTCATGCTTTTTTATCCTGATAGTGAACCAGCGAAGGCTTTTTCAAAGGTTATTGATAAGGTGATAGGGTCTCTATAAAGTAAAATTTAAACAATTATGTTATAGTTAATCAGGGCATGAAAAAGACTATTTTCCTCTTAGTTTTACTTATTATTTTATTAGTTGTACTTTTAAGTTATATGGAACAGGAAGCACCAATAAAAGTTAAGATTGGAATTGAAGGTTCTACTTTTAAGGACTTACAATTTATACAGAAGAGAGATGGGCAGGTAAAATTAAATCTTTATTCTAAGGAAGCTTTTTTATACGATGAGGGTAAATTAATGAATTTAAAGGAAATAACAATTTTTATGCCAGATAGGGATTTTAAGGTTTTTGCTCAAAAAGGTTTGTATTACATAGAGACAGGGGATTTTTCTCTAAGTGAAATGATAGAAGGTGTAACTAAGAATTTTAAAATATTAGCCTCAGAAGCAAACTGGGATTCTAAAAATAAGTTTCTTTACTCAGAAAAGCCAATTAAAATAGAGAGTAAAAAATTTACAATTGAAGGCAGCTCTGGTAAAGCAAATGAAAGTTTGATAGAATTAAAACAAGGGGTGAAAGCAATTGTATATTCTTCGAAATAGCCTAATATTTTTATGTTTAATCTTATTTGCAAGTTCTGGTTTTTCTGAAGTTAAAAAAGACCTTAATGAACCAATAGTCATAACTTCTCAGTCTTTAATTAATGATAATAAAGCCAAAACAGCTACTTTCGATGGAAACGTTATAGCAAAAAAGGGGGATGTGACATTAAATGCTAATAAAATGATTGTTTACTATGAAGAAGAAGAAAAGGGTGGAAACATAAAAATGATAGAGGCTGTTGGAAATGTAAAGTTACAGAAATCAGAGAGATTAATAACGGCACACAAAGCTACCTATTTGCCCGAACCAGATGAAAAGGTAATATTCACAGGAGAACCCCGAGTAACAGAAGGTAAAAATCTCATCACGGGTGAGAAGATAACCTATTTTTTAAAGGATGATAAAGCGGTTGTAGAAAAAAGTAAGGTTTATCTAAAAGAAAGAAAGTCTAACAAATGAATAATCATTTAAAAGTTGATAATTTAAAAAAAACCTTTGGTAAGAAAGAGGCTGTTAAAGGGGTTAGTTTTTATATTAAAAGTGGTGAGATTGTAGGGCTTCTTGGTCCTAATGGAGCAGGTAAAACTACAACATTTTATATGATGATAGGCATTGTTAGACCAGACAGTGGCAGAATATTTCTCGACAATAATGACATTTCTTCTTTGCCTATATATAAACGAGCAAGACTCGGTCTCGGTTATTTACCTCAAGAACCTTCGATTTTTAGGAAACTCACAGTTAGAGATAACTTAAAAGCTGTTCTTGAAATTAAATATGCAGATAATAAAGATGCTTTAAAGAATATTGATGATGAAGTAAAGTCTCTTTTAGAGGAATTTAATCTTTTAGAATTTGCCGACAGAGAGGGGCATAAACTATCCGGAGGAGAAAGACGTAGAGCTGAAATAGCAAGAGCAATTGCTTTAAAACCAATATTTATGCTTTTTGATGAACCCTTTGCCGGCATTGACCCTTTGGCAGTAATGGAATTAAAAAAAACTATTAAACAATTGAAAGATAAAGGCATAGGTGTGATAATAACGGATCACAATGTGAGAGAAACTCTTTCTATAACTGATAGAGCTTTTATTATTCATAATGGTACTTTACTTGCTGAAGGTTCTCCTGATATTTTGGTTAACAATCCACTTGTAAGAGAATCATATCTTGGAAGGGAGTTCAACTTATAATGGCTCTTGAACAGAGAGTAGACTTAAGATTAACTCAAAAACTTGCTCTTACGCCTCAACTACAGATGCAACTCAAATTACTCCAGTTGCCTCAACTGGAATTAAGCCAGTATATTCAGTTAGAGATAATGGAAAATCCCTTATTAGATTTAGAGGATGAAGAAGAGGGCGCTCAAGTTTTAGAAAGCCCTGCAGAGGAACAAGAACCTTTGGTAATCGATAAAATTGAAAAAATATTAATTGATGATTATTTTTCAGAAAGAGCTGATGATGGAAGAGATTTAGGATATTTTAATCCCGGTATAGAGGATAAACCTAATTTTGAACTTTTTTATTCAAAAAGAACAGATTTATGGGAGCATTTACTTTGGCAATTGAGATTAAGCAATGCAGAAGATAAGATTAGACTTATTGCTGAAATAGTTATCGGAAATATTGATGAAGATGGTTATCTCAAGGCCTCTGATGAAGAAATTGCCCGACTTGCTGATACTGATTTAGAAACAGTAAAAGAAGCAATATCACTTGTTCAAGAATTTGACCCACCTGGAGTAGGCGCAAGAGATTTGAAAGAGTGTCTTTTGTTGCAACTAAAGGCCTTGGGATTAGAAAATTCAGTAGTTTCCTCAATGGTTAGTAATCATCTTGAAGATATTCAGAGAAAAAAATATGAAAAACTATCTAAAATTTTCAATTTAACCATTGAAGATGTTTTAAATACAATAAAAATAATAGAAAAGCTCGAACCAAGGCCTGGAAGAAATTTTGCCATTACCACATCTTCCTTCCCCATACCAGATGTATATTTGAAAAAAGTTGATGAGGAATATCAAATAATTTTAAATGATGAAGGTATTCCTAGAGTAAAACTAAATAACTTTTATAGAGAAATGGTTGAAGGCAAGAAACTACCCTCTGATGAGAAAAAATTTTTGAAGGAAAAATATAAAAGTGCTGTAGAATTATTAAGAGGACTTGAGCAGAGAAATAAGACTATATATAGAGTCACAGAGAGTTTGATTAAATTCCAAAGAGAATTTTTTGATAAGGGCATCAATTTCCTTAAACCCCTCAATCTCAGAGATGTGGCTGAAGATTTAAGTTTGCATGAAAGCACTATAAGCAGGGTAACTTCAAATAAATACGTTGCTTGTGATCATGGAATATTTAGTTTCAAATTTTTCTTTACTAATGCTCTTCCTTCGAAGAATGGAGCTATTTCAACATCAAGAGTGAAAGAATTAATACGCAAAATTATAGATGAAGAAAATCATGAGAATCCATTCTCTGATATGGAAATAGTAGATATTCTAAAAAAAGAAGGAATAGATATTGCAAGAAGAACTGTAGCAAAATATAGAGAGGAATTAAAAATCCCGCCCAAATCTTTAAGAAGGGTTAAAAAATATTAAGGAGGACTGGAAAATGAAGCTAAATATTAAAGGAAGGAATATCCAAGTAACTGAAGCATTGAGACAGTATATCGAAAAAAGACTCAGTAAATTTAGTAAATTTTTAGGAGAACTTTCAGAAGCAGTTATCACCATAAGCACTGAGAAGTTTACCCATAAAATAGAGGTTTTATTAAAGGTAAATGGCCATCTAATTCAAGCTGAGGGAAGAACAGAAGATTTATACTCTGCAGTTGATCAAGTGGTGGAGAAACTTGAAAAACAGATACTTAAATACAAAGAGAAAGTACAAAATAAAAACAAGAAAGATTTAAATAAGTATAGTACAACCCCTATAGAAATCGGGGAAACAGGGAAAAAAATTGTTAAATTTAAAAAGTTTGATCTCAGACCAATGGCTCCAGATGAAGCAGTTGATCAGATGGAGCTTCTTGATAAGGATTTTTTCATTTTTTTAAATCCCTTCACAGGTGATGTAAATGTAGTGTACAGAAGAAAAGATGGTAACTATGGGTTGATAGAACCAGCAAAGTAGGAATTTTGAATTTGAATTGTAATCCCTATATAGTTATAGTTACTGGATTATCAGGAGCGGGGAAAACTTTAACTCTCAGAACTCTCGAAGATATAGGCTTTTTCTCTATTGATAATCTTCCTCCCCCTCTTGTAATTGACTTTATAAAGTTAATACACGATTATGGTCATTGTGATAAAGTTGCCCTTGGAGTTGATATAAGAGGTTATAATATTTCTGAGCAAGCTTCGGAATTCATCGAAGAAGTAAAGAAAAGATATACAACTGAAATATTGTTTCTCCAGGCCGATGAGGAGATAATACTAAGAAGATACAAAGAAACAAGAAGACCTCATCCTCTCTATTACAAGTATACGAATTTATTAGAAGCGATCAGAGAGGAACATAATCTTCTTTCTCCAATAAGAGCATTAGCTGACAGGATAATAGATACTACAAATTTTAATCCTCATGAATTAAGAGAATTTATCAGAAGCATATATGAAAAAGATAGAATTTATCCAGCGGTGACAGTAATTTCCTTTGGATACAAAAAAGGAATTCCCATAGTTGCCGATTTAGTATTTGATGTAAGATATCTTCCAAATCCATATTTTATCCCTAATCTTTCTCAACTTACAGGTATTGACAAACCTGTAAAGGATTTTGTTTTAAATCAGGTTGATACGAAGAAACTTCTAAACCATATAAGGAGTTTTTTAAGATTTGTTTTACCAAAATATAAAAAAGAGGGCAGAGCCTATTTAAATATTGCTATTGGTTGCACTGGAGGAAGACACAGGTCGGTAGTTATTGCAGAGGTAATTTCAGATTACATAAGAAAGAAATTCTTTAATGTTAAAACCATTCATAGAGATTTATAAGAAAATTTTAATAGAACGATAAAAATTTAAAATTACTAATTTCTTGACAAAAAAAGCTGTATATGGTATCTTGTCTTGCAGTTGTTTTAAAGCAACAAAAATCTAACAGAAAGAAGGTGGGGTATGTTAGAGTTTAACAATTGGTTTTTTGTCCTAATGATTCAATTCTTTGTTTTAATGTTTATCCTCAATGCTATTCTCTTCAAGCCCATGATGGAGCTTTTCAGACAGCGTGATCAAATGATCAAAGGAGCTCTCGAAGAAGCACAAATTATGAATGAGAAAAAAGACACAGCTGTAGCTCAAATGAATGCAGATTTGGCAAATGCAAAAGCTCAGGCAAAGCAAATTATCAATTCTCAAAGAGAAGAGGCTTTAGCCTATCAGAGGGAAGTATTATCGTCTGCTGAGAAAGAAGCTGTTCAGATGATTGAAAAAGCAAGAGCAGAAATTAAAGCAGAGACAGAGAAAGTAAGAGCAAGGCTTAAGCAGGAAGTTGATAGAATCTCTGAAGAGATAGTTAACAAACTGGTAAAGGCATAATGGAGGCTATATGAAAAAATTGATTATTTTAATTTCATCAATTCTTGTGCTTACAGCTTTATCTGCTTTTGCAGCAGAGGGAGGAGGGCATAGCGGAGGAGATTTAAAAGATTGGG
>CAZYLC010000022.1:0-3320 GCA_964648755.1 uncultured Thermodesulfovibrio sp.
CTGGCATCATAGCTCCGGATAGAGCAATAAAAAAAGAGTACATAGAAATAAAGATAATTTTTAGCATTTCACATTTATTTTAACTTTTTAGTCTTCCTCAAATCATTGATTTTTTTATTTAAATTTAATAAGGTTACTTGTAATTTCTGTAAATTTACAAAATTTAATAGTTTTTTGTTAAAATAAAAAATCTCCCGAGCATCGGGAGAATTTTATTTTTGAGGTTTTAAAATGAAGATTGAGGTATTTGAAATCCCTGAAGAGGGTTTAAATATTGAAGTTGAGGAAATACCTAAATTAGAGGATATAAAGATTATAAAGCCCTTTAAAGCTGTTATGCGCGTTGAAAAAAAGGTAAATGAAGTATTTATCAAGGGAATAGTGAATGGTGAGGTAGAACTTCAATGCAGTAGATGTCTTAAAGATTACATTATGCCTATCAAAACAATATTTGAAATAACCTATCATCCCGTTGAGATACTAAATAAAGAGGAACTTGTGGAGTTAAAGAAAGACGAGATGGAAGTAGATTTTTATAGAGAAGGCTTGATTGACACAGAGGATATAATACGTGATCAGATTTTGCTAAATATACCAATGAAGCCTCTATGCTCTGAAAACTGTAAGGGATTATGTCCTGTATGTGGAATTGATTTAAATGAATTCAAATGCCAATGTGAAAAAAAAGAAATAGATCCAAGATTTGCTGTATTACAATCACTTTTAAGGAGGATGAAAGCAAATGGCTAATCCAAGACATCGTCATACCCCCTCAAGAAGGGACAAAAGAAGAGCAAATTGGAAGACAACTTCTCCAAATCTTTCATTGTGCCCTGAATGTAAAGAGCCAAAACTTCCGCATAGAGTATGTCCAAATTGTGGCTCTTACAAAGGCAAGAAATTTTTAGAGGTAGAAGAGTAGCCTGAAAAATGCTAAAAATTGCTGTTGATGCAATGGGGGGAGATTTTGCCCCCGAAATTAATATTCTCGGTGCCTATGAGGCAGCTGAAGATAATGAGATAGAAATTATACTCGTAGGCAACGAGGAGAAAGTAAAGGATTTTCTTCAAGAAAAAAGGGAACTAAAGGGTAGAATTTCCATACTCCATACAAATGACTATATTCTCATGGATGAAAATGTTTCCACTGCTATAAGGAGAAAAAATACATCCATGAGAAAGGCCATAGAGCTTGTAAGAGAAGGTAAAGCTGATGCGGTCTTAAGTGCAGGTAACTCAGGGGCTATGATGGCTCTTAGTTTTCTTTTATTAGGAAAACTTCCTGATGTTGATAGACCTGCAATAGCAACCGTTATACCTTGTCTTAAGGGACATTTCATTCTTCTTGATGCTGGTGCAAATGTGGACTGTAAGTCAGAACATCTTTTACAGTTTGCCTTCATGGGAGATGCCTATCATAAAGCTTTATTTAACTCAAAATCTCCTCGAATCGCTCTACTAAGCATAGGGGAAGAAGGATCTAAAGGTAATGAAGCAACAAAAGAAGCTTTCAAGCTCCTTCAAGAGAGCAATCTTAATTTCATTGGTAATATAGAGGGTAAAGATATATTTTTTGGTTCAGCAGATGTTGTTGTATGTGATGGTTTTGTGGGTAATATTGTCTTAAAAGTTGGAGAGGGACTTGCTGAAGCTTTAATGAAAATGCTCAAAAGAGAGATTACTGAATTGATAACAGGAAAACTTGGTTACATGATGATAAAACCTGCAGTGAAGAGTTTCAGAAAAAAAATAGACTATTCTGAATACGGAGGTGCTCTTCTTTTAGGGATAAAGGGTACGAGTCTAATATCTCATGGAAGGTCTTCAGCAAAGGCAATAAAAAACGCTATAAAAGTTGCCACTGAAATGGCAAAGAAAGTTTGAAATCCAAGGGAGGATATAAATGAGGGTAAAAATACTGTCAACAGGCTCCTACGTTCCTGAGAAGGTGCTTACAAATTTTGACCTTGAAAAAATAGTTGATACATCCGATGAATGGATAACAGAAAGAACCGGAATAAAGGAGCGCAGAATTGCCTCAGCTGAGCAAGCAACAAGTGATCTTGCCTATGAAGCAAGTATTAAAGCTCTCAAAAATGCTGGGCTTAGTCCCGATGATATTGATTTAATAATAGTGGCTACGGTGACACCTGACATGTTAGTTCCAGCAGCAGCTTGCCTTCTGCAGATGAAACTGGGAGCAAAAAATGCCGTTGCCTTTGACATAAATGGTGCATGTACAGGTTTTCTCTATGCTCTTTCAGTGGCAGAAAAATTTATTAGAATAGGTGCTTCAAAAAGAGCACTTGTAATAGGTGCCGAGACTCTGTCAAGATTCACAGATTGGACAGACAGAAGCATATGTGTCCTTTTAGCTGATGGTGCGGGTGCGGTAATTCTTGAGGGAACAAGAAAAAACGAAGGAATAAAGGTTATTGACATTTTCTCTGATGGAACTATGTGGGATTTTATTCATATGCCTGCAGGTGGTTCAAAAATGCCTGTAAATGAAAAAGTATTAAAAGGCAGATTGAATTATATTAGAATGAGAGGAAATGAAACCTTTAAAGTAGCAGTGAAGACCCTCGAAGAAGTAGTTGATATAACATTGAAAAAAGGAGGCATAACATCATCTCAATTAAGCCTTCTTGTACCTCATCAGGCAAACATAAGAATTATTCAAGCTATGGCAAAAAGACTTGACCTACCTATGGATAAGGTCATGGTAAACATTGATAGATATGGTAATACATCAGCGGCTTCAATTCCTATTGCCTTAGATGAAGCTAATCGGATGGGTAAAATTAAAAAGGGAGATTATGTAATGCTTGCAGCTTTTGGTGCAGGTCTTACATGGGGTGCTGCATTAATTAAGTGGTAGGCTTATTTTTCCTTTTTTCTCTCTCTCTTTTATATTTATTTACATGCCAAATTCTAAAAAGTCTTTCCATTTTTTCCTTAAACATCCAAAATATCATCATAATTACAATAGCAATTCCTGCAAGACTGAAGAATTTTTCATATTCATGATGTCTCAAATAGCTACCACCAAGTGAAAGTAAGATTGTACCGAGCAATCTACCAACACCAGCAATTACTGTAAATTCCAAAACAGATAGTCTACTTAATCCAAGAAAATAGCTTAAATAGTCCTTAGGAAAGCCAGGAATTAAAAAAAGAAAAAATACTAAAAAAGCTCCTTTGTGATGGAGAAGATAATCAAATTTACTTAAAACAGTAGGGTCAACCACTCTATCTACAAAGGGTTTCCCGAATATTCTTCCAAGAATAAAGGCAATTACTGAACCCAGAGTAAGCCC
>CAZYLC010000022.1:3357-3981 GCA_964648755.1 uncultured Thermodesulfovibrio sp.
TATAAGTATCCACCTAAAAGTCCAGTAACTTCTCCTGGTATAGGTGCTGCAACTACCTGGAAAGCTTGAATCAGGATAAAACCAATAAAGCCAAGTGGTCCAAGAGAATGTATAAACTTTTTAAGCTTTTCTTCATTTAAAAAAAATTCAATTATACCTAATTCATAAGATAGAAAAACAAGAAAGGCAATGAGCACTGCAAGAAGACCTAATCTAAGCAGTGCTCTAAATGTTAATTTATTTTTTACCAACTTTTAAATTCTCCAAAAAGGGCGATATTAAATCCATTGGTAAGGGGAATAATATGGTTGAATTTTTCTCAGAAGCAATCTCTTTTAGAGTCTGAAGATATCTTAACTGTAGTGCCGCAGGTTCAGAAGAAATAATCCTTGCTGCTTCTGTAAGTTTTTCAGCTGCTTGAAGTTCTCCTTCTGCATGAATAATTTTTGCCCTACGTTCTCTTTCTGCCTCAGCTTGCCTTGCCATTGCTCTTAACATTTCCTGGGGAAGATCAACGTTTTTAACCTCAACAGCAGTAACTTTGATACCCCACGGTTCTGTTTGAGAGTCAATAACTTGTTGAAGTTCTGCATTTATCTGTTCACGATTTGTAAGTAGGTCTTG
>CAZYLC010000022.1:3991-6411 GCA_964648755.1 uncultured Thermodesulfovibrio sp.
CTGAGCAATTTGGCTTGTAGCATAGTAGAAATCTTCAACAGCTGTAACTGCTTTAATTGGATCAATTGGTCTAAAATAGACAACTGCATTAACCTTAACAGAGACATTATCTTTTGTAATTATATCTTGTGCTGGAACATCCATTGTGACAATTCTTAAGCTAACTTTGACCATCTTATCAATAACTGGCCAGATTAAGACAAGCCCTGGACCTTTCACTGGAATTACTCTACCAAGTCTGAAAACAACGCCTCTTTCGTATTCTTTGAGTATCTTGATAGCGCTACTTAAGATGTAAATGGCTAAGAATACAATTACTATAAGAGTCAATAAAGATGTTTCAAAAAACATATATACCTCCTTACGAGTTTTATTATAAATTTTAACATACTCCCTATGACTTTATTTATTTTATTGAATTTTATTTGCAAATCAATTTATTATTTTAAAATAATAACATAGGAGGTAAGCATGGAAATTCCATTAAATAAAACACCAGAAAGTCCTGAAGAGAGAGAGGTTTTGATTGGAGAACTCATTAAGGAACAGGAAGAACTTTTTACACAGAGTATCGGGTATATTCAAAGATTGATGGTTGAAAAGCTAATCAGTATAGGCTATAGTCTTAGTGATATTGAGATAAATAAAAATTATGAAGTCCTTGTTTCAGATAAGGAAAAATTTATTACCTCTGTTGATTTGCTTATAAGGTTAAATGACAAGACTATCTTTGCTATCAAATGTACTCCCGCTTCAATAGATTCATGGCAGAGATTCATGCTATCTTTCTGTAGGGTTGTTGAGCCCTATCAGATTCCCTATGCCTTCATTACAGACGGACAGGAAGGAAGAATTGTGGATATTTTATCAGGTGAAGTTAGAGAAACTATGGATTTCCCAAGGAAAGAAGATTTACTTAAACTCTTACCATCTTTAAGTTTTATTCCTTATAGCGAAGAAAAACATTCTAAGGAAAAAAGAATCCTCTATGCCTTTGATGCCATAAAATGTTGCCCTACATGTAATATATGAGAAACCTAAGATTAGCACTTTGTCAAATAAACCCTACAGTTGGAGATATTGAGGGTAATTTAGGAAAAATAAATTCCTTTATCGGAGAAGCAAAAAGAAAAAATGCAGAAATAATAGTTTTCCCAGAGCTTGCATTAACGGGCTATACTCCAGAGGATTTGCTATTTTATCCATCATTTATAAAAAAGACTGAGAGGGCATTAGAAGAGATTACAAAGAATGTTATGGATTTTATTCTAATCTTAGGGCTTCCTGCTAAAAGGGATGACCTTTACAACTCAGCTGTAATAATTGCTGATAAGAAGATTATAGATTACTATGACAAAATATATCTTCCTAACTACAGTGTTTTTGATGAGATGAGATACTTTAAACCTGGAAGTAGAACTCCTGTTTATGAATGTGATGAAGATATATTTCATCCCTCGCTGCCGAGCCTTATTCAGGCAACCACTGGTGCAGAGCTTATAATCAATATCAGTGCTTCTCCCTTTTATGCTGAGAAATATCAAAGAAAACTTAAAATGTTATCAACAAGAGCCTATGACCTTGGAGTTTATATCGCCTATTTAAACATGGTTGGAGGGCAGGATGAGATAGTTATGGATGGAAGAAGTCTTGCCATTTCACCATCAGGTGAAATAATTACCATGGCTAAAGCTTTTGAAGAGGATATTACAGTTTTAGAACTTGATATGGATGAAGTGACAAGGACGAGGATGCGTGAACCTAAGATAAGGTGGGAAACAGAAATCTTTGAAGACACAGAAATAATAAAAATTCCTCTTAAAAGAAAAGAAGATAGTTTTAGGAAAATTAATGGTAATATTTATTCTCTTTCAGAAGAAGAGGAGATTTTTAAAGCTCTTGTCACAGGATTGAGAGATTATGTTAACAAAAATGGTTTTAAAAAGGTATGCCTTGGCTTGAGCGGAGGAATTGACTCTTCTTTTGTAGCATTGATTGCTGTAGAGGCATTGGGGAGTGATAGAGTTGTAGGAGTTTTTATGCCCTCAAGGTATACTTCACAGGAAAGCAGAGAAGATGTATACGAGCTTGTAAAAAAACTCGGTATTGAGTTAATTGAGATTTCCATTGATAAAATTTTTGAAGAGTATCGTGGAAATCTTTTTGATACCTTCAAAGATTTACCAGAGGATGTAACTGAAGAGAATATTCAAAGCAGAATTCGTGGTAATATTCTTATGGCACTTTCAAACAAGTTTGGATGGCTTGTGATAACAACAGGCAATAAATCAGAAATGGCTGTTGGTTATGCGACTTTATATGGAGACATGGCAGGTGGATACGCTGTAATTAAGGATGTTTATAAAACACAAGTTTATAAAATAGCAAAATGGGCATCCAGGGGACGGATTCCAGAGAGG
>CAZYLC010000022.1:6507-17032 GCA_964648755.1 uncultured Thermodesulfovibrio sp.
AAACCAAATCAAACTGATCAGGATACGCTTCCACCGTATGATGTGCTGGATGAGATACTTAAAAAGCACATTGAAAAATGTATGAGTATAGACGAGATAGTTGAACAGGGTTTTGATAGGGAAACTGTTAGTAAAGTTTTAGGAATGGTAAAAAAAGCAGAATTTAAGAGAAGACAGGCACCACCTGGAATAAAAATTACCCCTGTATCCCTTGGTAAAGACTGGAGATTCCCGATTACAAATAGATTTGAAGGATAAATTAGAATTTAATCATTGGAGGGTTTATGAAAAAGCTATTTGTGATATTTTTTATACTTTTAACATTTGTTTTATTTACAGATAATGCATTCACTCAGACACAAACTCCGATTCAAGTTACAAAGGACAAAACTCTTCAGTACGCAAAGCCTAAAAAACCCATAAAAATCAAGCTTCATCGGGATAAGAAGGGTGAATACAGTTGGGACATCACGGGGGAAAGTGTTGAAGAGGTTATCAAAGCTGACAGGCGTCTAAGGCAGCTTTTTAAGGAGGAGTAAATGCCAAAGGGCAGACTCTACATTGTTTCCACCCCCATAGGGAATCTTGAAGACATTACCTTAAGAGCCCTTGAAACCCTAAAAAAGGTTGACTATATTGCCTGTGAGGATACAGAGCATAGTCTCAAACTTCTCAATCACTACGGAATAAAAAAACCTCTTATAAGCTACTGGTCTGAAAAAGAAAAGGTTAGAGCTGAAGATATAATTCATAAGGTCAAAGGTGGACATAATGTTGCATTGATAACTGATGCGGGAACACCTGGAATATCAGACCCTGGAGCAATTGTTATTTCAAGGGCTATAGAGGAAGACATTGAAATAGTACCTGTGCCAGGAACAACTGCCCTAATTACTGCTTTGAGTATTTCTGGATTAAACACAGAAGAATTTATCTTTGTGGGGTTCCTCCCTGTAAAGCAATCCCAGAGAAGAAAGAAATTGCTTGAACTTAGTGCTGAGAAGAGAACCCTTGTTTTCTATGAAGCACCTCATAGGATACTGCAAACCCTTGATGACATGCTTGAGGTATTTGGAAATAGACGGGCTTGTGTAGCAAGAGAACTTACCAAGATGTTTGAAGAAATTTTAAGAGGTACTCTTGATGAGATATTGGATAAGCTTAAGGAATCAAAAATAGCTGGGGAGTATGTTATAGTAATTGAAGGCGAAGAAGAAAAAGAAGGAAGCTTTGAAGAAGCCTTAAAAGAAGTAAAAGACCTCATGAAAAAGGGTAAAGGCAGAAAAGAAGCAGTTAAAATAGTATCAGAACTTTATAATTTGAGCAAAAAAGAACTTTATGAACAAAGTCTTAAGAGGGATAATGGGTAATGAAGGCCGCCTATTTAGTTAAGCCCAGTAAAATAGAGGTTATTGAAACGCCCATTCCTTCAATAAAAGAGGACGAGGTACTTGTAAGAGTTAAAACTGCTTTAACCTGTGGAACAGACTTAAAAGCTTATCTAAGAGGACATCCACTAATACCTATGCCAGGACCCTTTGGGCATGAATTTTCTGGAATAATTGAACAAATCGGACAAGGGGTGAATGGTTTTAAAAAAGGTGATGCTGTTATGCTTGTTCACACAGCCCCCTGTGGAAATTGTGCTTATTGTAAAAGGGGTTTTTTCAATCTCTGTGATACCTTAACAAGGGATATGATGCTCGGAGCTTTCTCCGAATATATGGTGGTGAAAAGCAGAGTAGTAAGACAGAACATGTTTCATAAACCAGAAGAAATCGATTTTGAAGAAGCCGCTTTTCTTGAACCACTCTCATGTATAGTCCATGGTGTGAAGGTTCTATCTCCCTCAAAGGAAGATAAAATCCTTTTAATTGGCACTGGTCCTGTTGGACTTCTTTTCCTACAGGTTTTAAAGAGCATAGGTGTAAGCGTGGCGGTCATGGGAAGAAATAAAAATAAGCTTGCTTTAGCTGAAAGCTTAGGTGCTGATAGAATTTATTCTTCTGGAGAAGAACCCTTAGATTTTACAGAGGGTTTTGGCTATGATAAAGTTGTTGAATGTACAGGCCAAAAAGAGATATGGCTTAAGGCTATTTATCTTGTTAGAAAAGGTGGCACTGTTTTGCTTTTTGGAGGATTAAAAGCAGGAACAGAAGTATCCTATGATGCTGCCAGAATACATTACGATGAGATTACTCTAAAAGGAGCTTTTCATTACAATCCTGAGGATGTAACAGAAGCAGCTAATTTGATTAAATCAAAAAAACTTAAACTAAAAGAGTTAATAACAGGTAAATTTTCCCTTTCTGATATTTCTATAGCTTTTGAAAAACTATCAAGAGGGGAGGGTATTAAGTATCTAATTGAGATATGAGGAAGATAAAAAGAGAAGAAATTGTAAAGACAGTGAAAAAACTTTATATGGAAGCGGTTGTCTCACTTCCAGAAGATGTTTTAGGAGTATTAACTAAAGCCTATGAAAAAGAAAAAGGAATCTCAAAAGAGATATTAAGCCAACTCATTGAAAATCAAAAGATAGCATTGGAAGAAAGGATTCCACTCTGTCAGGATACAGGAGTGGCAGTTCTTTTTGTTTATTGGGGTACTCAGGCAACATACGAAGATGGAGACTTACTGGAAGCCTTCAATGAAGGTATTCGTCTCGCTGTAAAGGAAGGTTATTTAAGAGCAAGTGTTGTTGATGATCCTGTTTTTGAAAGGAAAAATACAAAAGATAATACCCCCTGTATAGTGCATTTTGAACCAATAAAGGGAGATAAAGTTAGAATAGTCCTTGCTCCAAAAGGAGCAGGCAGTGAGAATATGTCTGCTCTGAGAATGCTAAAGCCTGCACAGGGATTGAAGGGTGTTAAAGATTTTGTTATTGAAACAGTAAAAAATGCAGGAGGTAATCCATGCCCACCGATAATAGTCGGAGTAGGAATTGGAGGAAACTTCGAAAAATGTGCAATTTTAGCAAAGAAATCACTTCTACGGAAAATGGGAGAACATAACGAGAATCCTGCCTATGCTCAACTTGAGAGAGAATTATTGGAGGAAATAAATTCTCTTAATATCGGTCCTATGGGTATTGGAGGTAAAACAAATGCTTTAGCTGTTCACGTAGAATATGCTCCATGCCATATTGCATCTCTTCCAGTTGCAGTAAATATTCAGTGCCATTCCGCAAGACATAAGGAGGCTGAAATATGAGTCAAATTATGATAGAAACTCCTCTTACTGATGAGTTAGTAAAGAGATTAAGAGTAGGTGATATAGTGAGAATGAATGGTTATGTTTATACAGCAAGAGACGCGGCACATAAAAGGCTTATAGAGTTGATAAATAATAATGCACCACTTCCTTTTGATTTAAAAGGGCAAGTTATATATTATGTTGGTCCAACACCTGCACCTCCCGGAAGGTCGATAGGTTCAGCTGGTCCTACAACATCTTCGAGAATGGATATTTATACACCACTGCTAATTTCCCTTGGCCTTAAAGGTATGATTGGTAAAGGGCAAAGAAGTGAGGAAGTTAAAGAGGCGATTAAGAAATACAAAGCAGTATACTTTCTTGCTACAGGAGGAGCAGGAGCACTGCTTAGTAGACACATAGTTTCAGCAGAAGAAATAGCTTTCCCTGAACTGGGGACAGAGTCTATAAAAAAGCTTTTACTAAAAGATTTTCCTGTTATAGTTGCTATCGATTGTTATGGGGGAGATATTTTTAAAAGATAGCGCTTTTTTATCTCCTCTATTGCCTGTTGTTTATTAGGAATTTTTCCAGCTAAAACAAGGGATTCTATTCTTTCAATTATTTCTCCGACCAGAGGAGAAGGTTCAAACCCAAGAGAGAGTACTTCTTCCCCTTTCAGAATCGGAAGCTTTTTTTTGTTTTTTAGATAAACCTTCTTATGAAAGTCCTCTATTTTTCTATAAAACCAAGCCCTTGACAAGTGAAAGGGGTCTGTACTTATACCATATATGAGGGTGGGATAAATAATATTTTCATAATTCCTTAAAAATCTAATCTTATCTAAAAGGGTTTCTATTTTTTTAATTTTATCACCGGCTTCAATTAATTTTTCCACAAATCTTCCTTCCTTTTTTGAAGGTTTAATCTGTTTTATTAATGAGGGAGCATAAAAACCGAATAATCCAGCAAATTTTAGGCAGCAGATAATATTTGAACTGAGGGTCTTATAGTATTTAAAAACTTTTTTTGGATTATTTAGTATTTCTTCAATCATTATGAGTGCTTGAAGATTTGTATTTAAAGGCAATAAATCAGAAGTTTTGAATAGTGCTTTGAATATTCCATCTTCTATCATCATTGAAATGGTCTTTGCGCAATTGTCCACAGATAATATTTCCCAGAGTTCTTCTCTTATTCTTTCTCTCGCTGTAACTTTAATAAGATGGGCATTTCTTTTTAGGCTATCACGAGTGTTATCTTCTATTTCAAAGGTCAAGGTAGCTTGAAATCTATAAGCTCTGAGTATTCTTAAGGGGTCTATTTTTAGATTTTCTTCATTGACCATTCTGATAACCTTATTTTTTATATCTTTTAGCCCTTCGAAGGGATCGACAAATTTTTCAAGAGATAAAGTTAATGCCATTGAGTTAATTGTAAAGTCTCTTTCACTCAAATCTGCCTCAATTGAACCTCCTCTTAATTGAGAAAAATCAATTGTTATATTGTCTTTAACTACTCTACCTATTGAGAAGGCTTCATCAAGAAGAACAAAGGTTCCTTCTATTTTTTTTGAAAAATCCTTTGCAAGTTCTAAAGAATTTCCTTTTATTGCGAAGTCAAGATCTTTCAAATCCCTCTTTAGAAGTAAATCCCTCACGGAGCCACCAACAAGATAAGCATCTTCACACAGTTTCTTTTCTTTTAAAAAATTTACTACTTTTTTGAAATAGGGATTTTTAATAAGAGCTTCAAACATATTTCACCTCGTACTTAATATAAAGGTTACAGGGCCTTCATTTATAAGAGATACATGCATGAAACTTCTGAAAACTCCTTCCTTAACAGAGATGCCTGTGTTTTTAAGTTTTTCTATAAAGTATTTATAGAGATTTTCAGCTTCCTTTGGTGGCATTGCCTTATCAAAAGATGGTCTGTTACCTTTTTTACAATCACCTGCAAGAGTAAACTCTGAAACCACCAGGATTTCGCCAGCAACATCTCTTATGGAAAGATTCATTTTACATGAAGAATCTTCAAAAATTCTCAGGTTACTGATTTTTTTTATGATATAATCAGCATCCCTCTCATTGTCTTCTTTTTCAATGCCTAAAAATATCAATATACCTCTTTTAATCTCCGATATTAATTCCCCATTTACTTTTACATTAGCTTTATTTACTCTTTGGATTACTACAATCATTTATGTTAATATATCATACCATGTTTGAAGAAGTCTCTAAGGTTTTGGTTGTTGATGATGAACCCATAAATCTTGAGCTTGTCAGTGCAGTCTTTGCTGATGATTCTAATATAATTATTCTAACCGCAGAGGATGGATTACAGGCAGTAAATCTTCTAAAAGATAATTTACCAGACCTAATGGTTTTAGATATAAGAATGCCAAACATGACGGGAATAGAAGTAATAGAATATATGAAATCAGATCCTGCAACCTCTAGTATACCTATAATAGTTCTTTCAGGTGATGAGCATGAGAGAAAAAAAGCTTTATCCTTAGGGGCTTCTGATTTTATATCTAAACCTTTCGATGCAGAGGAGTTAAAACTGAGAATTATAAATAATTTAAAGGTAAAGAAATATAATGACATTATAAAGGATATAAATGAAGTTCTTCAAAAAGAGGTGATGAGGAAAACTAAGAAACTAAGAGAAGCTCTTCAACTGGCTAAGGAAGCAGAGTATGAGATGGTTCTTAAGTTCGGTATTATTTCCGAGTTTAGGGATGAAGAAACAGGTGCTCATATCAGAAGAATAAGTTCTTATGCAAGACTTTTTGGACAATTATTGGATTTACCGGAAGAAGAACAAAATCTCCTTTCATACGCTTCACCTTTACATGATGTGGGTAAGATTGGTATTCCAGATAATATATTGAAAAAACCAGGACCACTTACTCCGGAAGAATTTGAGGTAATAAAACTTCACACAACAATAGGAGCAAAAATTCTTAGTTCTGATCCAAGATTCATAACATTGTCAGCAGGCAAAGTGATAGCTGAGCAGCATCACGAAAAATGGGATGGTTCAGGTTATCATCGTGGACTCAAAGGCGAGGACATTCACCTTTATGCAAGAATAATTGCTATCTGTGACGTCTTTGATGCTATGACCTCAGATAGAGTATACAGGCCTGCCTTCACAGTGGAGCAATCTATTGATATTATGAAAAAAGGAAGGGGTAATCATTTCGACCCTAATCTTTTTGATATTTTCATTAATAATTTGTCTCAATTCTTGGATATAAGAGAAAAATTTAAAGATTAGCTTAATTATATCAGGATATTATCAATAAGCCTTGTATTACCTATCTTTACAGCTATTGCAACTAGATATTTATCTCTTTTTTCATTCACTTCATCAAGGGTAAAGGGATCAAAAACACCTGCATATTGTATTTCCCTTACATGAGGTTCCTTTTTCAATATCTCTTGTATTTTAAGAGTAACTTCTGCTGGGTTAATATTAGCTTTTAATAGTTTTTCTCCTTCTAATAAAGATTTATAAATGATTGATGCAGCCTTCCGTTCCTCATCATTAAGATAGGAATTCCTCGAACTCATTGCTAATCCGTTAGGTTCTCTTACTATAGGACATACAATTATTTCCACATCAAAATTTAAATCCTCAACCATTTTTTTTATAATCAAAGTTTGTTGATAATCTTTCTGTCCAAAGTAAGCTCGATTAGGATTTATAATGTTAAAGAGTTTACAAACAATAGTTGCAACACCAGAAAAATGTCCAGGTCTGAACTTACCACATAGCTTATTGCTAATATTTTCTACATTTACAAAGGTAGAATATCCACTTGTATAGAGCATGTTTACTTCAGGGTAGAATAAATAGTCAATCCCTATTTTTTTTAGTTTTTCAGAGTCACTCTCGAGGTCTCTTGGATATTTTTCGAAATCCTCCCCCTGAGCAAATTGAGTTGGATTAACAAATATGCTAACTATGGTATTATCATTCTCTTCCTTGGCTCTTTTTATAAGTGAGAGATGACCTTCATGTAAAGCTCCCATTGTAGGAACAAAACCTATTGATTTTGACTTTGCTTTTATCCCTTTTGTTATCTCTCTCATTATTCTTGGTGTTCTAATTAGTTCCATTATTTTACTCCGGTAGATTTCATTTTATTCATAAGGTAAAATTTAGCATTATTTTTCAATTATAACTTGAGTTTGTAAGATTAAGCCAAGTTGAATTATAATTTTTTATGTTTTTTTTGAAAAAATTAATAGCCTCTTTTTTAATTCCTCCAGGGGTGTTTATAATTCTATTTATTCTAATTGGCTTTTTAGCTAAGGAAAGCAAGATAATTAGATTTATTGCTTTCTTCTCAGGATTTCTGCTCTACTTGCTATCTATAGAGCCTTGTAAGGATTTATTACTATATCCCTTGGAAAAAAGATTTAATATATCAACAGATAAAAATGCTGATGTCATTGTTATTCTCGGAGGAGGAGCTTATAATTCAGACAGTCTAAAAGAGGATACAGCCAATAGATTAATTGCAGGATATTTTGTTTTTAAAGAGATAAATAAACCTATTGTAGTCTCTGGAGGCTCATTATTGGACAAAACAAGTGATGCCAGATTAATGGGTGATATTCTAAGAAAAATGGGGGTTGAAAACAAAAAAATAATCGAAGAAAATAAAAGTAGGAGCACCGATGAAAACGCTCGTTATGTTATTGATATTTGTAACCAACTGAAATTTAAGAAAATTCTATTAATTACTTCTGCCTATCACATGCCGAGAGCAGTTATGCTTTTTAAGAATAAGGAATTCGAGATTATTCCCTATCCTGTAGATTTTAAAAGACAGAAGGAATATTCGGTTTATAGCATCCTACCGAAATTTACTGCTTTAAATGGTTCTATAAAGGCTATAAGGGAGTATATTGCTATTTTTATCTTACTTCTATAAAATTAACTAAATGAAAAAAATAGAAATTTTATTAATCCAAATTTTAGAAAGATTGCTATGGGAGAGCAGATTAATTCTTATTTTAGCTGTCATATCTTCACTTTTAGCCGCAACTTTTCTTGTTTTATTAGGCACCTATGATATTTTTATTTTAATAAAGAAAGCCATTTTTTCTGAGATTAACAATATTGAATATTTTCAGAAGGAATCTATAACTAAAATAATAGGTGCTATTGATAATTACCTTATCGCTACAGTTTTATTAATTTTTGGATTAGGTTTGTATGAATTGTTTATAAGTAAGATACAACAGATAGAAGAAGACACTAAGTCATCTAAAATTCTGATGATACACTCTCTCGATCAATTGAAAGATAAAATAGCGAAGGTCATCATAATGGTACTTATAGTAACTTTTTTTAAATATTCTATAAGCCAAGAAAACTGGAACATGTTCAATCTCTTACTGTTAGCTGTCGGTATTTTACTCATTGCTCTATCTTTTTATCTAATTAATGCAAAGAAGTCAGATAATCCATGAAAATAAACGAGGGTATTGACAAAATTTTGCAGATTTTGTAATCTTAAATAAGTCAATGGTTGCCCTCCTGAAGGGTTATAAAATTTTTACTAAGGAAATTTAGAATATCTCTAATTTAAAAAAGTGAATATTTTCCTACTAAAAATCCAAATTTTGAGGTAAAAACTTATGGAAAACAATAATATTCCTATTTCTATTTCAGAGCTAAAACAGAAGAAAATTCCTGATTTACTTGAAATGGCAAATGAGCTTAACATTGAAAATGCGACATCTTTAAAAAAGCAAGACTTAATTTTTGCAATCCTACAGAGTCAGATTGAAAAGATCGGAACTGTTTATGGTTCTGGAGTTTTAGAGATTCTTCCTGAAGGATTTGGTTTCCTGAGAAGTCCCGATTATAGTTATCTTCCAAGCCCTGACGATATTTATGTCTCTCCCTCTCAGATTAGAAAGTTTGGACTCAGAACAGGTGATTTAATTACAGGACAGATAAGACCACCAAAGGAAAATGAGAGATACTTCGCACTGCTTAAAGTAGAGTCAATTAATGGTAAACATATGGAGGAAACTATTACAAGACCTCTTTTCGATAACCTTACTCCCTATTATCCCACTGAAAAAATTAAGTTGGAATACAATCCTACAGACTACTCAACGAGAGTTATGGATTTGCTCACACCTGTTGGTAAAGGACAGCGTGGTCTTATAGTAGCTGCACCAAGAACAGGTAAAACTATGCTGCTTCAATCCATTGCAAAGGCAATCAAGAAAAATCATAAAGAAATATATCTAATGATTCTACTTATTGACGAAAGGCCTGAAGAGGTAACAGATTGGAAACGTCAGGTTACTGGTGCTGAAATTATAAGCTCTACCTTTGATGAACCTGCTCAGAGACACTGTCAGGTTTCTGAAATGGTTATTGAAAGAGCAAAAAGACTTGTGGAAGAAGGCTTTGATGTAGTTATTCTTCTTGATAGCCTGACAAGACTTGCAAGAGCCTATAATGCAATTACGCCAGCTTCAGGAAAGGTCCTTTCAGGAGGACTTGAAGCAACAGCCCTTCAAAGACCCAAGAGATTTTTTGGTACAGCAAGAAATATTGAAGAAGGTGGTTCTATAACAGTTGTTGCAACAGCACTCGTAGAGACGGGTAGTAGGATGGATGATGTTATTTTTGAAGAATTTAAGGGAACTGGTAATATGGAAGTCCATTTAGACAGAAAGCTTGCAGACAAAAGAATATTTCCAAGTATTGATATTGGTGCATCAGGTACAAGAAAGGAAGAACTACTCCTGCCACCGGATGTTCTCAATAAAGTATGGATTTTGAGAAAAGTTTTAAGCACACTTAGTCCTATTGAGGCTATGGAATTTCTTCTAAGCAAACTAAAGGGTACGAAATCTAATAAAGAGTTTCTTGAGATGATGAACAAATGATGAAGACAGAGGATTATTGCTTTGTCTGTGGTAAGCAAAATCCTGTGGGGCTAAAAGCCCAATTCAAATATGGAGAAGGTAAAGCTTATTCAGAACTAAGTTTATCGAAAGAATATCAAGGATGGAGCGGAATTATTCATGGAGGGATTATCTTCGCCCTTCTTGATGAAGCCTGTGTATATGCTGGTAATTCCTTAGGTTATAACACGGTAACAGCTGAATTAAAAGTGAGATTTAAAAAGCCGCTTGAGCCTGAAGAAAAAATTCTTGTAGAAGCCCAGGCAAATCTTGTAAAATCAAAGCTAATTGAAGCAATAGCTAAAATAAAAGATTCTCAAGGTAATTTAATTGCAGAGGCTGAGGGTAAGTTAATAATAAAGGAAAAGAGAGAG
>CAZYLC010000022.1:17042-17538 GCA_964648755.1 uncultured Thermodesulfovibrio sp.
ATTTTAAGATTTTATAGAAAAAACGCCTTATCAGAATACAGAAAAAGAGAACTCCTTAAGAAAGTCCAATCTGAATTTTCAGACAAAATTAAAGATATTGAGACAGAGTTTTGTTTTAATATTCTTGTTACTGAGGAATTGAGCTTAGATGAGGAAAATATTTTAAGATGGCTTCTTTCGGAGACTTTTGAGCCTCAATATTTTTCATCAAAAAGTTTTCTTAATAATAAAGAGGGTATGCTTTTTGAAGTTGGTCCACGACTTAATTTTTCCACTGCCTGGTCAACCTGTGCCTTATCAATATTTAATAGTATCGGAATAAAGAAAATTAAAAGGATAGAGCGTTCACGTAGATATAAATTAATTCCTAGGATTGATAATTTCCCCATAAATAATTTTTTAAATATCATTCACGACAGAATGACAGAGTGCCCCTATCCAAAACCTCTGAGGGATTTTTCTCATGGTATTATTCCAAAGCCAATAAGGATAGTGC
>CAZYLC010000022.1:17548-20297 GCA_964648755.1 uncultured Thermodesulfovibrio sp.
TTCTTGAAGAGGGAAGGGTTGCTCTTGAAAGAATCAATAATGAGCTTGGACTTGGATGGGATGAGTGGGATATGGATTTTTATCTTAAGCTTTTTAGGAACCGTTTAAAGAGAAATCCTACTGATGTGGAATGCTTTGATCTTGCCCAGTCAAACAGCGAACATTCAAGACACTGGTTTTTTAGAGGCCTTCTGCTTATTGACGGAAATCCTGCGAAAAAAACTTTATTTGAGATTGTAAAAGAGCCTCTTAAGAGAAATCCAAGGAATTCAATTATAGCTTTTAAGGATAACTCAAGCGCAATTTATGGTGCAAAAATAGACTACTTAAAGCCTCTAAATCCAGAGACTTCTTGTAGATTTGAGATAAAAAAGCAGCTTAATCATCTAATTTTTACAGCAGAGACTCATAACTTTCCCACAGGTGTTGCTCCTTTCCCAGGAGCAGAGACTGGTACAGGTGGTAGAATTCGCGATGTTCATGCCACGGGTAAGGGTGCCTTAACCATAGCAGGCACAGCTGCATATTGTGTGGGCAATTTACATATTCCTAAATATGAGCTTCCTTGGGAAGATAGGTCTTTTCAATATCCCAGCAATCTTGCAAAGCCTCTTCAGATAGAAATAGAGGCAAGTAATGGCGCATCAGACTATGGAAATAAATTTGGAGAACCTTTAATCGCAGGTTTTACCCGTTCTTTTGGTATAAGACTTTCTGATGGAGAACGAATTGAGTGGATAAAGCCAATAATGTTTACAGGTGGAATAGGGCAGATAAATGCAATTCATACAGAGAAAGAACCTCCTCAAAAGGGAATGTATGTAGTAAAAATAGGAGGTCCTGCATATAGAATTGGAATGGGAGGAGGAGCTGCATCTTCTGTAGTTTCAGGAGAACTAAGCGAAGAGCTTGATTTTAATGCTGTTCAGCGAGGAGATGCAGAGATGGAAAATAACCTTAATAGAGTTGTTCGTGCTTGCGTTGAGCTCGGGGAAAGAAATCCTATTATAAGCATACATGACCAAGGTGCAGGGGGAAATTGCAATGTTGTCAAAGAGCTTGTATATCCTGAAGGTGCTAAGGTTGACATAAGAAAGGTAATACTTGGTGACGAAAGTCTGTCAGTACTTGAAATTTGGGGAGCTGAATATCAGGAAAATGATGCCCTTCTGATAAAAAAAGAGAAGGCGACTCTTTTTAAGAGTCTATGCAGAAGAGAACGTCTTCCCTGTTCAATTATTGGAGAAGTTACAGGTGATGGAAGACTTATAGTTTTTGATAGTAAAGATGGCTCTATGGCTGTAGATTTTAATCTTAAAGATGTTCTCGGCGAGATACCAAAGAAAGAATTCAGGCTTCAGAGTTTAGAAAGGAAGCTTAAACCTTTGACCCTGCCTGATAATCTTGAAATAACAGAAGCATTAGACAGGGTTTTGAGACTTCTTTCTGTAGGTTCAAAGCGATTTCTTACAAGTAAGGTTGACCGTTCAGTAACAGGACTTATAGTAAGGCAACAATGCTGTGGACCTGTAGGGCTTACAGTTTCAGACCTATGCCTAGTAGCTCAGAGTTATTTCAATAAAAGAGGTATTGCCCATGCAATTGGAGAACAACCAATAAAAGGATTAATTAATCCCGAAGCAATGGCAAGGCTTTCTGTGACAGAAGCAATTACAAATATTGTTTGGGCAAAGATAACTGCTCTTGAAGATATAAAATGTTCTGCCAATTGGATGTGGGCAGCGAAACTTCCAGGAGAAGGAATAAGGCTTTACAGAGCAGCAGAGGCAATGTCTGATTTAATGCTTAAATTGGGAATAGCAATAGATGGTGGGAAGGATTCCCTCTCAATGGCAGCGAAAGTTAAGAGTAAAGATGGGGTGGAGGTTGTCAAATCACCAGGAACACTTGTAATTTCAGCCTATGCTCCATGCCCGGATATAAACAAAGTAATTACTCCAGACATAAAATCTCCAGGTAATAGCATGATTTTTTACATTGACCTTTCTCTTGGAAAGAGAAGACTTGGAGGAACAGCCCTTACACAATGCTTTGGACAGCTTGGAAATGAATGTCCTGACCTTGAAGACCCTGAACTTTTAAAAAGAGCTTTTAATTTAATTCAAACACTAATAGATAAAAATTTAATTCTTTCAGGCCATGATATTTCCGATGGAGGACCTATTACAGCTTTGCTTGAGATGGCTTTTTCAGGTTCCTGCGGATTAAGAATAAGACTAAACACTTCAGAATCTATTATTGCAGAATTATTTAATGAAGAACCAGGGTTGTTGATTGAAGTTGATAAGTCAAGAGTTAAGAGAGTTATAGAGTTGATTATAAAGAAGAATATTCCTTTCTATGAAATCGCAGAAACTATCTCCGAGGACATTATTCAAATAGAGAACAATGGGAAAAAAGTTTTCTCAGATAAAATGACAAAATTAAGAGACCTCTGGGAAGAGACAAGTTATCGTATTGACAGACTCCAGGCAAATCCTGAATGCGTAGATGAAGAGAAGAAGTTTATCTATGAAAGAAAATCACCTATATATCATTTAAGTTTCACTCCTGAAAAAACTCCTTCCCTTATATCTAAGAAAAAAGCTAAGCCCCGAGTTGAAATTATTAGGGAGGAAGGTAGCAACGGAGACAGAGAAATGGCAGCAGCTTTTTATATGGCAGGATTTGAACCTTGGGATGTGTGCATGCAGGATTTGATAGATAAAAAAGTCAGTTTAAAGGATTT
>CAZYLC010000023.1:0-19734 GCA_964648755.1 uncultured Thermodesulfovibrio sp.
CACCCTCCTTTAATAAGGGCTTGGAAAAAATTTTTTCCAAGCCCTTATTAATTTTATTCTTCTTCCGATTGCGTGAGTAATCCGTGATGTTTCATTTTTGTGCGGAGTTGTTTTCTTGAAATGCCAAGTATTTCAGCTGCCTTTGTCTGATTCCATCCTGTTGTGTTCAATGCTCTAATAATTAATGACTTTTCCACTTCATTTAGGTTAAAAGTATTTTCTTTATTGATGTTCCAACCAGTTTTTTCCTGTATTCGCTTTGGAAGATATTTTATTGAAATTAATCCTGCAGGTGAGAGCACCACAGCTCTCTCTATTACATTTGCCAATTCTCTTATATTGCCTGGCCAATCATAATTTATAAGTGATTCCATAACTTCTGGTTCAAGTTGGGGAATTGGTTTGTTGTTTGCTTTTGAAAATTTATTTAAAAAATGATTTACTAAAAGGGGGATGTCTTCTTTTCTTTCTCTTAAAGGAGGAAGATTAATTCTAACAACGTTAAGTCTCCAATAAAGGTCTTCTCTGAATGCATTTTCCTTGATAGCTTTTTCAAGGTCTCTGTTTGTAGCTGAGATTACTCTTACATCGACTTTGATTCTTTGTGTACTTCCAATTTTCTGTATCTCCTTTTCCTGAAGGAATCTTAGAAGTTTTTTCTGAAGAAACATGGGCAATTCTCCGATTTCATCAAGAAAAACAGTGCCTTCATGAGCAAGTTCAATAAGTCCTGTCTTCCTCTCAGTAGCACCTGTAAAAGCACCTTTTTCATGTCCAAAAAGCTCACTTTCAAGAAGATTTTCAGGTATTGTAGTACAGTCAACTATGATAAAGGGTTTTGATTTTCTTAAAGAATTCTTGTTAATTGCCCTTGCTACAAGTTCTTTACCTGTTCCAGATTCTCCTGTTATAAGTACATTAGCATTACTTTCTGCAACCATTTGCATTATGTAGAAAACTTCCAGCATTATTTTGCTTTTACCAATTATTTCTGGAAAGGGAGTTTTTATTTTTTCTAATTTTTGAATTCCCTTTGATTTTTCAATAGCTTCTTTTATTACATTTAAAAGCAACTCAGTATCCACAGGTTTTATCAAATAATGATAGGCACCGAGTTTCATTGCTTCTACTGCTTTTTCAATTGTTCCATAGGCAGTAAGCATTACTGTTGGAATTGACATTTCTATATTTTTTAGCCATTTTAATAAATCTATTCCATCCATTCCAGGTAATCGGTAGTCAAGAAGAATACAGTCAATAGGAGTATTTTTAAGAAGTTCTCTCCCCTCTTCTGCAGTAGTTGAAGTGAAAACAGAGTATCCTTCTTTCCTAAGAATTGCTGAAATAGCTTTCAAAGCACTTATTTCGTCATCTATGTATAGAATGTTTGCCATATTCATCCCTCTTTAATTGGTAACTCTATTGTAAATTCAGTTCCTTCATTAACTTTACTTTTAATTTTTATAGTACCTTCATGGTCTTTTATTATTCTCTCCACACAAGCAAGTCCAAGTCCCGAACCAGTAGTCTTTGTGGTGAAAAAAGGCTCGAATATTTTACCCATAAGTTCTTCAGGGATTCCAGTCCCTGAATCCTTTATTGTAATTTTTATCTTTACAGTTATCGTATCTCCCTCTTCAGTAGCGTCTGTAGCGTTTACTAAAAGATTGAGAACAGCTTGTTTTATTTGATGATGGTCAAAATAAAATTCCGGAATAGAAAGGTCAAAATCTGTTTTAAGAATTTTATTTTCCTCTTTAATTTCAGTTTCAACGAGTTTTATCACATCTTTTAGTGCATTGTTGATGTTTCCCTTTTCATATTTAAGGGGTACAGGTCTCGCATAGGATAGAAAACTTGTTATGAGTTCGTTTAATCTCTCTGTTTCTTTATCTATAATTGAAAGAAACTCTCTTAACACTTCTCCCTGAAAATTTGATTTTAAATAGGAAGTTGAAGCTTTTATAGCATTTAAAGGATTTTTTATCTCGTGGGCAACAGTCATTGCCATCTCTGCCATTGCAGAAGATTTTTCAAGTCTCAGTTTTTCCTTTGTTGTTTTATCAAGTTCTTCGAGGGAATTTTTGAGTTTTAATATCATCTCATTAAATGTTTCAATCATGTATCCGATTTCATCTCCACAGGAAATTTTATAAACATAACAGTCTTTGCAATCGATATTATGGCATTTTTTACAGTTTTCCTTTGCTTCAGTTATAAACCAGCATCTTTCCTTGCCATAGGCAGGACAATCGTTTTTTTCACATTCAAATATATCTTTGCATAGAACATTTGTTGGATTTTCACATAGTTCAAGTTTATCAGTCCCTACGTTTGACATTTTATTTTTAAGTATTTGTATGGGCTTTATAAGTGTTTTTGAAAGCATAAAGGACAAAAAAACTGTAAGAATAAAGGAAAGAGAGCTAAGTATATAAATATAGTTTTTTAGGTTTCTTGTTGCCTCATCTATGTAATGTGTTAATTTTATCTCTGAAACTCCAGCTCTTAAAATTCCAAAGTGAGTGTCTCCAGAGACAATAGGTAAGTTTATATTGATGATTCCTTCATTATCTGTTTTTTGCAACTTATTGAAATCTCCATTTATATATTTCCCGAGATTTCTTTTATCACTATGTCCTACAATTTTCCCATTTTTATCTATAAGCATAATATATTCCATACCCGGATTATTCATTGCTAATGATATTTTTTCATCAATTCCTAAGGGATCAAAGAAAACAAGATGGTCTATTACATCCTTTGATAGATTTTCAAGGAGCAATGAAATATTTCTATTTATTTGGTTTTTCAATGATTTTTTTTGATAATTTATTATTAAAAGATTAATTGAAAGCATTATTATTAGGAAAAGAAGGAGAAAGGAAAAAAATATTTTCCAACCTATGCTTAATCTTTGAACACTTTTTAAAGCCTTTTTAATAACTGAGTTTTTTAAGTATAGATATGTCTTCATCTGTTGCCTCTTTGAAGGCTTTTACTTTGGCTTTATTTAGAATTGTGGGGTCATTGAGTCCTGTAATAAGTTTTTTAACTTTTTCTGTTAATTCATGATTTTTGTTGTTAACTATAGCAAATAACCAGTTAGGTAAGTATTCGCCATAGTCCAGAATTTTGATTTTTGATATATCAACTTCATGAGACCAAACACTTAAAGCAGCTTCCCTTACAAAGCCTGCATCAGCTTCTCCCCTGTAAACTCCGATTATAACCTTTTCTTGCCTTTTTGCATCAATAAGTTTAAAATCTCTTTTCAAATTAAAACCTTTCTTTTCAAGATAGAGTTTTTGAGAGAGATAACCACCTGCTGAAGTAGGAGAGACTATCATTATTTTTTTGCCTCTCAAGTCTGAAATTCTTTTGATATGACTATCTTTTCTTGTAATTATTATACCTCTGAATTTATCTTCTTGGCACATTCCTTCATCTGTTGTACAGTCCTCCCCAACAGTTATGGCAAGAGGTTTTAGGGGATATTTTTTTAATATTATTGAAAAAACATAGGGATTTTGATAAGAAAAGTTCACTTTTCCTTCACCCACTATCTGAATGAATTCTTCAAAGTTTTTCGGAATTACCAGTTTAAATTCGTATCCTGTTTTTTCAGAAAGATATCGCATGAGAGGGTCATATCTTTTATATATGGTTAGTGGACTATATAGTGGAAGTATAGCAAATTTAACAGTTTTAGGACCATATTCAATATAATCAATACCTTTAAGATTTCTAATAAGAACTCTTATATAGTCAAAATCTCTATCTTCAGCAGTTGTAAATTTTTCTACTCCCATTGTTTTGCGAATTGTATTGTCTGAATCCTGTATAATAGCGCTCTCTATTTTATCTATTTCCTCTCTCTCTATATTATTCACATAGGCTATTAAAAATCTTGGAGTAGGTTCTGAATATCTTATTATTTTAAGACCGTCCTTAACATATCTATTTGCAGTTATTTCGCTCATTGCACCTATGTCATAGTCACCTATTAATATGGAAAGGGCGATCCTTTGTTCCTTTTGCAACATATCAACGGATTTAAAATCTTTAATTGAAAGATCAACATCTCTAAGCATTGAGAGAGGAATAAGATAGCTAAAAGAGGACTTTTCTTCTCCAAGAGCAAGTTTTTTACCAAGAGAATCAAATATCTTTTCAATATTATTCCCTTCCTTTGTTACAAATACACTTCTTGTCTCTGCTATTCCACCCTCGGGTTTAATGAGTGGAAATATCTTATTTTTCATATTCCACTTAAGTTCACAATAGGTGGCAGGATCTACGAAAAGGAGATTAATTTTATCTTCCCTTATTTTATTTTCTAAGTCTTTAAAATCCCTGGCTATCTCTATGTTTACAGGTTTTTGAAGTTTTTGGGAAATGAATTTTTTTAAAGGATATAGACGTTCGTAAATTTCTTTTGGAGACTCTTCCGGTAACACACCAATAACAACAGGATCCCCTTTGAATTCTGATATCTGAGTTTGAGATTTTTTTTCTTCAGAAAATTTACAATAGGATAGAAAAAATAGGAGTAATATTGATAATAATACTCTAATCAATCTCATGATAGAAAGGATTTGTCTTTATCTCATTTTGGATTTTAGTTTTTGGACCATGACCAGGCAGTACAACTGTTTCATGGGGGAGAGTAGCTATCTTTTTGAGTGAATTAAGAAGTTTTTCCATACTACCACCTATAAGGTCTGTTCTTCCAACAGAACCTGCGAATAGGGTATCGCCAGTAAAAAGGAAATTATCAATATGAAGAGACATGCTACCAGGGGAATGACCAGGTGTATGGAGAAATGTAAGTTCTTTGTCAAAAATTGGGATTTTCTCATCCTTTTCAATTAATTTATCTGGCTCAGGCTGTGGGTCAATTTCAATTCCAAAGAACTGCATTGCAACTTGAGGTGAATTTCGATAGATTTCAAGGTCTCCGATGTGAAGAATAATTTTTGCTCCTGTTTCCTCTTTTATTTCCTTCACGGCACCAATATGATCAAAATGTCCATGGGTACATACAATGTATTTTATATTTAGGTTTTCTTCTTTTATAAAGTCAAGTATCAAATCAGGCTCATCCCCAGGATCAACTAAAAAAGCATCTTTTGTTTTTTCATCGTACACAACATAACAGTTTACAAAGAGTGGACCTACTTCAAATTTTTTTATATTCATTTTCTTCTCCTTATCTTTTTTAAAATATAACCAAGTTCTTCATGTTTGAGCAAATAGCAGAGTAAAAAATACAACAAAATTGCAATTGTAATTGAAGAGCCAAGCCATAAAAATTTTAGTAACATTTTTTCGCTGTGTAACCACAAGGAGGAGTTGAGCTCACAGAGCCATTTTGCTATTCCTATGCTTATTAGAGAAGCCAGGGAGCTTTTAAGAATTGAAGGGAATAAAGAAGAAAAAGATAGTTCCCATAGGCGTTTTTTTATAAATATTGAAAGCATTAAAAATTGCACTGTTGCTGCCAAAGAATAGGCAAGGGCTAATCCATTATGTTTCATCGTATTCATTAAAAGAATAGAAAAAGTAATATTGGTAATCAGTCCCGCAGTTGCACAGATTACAGGAGTTTTAGTGTCCTGGAGAGAATAAAATGTAGCAGTTATTGTTCTTGCGCCAACAGTTCCGAGTATTCCCAGGCTATAAAAAAGTAAAGCCTCTGCTGTATTAAGCGTAGCAGTAATATCAAAAGCACCCCGTTGAAATAATGTGTTTACAATGGGTTCTTTAAGTACAATTAAACCAACAGTTGAGGGAATTGTAAGAAAAAACAGAAATTTAAGAGAAAAGGTAAAATCCTTTGTAAGTTGAGTATTATTTCCTTCAGCTACATGTTGTGCCAGGGTCGGTAAAACCGCCATTCCTACTGCTACACCAAATACGCCAATTGGAAGTTGAATAAGTCTCATTGAATAATATAAATAAGTAACGCTTCCCTCTGGTAGAAAACTGGCAATTATAGTGCTTACGAATATGTTTATTTGGTTTACAGCCATGGCAATTGTTGTGGGAATGACAAGAATAATTATTTTTTTAAGGGCAGGATGAAAGGCGGTAAAGCCAAAGGAAAATCCACTTTTATAAAACTGAGGGGCTTGAACAAGCCACTGGAGCAATCCTCCTAATGTAACGCCCACTGCAACAGATACAATGGGATTGAAAAAAAAGCTACTAAATCCTGTAACCAATATGATTATTGCAATATTTAAAAAACAGGGAGCAAGAGCTGGAACAAAAAAAACATTATTTGTATTAAGAGAACCCATTGTTAAGGCAGCAAGGCTTATAAATAGTAAGAAAGGAAACATTATTCTGGTAAGTAGCACTGTTAGATTAAATTTTTCAAGATTTTCTGTAAATCCAGGAGCTATTAATTTAACAATAAGAGGACTTAATATTATTCCTAAAAGCGTAATAATACCAACTATTACCATTATGAAAGTAAAGAGACTTTTTACAATTTTTTTTGTTTCTTCCTTCCCTTCTTTTACTTGAGCTTCTTTAAGTACAGGAACGACCGCTGAAGACATGGAACCTTCAGCAAAAAGTTCTCTGAGTAAATTGGGTATTCGAAAGGCCACAAAGAAAACATCACTAAGCCCTGTAGCACCAAAATATTTTGCAAGAATCATGTCTTTTATATATCCTAAGATTCTACTGAATGTGGTTGCTAATGAAATAGCTCCAGCAGCTTTGACTATTTTACCTTTTGCCATTTTTAATATTTTAAAATTTCCAGAAGGTCAAGAATGTCATCTTTTGGGAGGAAGCCCTGCCCTGATTTAGTTGCATCTATTAAATCTTTTTTGAATTTTTCTAAATCTCCTTTGTAATTCGGATCAAACTTAAGAGAATTTTTTAAGGTTTTTGAAGCTTCAGAATAGGCCCCTAATTTCTGATAAGTTAGTGACATATAAAGATGAGCTTGGATAAGCATTATATTTCTCTTTATTGCTTTATCAAAGGAATTTTTTGCTTCCTCATATTTGCCTATTTTGTAATAAGATAAACCCTGAGCAAAATGGGCTTTATCTTGGGTGATAAAGAGAGGATTGCTCAAAGCTTTACTGAAGGCATTTATTGCTTCGTTGTGCATGTTTAATTTCTGATAACAAAGTCCAAGGTTAAACCAAGCATCGGCGTAGTTAGAGTCAATTGCAAGGGCTCTCAGGAATAAATCCCTTGCCATCTCATATTCCTGAAATTCCATGTGAACTAAGGCTAATCCATGAAGGGCATCCTTATTATTTGGGTCTATTTGCAAGGCTTTATGAAATTCTGTGTAGGCGAGTTGATAATTTTTTTCTATGTAATAGGCAAAACCAATCTCTTTATGAAAATCTGATTCGTTAGTTTTCCTTACTATTTCTTCAGAGGCACAAGCTGTTATAACTATGGTAATCAACAAAATTAATATTCTCAATTTCATGATATAGTATATCATTTTTCTTTCTCGAGTTTTAAAATCAATCTGTGAAGAAAAGAAATTAAACTGTTTAAATCTTTAATGCCAACTTCGAATCCATCAGGATAGAATTTTAAATCCTTTATAATTTCCTTTTTTCTGAAACTATTTAAAAGAAAAATTAATCTCCCTGTAAAATTCTCTTCAAGATTCTCCAGCATTATAAATTTAAAGCCTGTTTTTCTCTGTTGAATTTTGGCAATTCTTAATTTTGAGGAAAGAATTCTTATCTGAGCTACTTTAAATAAGTTTTCAACCTCTGCTGGAAGTTTTCCAAATCTATCAAAAATTTCTTCCTTTAATTTTTTAACTTCATCGAGTTCGAAAATTTGGCTCAGTTTTCTATATATCCTTATTCGCATAGATGTCTCCTCTATGTAATCTTCTGGAATGTATGCTGCAACAGTAAGCTTAATATCAGGAAGTTTAATTTCTTTTACGAACTCTCCTTTCATTTCCCTTATCGCTTCATTTAACATTTCAATGTATAGATCAAACCCGAGTCTATTTACTCCAGATTGTTCAATTCCTAATAGTTCTCCAGCTCCCCTTATTTCAAGGTCTTTAAGAGCAATATGAAACCCTGCACCAAGATAGCTCATTTCCTGAATTGCTTTAATTCTTTTTTTAGCATTTTCAGTAAGAATTTCTTCAGGTGGTACTATGAAATAAGCATAAGCCTGTTTGTCAGCTCTTCCTACTCTTCCTCTTATTTGATAAAGGTCGCTTAAACCAAAAAGGTCAGCTCTGTTTATTATGATAGTATTTACATTTGGTATATCTATTCCTGAGGCAATGATAGAGGTGCACAATAGGATGTCAATTTCTCTATCAAGGAAATTAAACATTATTTTGTTTAATTGATTTTCACTCATTTTGCCATGAGCAACAGCAATTTTTGCAGAGGAAACAAGCATTTTAAGTTTGCTTTCATATATGTTTATGTCTTGGATTCTATTATGAAGAAAATATATTTGTCCCTTTCTTTTGAGTTCTCTCTCTATGGCTTCCTTTATTATTTGATAGTCCTCTGAAAGGATAAAACTTTTTACAGCTAATCTTTCCTTAGGTGGGGTTTGAATTATAAATATGTCCCAAAGTCCACTTAGTCCAATTTGAAGTGTTCTTGGTATAGGTGTGGCAGTTATTGTAATTAAGTCAACCTTTGGAAATTTTTCTTTTAATTTTTCTTTCTGCACCACGCCGAATTTTTGTTCTTCATCAATTATTAAAAGTCCAAGATCAAAGAAATCTACTTCTTTGGCAATTATCATATGGGTTCCTATTAAAATATCAACCTTGCCTTCATGGGTGTCTTCAATTGCTTTTTTTATTTCTTTTTTTGAACGGAATCTACTTAAATATTCAATTTTTACGGGAAAGGCTTCAAATCTTTTTTTAAAAGTTCTGAAATGTTGTTCACATAGAAGAGTTGTTGGAACCAAGACTGCCACTTGTTTTTTATCATAAACTGCTCTAAAAGCAGCTCGCATAGCAACTTCAGTTTTACCGTAGCCTGCATCTCCACATAATAGAATTTCCATAGGATAGGGTTGCCTCATTTTAGTCAAGATAGAATTAATAGCTTTTTCCTGATCCTCGGTTTCCTCGTAGGGGAAAAAATCATCAAAATTTTTATGTATTTCCGTATCTTCGCTGTATATAAAACCTCTCTCTGTTTTTCTCTGAGCATAAAGTTTTAAGAGTTTGTCAGCAATGTCATGAATTTTCTTCCTTTCCCTTTCTTTTAATTTTTGCCATCTATTTGTACCTAATTTATCAATCTGTGGAAGAAAACCTTCTTTAGCTGAATACCTATAAACCTTTTCAACGCTCCAAGTAGGCAGATAGAGAATATCCCCGTTAGCATATTCAATTACTAAGACATCCTCTTCATAATCTTCATAGAGTTGTCTTTTGATACCCCTGAAAATTCCAATTCCGTGTTCCTTGTGGACTACGAAATCTCCTTCCTTTATCTCTAATCCATCTGAGGGTACTTTTTGTAAGATAGTTTTTTTCTTTTTATGAATTTTTTCATCAAAAATCTCGTTATCCGTGAGAATTAAAATGTTATCTCTATATAATCCTTCGTAGAGTTCTCCTACGGTAATAGCATATCTACCTGAATATTTAAAAACATCCCTCCTGTTGATAATGGGAGCTATTATTTCATGGTTAAATAGAATTTCTTTTATAATTTCAGCTTTACCTAAAGAATTAAGAACTATAAGTACAGGAATACCAATGGGTTTCAGATTTTTTGGGAATTCAAAAAGATTTTTTCTCTCATTTTTTAGGATACCTAATCCAGCTATTGATTTATCTTTACCATTAATAGAGCTATTTGAATATTTAAGAGGAATATGTGATATTTTAAGGAGTTTACAATTTTTAAGGTCATCCTTTTGAAACTCAGTGTTTGCGGAGATAAGGATTTCTGGTTTTACAACATCAACGATGCTTTTATTTCGAGTAACTTCTCGCTTTGGAAATATGGAAACTTCTGATAAACTTTTAAAAGATTTCTGCGTATCTGGATAGAAATATTTTATCTCTTCTATTAGATCACCAAAGAATTCTATTCGATAGGGATATTCCTCACCCATATTCCATATGTCAAAAACCCATCCGTGATGGGAGAATTCGCCTTCCTGTACAACAATCTCTACTTGTGAGTAACCTGCTTGAATTAATTTTTTAGTTAAATCATCTCTTAATATTTCTGATTCTTTTTGAATTTTAAAAGTTAAATTTATAGTTTCTGGGTCAAACATTAAAGCATCTTTAGTAGTTATTAATCTAATTTTCTCAGAGTTGAGAATTTTGACTATTGTACTTATTCTTTCATCACCCTCATTGGGTAGATAAATTATAGGGGAGGAAATATTGAAAAAATCTGAAAATGTCTTTACCGCAGTGAATATTTTTTGAGCAAAATCTTCATTTTCTTCAATTAAAATAAAAGATTTTTCATAAAATAAAATTCCTAAGGCAAGGGAAGAAATGGAAAGATTATAAATTTCCTCGCTTACTTGAATTAATTCAAGTAAATGATTTTTTTCTTCGATTAGAGCTTGAGACAAAGTGAGATGATTCATTACATATTAATTAGTAACGATAGGGAGATAAAAAGGAAAACTGTTAGACTAATATATCCATTCATATTAAAAAAAGCTATGTCAAGTTTAGAAAGATCATGGGATTTTACAAGAGAATGTTCTCTTATAAAGAGAAGAGCAACAATTAGCATTCCTATCCAGTAAAGTAAATTCAATTTAAATAGCCATCCCGTAAATAATAAAAAAATGAAAGCAATAATGTGGAAAAACCTTGCGAAATAAATGGCTTTTTTTATTCCAAAAACCTTAGGGATAGAATAAATACCAAATTTTTTATCAAATTCCACGTCCCATAGGGCATATAGAGTATCAAATCCTGCAAGCCAGAAGATAACTGTTATTACCATTGGAATAATTTCCCAATTGAAAGTTCCTTTTATCGCAATCCATGCTCCAAGAGGGGCAAGAGCCAAGGCTAATCCAAGAAAAAAATGGCATGTCCAGGTAAATCTTTTTGTATAAGAATAAATAAAGAGAATTAAAATAGCAATTGGTGCAAGTTTAAAACAGAGGGGATTTAACATCCATGCAGAATAAAGGAAAAAAATAAGGCATATAAAAGTGAATAAAAGAGCTTCCCAAAGCTTGATTTTTCCCGATGGAATTTCTCTATTTGCTGTACGAGGATTCAAGGCATCAATTTTTCTGTCTATTATTCTGTTGAAACCAAAAGCAGAGGCTCTTGCAGTTACCATAGCAACAGTTATCCAAAAAATTTGTTTTATCTCGGGAATACCACCTGCAGCAAGCATAGCAGATGCAAAAGCAAAGGGTAAGGCAAATACACTATGCTCAATCTTTATCATTTTGAGATATAAAACTGCTTTATTTGCGAGGGACATAATAGATTATTATACCATCAAAATCCTTTAACAGAATAATATGTCTTTTTTGAATTTCATTATGAATGATATAATTATAGAATGTCCCACCCCCTGAAAATTAAAGAATTTAGAGCTTATTGGATAGGTCAGATAATTTCTCTTAGCGGAACTTGGATGCAGCATATAGCTCAGAATTGGCTTGTTTATATTCTGACAAAGTCTGCTCTATATCTCGGCCTTATATCTTTTTTATCATCCTTTCCCATGTTGATTTTTACACTTTTTGCTGGAGTTTTTGCAGATAGATATTCAAGGAAAAAAATTTTAATTTTTACCCAAATTTTTTCACTATTTCCAGCATTATTTCTTGGAATTATCATTCAAATTAATATGGTTACAATATGGCATGTTGCTATAGCTTCTTTTATTCTTGGTATAGCCTCAGCTTTTGATATGCCAGCAAGACAGGCATTTATTTCCGAACTTGTTCCAAAAGATATGATTACAAAAGCAATAGCAATGCAATCTATATCTTTCAATATTGCAAGAATTATTGGTCCTTTTTTAGCTGGAGTAGTTGTAATCAATTTAAATTTTCAAATGTGTTTTTATTTAAATGCATTAAGTTTTATCCCTTTAATAATAATTCTGATAGCATTGTGTACAAAAAGTTGTTCAACTTCTGAAGTAAATGAATCTTTTAAAGATTTTTTTAAAGAAGGTTTTCATTTTCTTGTCAATAATAAAAAAATTTTGTATATCATTTTTGCTGTAGGAAGTTTTACAATTTTTGGAATTTCCTTCATCCCTATTTTACCTATCATAGTGGATTCCATATTGCATTCTGGAATCGAGGGACTGGGCATGATTGTTTCTTCAGTAGGTTTTGGCTCTCTTGTAGCAGCAGGTATTATTACTTTAAGAAAGGATATAGATGATAAGGAAGGACATATTTTTAAGGCTTCTATGATTATACCAATAGGAATTTTAGGGATAGCTTTTTCAAAAAACATTTATATAACTATGGGTTTTGCTTTTCTTTTAGGTTTTGCTTTTGTTAATTTTTTTGCTATAAGTAACAGTTTCATTCAACATCAAACAGATCAAAGGCTTAGAGGGAGAATAATGAGTTTCTTTTCTTTTGTGTTTCTGGGTTTTACTCCAATAGGTAATATTTTAGTTGGTCTATTAGTAGAAGCTTTTGGAGTAACAAAGGTATTAATTGCTTATACTTTAATATGTTTTTTGTCTGGATTGTTTTTCCTTAAAATTTTATTTAGGCGGATTAGTTGATATTTCGTAATTATCAATGATAAGCTAAAACTTTACGGGGTAAAAATAGTTTTTATTCTTGACAAATTTTATGCTATCAAAGTAAATATTGAGAATACTATATTAAACTAAATGGAGGTAAGATGAGTTTAGAAAATTACAGATTTCATAAGGAACATACTTGGGTAAAATTATCAGGTAAAAGTAAAAAGGTCAAGGTTGGAATCACAGACTACGCTCAGGAATCTTTAGGTGACATAATTTATATTGAACTTCCAGAGATTGAATCCCATGTAGATGCAGATACTGAAATGGCTGAAATTGAATCAACAAAAACATCATCCCCTGTTATTGCACCTGTAAGCGGTGTAATAGTTCAGATTAATGAAGAATTAGTTGACCACCCAGAGATCATAAATGAGGATCCCTATGGGAAAGGCTGGATCGCTGTAATTGAAATGGACAATCCTGATGAGATTGATGACTTAATGGAAAATGAGGAATACGAAAGCTATCTTGAAGAAGAAAAATAATGAAAGTAACTGTCATTGGAGGCGGTCCTGCAGGATATGTCGCTGCCCTTACAGCAAAGAGAGGTGGCGCAGAGGTTTTATTAATTGAAAAGGAAGAACTTGGAGGAACTTGCCTAAATAGAGGTTGTATTCCTACCAAAACAATTATCTACTCCCTTGAACTCTTAGACAAAATAAAATCTCACAAATATAATAATCGCGAAAATATCTTTGATTTTATTATTGATTTGCCTGCTATCATGGAGAGAAAAGATAAGGTTGTAGAGACTCAGCGTAAGGGGCTCAGTACACTTTTAAAAGAGTCAGGAATTAAAATCATAAATGATGAAGCAGAATTAATCAATCCGAAGACATTAGTATTAAAAAAAACTAAAGAAAAAATTCAGTCAGATAAGATAATTATTGCCACAGGTTCAAGACCTGCAGAACTTCCTATGCTAAACTTTGATGGTAAATTCATTTTATCAAGTGATGACCTCTGGAACATGAAGGAGATCCCGAAATCAATAACAATAATTGGTGCAGGGGCAATAGGATGTGAGTTTGCCTGGATTTTTAATCTTTTAGGAAGTAAAGTAACTCTAATAGAATTGATGCCAAGAGTTTTACCAATGGAAGATGAGGAAATTTCAAAGGCATTGGAAAGATTGTTTAAGAAAAGAAAAATAGACTTTTATACAGATGTCAAAATAGAAGATTTAAAGAAATTTGAAGATATGGTAGAGATAATGCTTTCTAATGGTAAGAAGATTAGCTCAAATCTAATCCTTGTATCTGTTGGTAGAGCTTTTAATACGGATTCACTAATTAATACTGAATTAAGGCTTGGTCGCAAAGGAGAACTAATAGTAGATGAAAAGCTGAAAACAAACATTGAAGATGTTTATGCAGTAGGAGATGTAAATGGAAAGTGGCTTCTTGCTCATGTGGCATACAAAGAAGGAGAAATTGCAGCTAAAAATGCCTTGGGTGAAAACTTAGAAATGGACTATAGGGTAATTCCTTCCACGATATTTACTGTTTCAGAGGTTGCCTCAGTAGGACTCAAAGAGAATGAGATTCAACAGAGGGAGATTAAGTTTAAAAAAGGCATATTTCCTTTCAGAGCAATTGGTAAAGCTCATGCAATAGGAGAGATTGAAGGATTTGTTAAGGTTATTGCCGATGCTGATACAGATATTTTACTTGGTGCACATATAATTGGACCAAAGGCTTCTGAGATAATTCATGAGCTTGCCCTTGCTGTAAAATTAAAAGTAAAAGCAAAGGAAGTACAAGAGCTTATTCATTCTCATCCAACCCTCTCTGAATGTATTGCAGAAGCGGTAGCAGACGTTCATGGAGAGGCAATCCATAAGATAGAAAAATAAAATATGTTTGATATTATTAAAGTTGGCTTTATATTTCTTTTTATTCTATTTCTCTTACGTAAGAAGCTAAATGTGGGGTATGCGCTTTTAGCAGCAAGCTTTTTTTTCCTCTTTCTATACCCTGTTGATTTTTATAGACTACCATCAACTCTTCTTAAAGGTCTAACTTCCCACATATCTATAAATCTGCTTCTTTCACTTACTCTAATTAAATCCTTTGAATATTCGCTAAGACAGGTAGGACTAATGCAAAAAATGACCGATGCATCTCAGACATTTCTAAATAATAAAAAAATATCTATTATATCAATGCCTCTAATAATAGGGATGCTTCCGTCTTTAGGAGGGGCCTATCTTTCTGCTCCAATGGTTGACTCAGCAACCAAGGATACTAATATCTCAAGAGAAGAGAAGGCTTTCATAAATTACTGGTATAGACATCCCTGGGAGCTTATTTTACCTCTTTATCCAGGAATCGTTCTTGCTTCAGCTTTGTCTGGAATTTCTATCCGCGATTTAATTCTTCTTAATCTCCCCGTAGCTTTTATTTTCTTCATAGTAGGTTTTTTTTTGAGTATGAAAAATCTGAAAAGGGAAAATGTTAAAGTTTTAAAGAAAAAAATTTTTAAGAAAATTTTTAGTTTTATTCCTATTTTGCTTGTTCTTCTGCCAGTTATATTTTTCCAGATAGACCTATCTATTTCATTGTTCATCAACATTTTATTTTTATGCCTATGGTATAGGATTAGTATTAAAAAGTCTTTTGAAATAATTAAATACGGATTTACACTTGATGTAATAGTTCTTGTTTTTGGAGTCATCATTTTCAAGGAGATGCTTCAGTTTTCTGGAGCTGTTGAAGGTGTTGCTAAAGCAATAACTAATTCAGAAATTCCTTATCTCTTCGTATTTATTTTGCTTCCACTTTTAATTGGACTTATTACGGGTATAAGCGTTGGTTTTGTAGGAAGCACTTTTCCTCTTCTAATTCATCTTAAATCTCCTATTCCTTATGAGATATCTCTTGCCTTTGTATCCGGGTATGTAGGAGTCCTTCTTTCTCCGTTACATCTATGCTTGATTTTAACAAAGGATTATTTTAAGGCTGATATGGTGGGTATATATCGAAAAATTATTCCGGCAACTTTGATTATTTTTCTTTTTACATTGATAGAATTTGTTGTTTTAAGATATTATATTTAAACTTTAATAAAAGGAGGTTTTAGCAATGGGAGAAATCATTGACATAATTGCAAGAGAAGTTCTTGATTCACGTGGTAATCCAACAATTCAGGTTGAAGTTATTCTCGACTCTGGAGTTATTGGAATCGCAACAGTTCCCTCAGGTGCATCCACTGGGACTAAAGAAGCATTGGAGCTAAGAGATGGAGATAAAAAGAGATACATGGGAAAGGGAGTGCTAAAGGCTATAGAAAACGTAATGAATGAGATAGCTCCTAATATTGTTGGCATGGAGTCAACAGATCAGGAAGGTATAGATAAATTTATGATAGAACTTGATGGGACTGAAAACAAGAGCAAACTTGGTGCTAATGCCATACTTGCAGTTTCCATGGCTGTATGTAAGGCTTCTGCTGAAGAGTGTGGACTTCCTCTTTACAGATACATAGGTGGAACTCATGCAAAGGTTTTACCTGTTCCCATGATGAATATAATAAATGGTGGTGTTCATGCAGATAATAATCTTGATATACAGGAATTTATGATTGTTCCAACAGGATTTAGTTGCTTTTCCGAAGCCTTAAGAGCAGCAGTTGAGGTTTTTCATACATTAAAAGGCTTATTAAAGAAAAAGAGTCTTAATACTTCTGTAGGTGATGAAGGCGGTTTTGCTCCACTGCTTGAAAATAATGAAGAAGCAATTAAGCTTATATTAGACGCAATAAAGAAAGCAGGATATAAAGCTGGTAAGGATATTTACATTGCCCTTGATCCAGCAGCTTCTGAATTTTATAATAATGGTGTCTATGCTGTAGATGGCAAAAAATTAAACTCCAAAGAGATGGTTGAATACTACCAATCTCTTGTAGAAAAATATCCTATAATTTCAATTGAAGATGGCATGAGCGAAGCAGACTGGAAGGGTTGGGAGTTGATTTCGGAAAAATTGGGAAAGCAAGTTCAGCTTGTTGCAGATGATCTTGTTGTCACTAATCCCAAAATAATCAAAGAAGCTATGAATCGTTCAATTGCCAATTCTATATTGATAAAATTAAATCAGATTGGCACTGTTTCAGAGACTCTTGAAGCAATAGAGCTTTCTAAGAATAATAAGTATACTACTGTAATTTCTCATCGCTCAGGAGAGACAGAAGACACAATGATAGCAGACCTCGCCGTGGCTTGTAACACAGGTTTTATTAAAACTGGTTCCCTTTCAAGGGGTGAGAGAGTTGCAAAGTATAACAGACTTCTTCAGATTGAAGAGGAACTTAATGATATAGCTACTTTTAAAGGGATATCTGCTTTTTACAATCTCGGGCTTTAATATGTCAAGGCATGCCTTAAAAGAGCAGCTTAGAAGAGAACAAAGCAGAATGATAAAAATCTATATCTTTCTGCTTTTTATAATTTTTATTGCTCTATTATATAGTTTTTTATTTGGCAACATGGGTTATTTTAAATATCGTGAGCTAAAGAAAAATGAACAAAAGCTCTTGACAGAAATAAATCAAATATCACAGGCAAATAATTCTTTAAAACAAGAAATAGATTTGTTAAAAAACGATCAAGTCTATCTTGAAAAATATGCCAGAGAAAAATTTGGGCTTGTAAAGCCAGGAGAAATGGTTTTTCAATTTACAAATGAAGAAAAATGAGCATTAACATCGCAATTCTTTGGCATATGCATCAACCTTACTATTACGACCCACTAAAAAAGAAATTTATGCTTCCATGGGTTCGTCTTCATGCTACAAAGGACTATCTTGATATGTTATTAATTTTAAAAAAATTTCCTGAAATAAGAGTTACCTTTAATGTTGTTCCTTCTCTTCTAAAACAAATACGCGAATATGAACGCGGCGCAACAGATATTTTTTTTGAATACAGTCTAATAAGGGCCGAGGATTTAACTTTAGAACAGATAGTTTTCATCCTTGAAAATTTTTTTCTTGCTAATTGGGATACTATGGTAAGAAAATTTCCGCGATATACTGAGTTGCTGGAAAAAAGAGGTAAAAGCTATGGAGACTTGGAGAAAATAGCGAAGAAATTTACTCCTCAGGAGCTTAGAGACCTTCAAGTTCTATTTAATCTTGCATGGATAGACCCTTTACATAGAGAAGAAGACAAAGTTCTAAATGAAATTCAAAACAAAGGTAGGAATTTTAATGAAGAAGAAAAAGATTTTATTCTTGATAAACATCTTGAAATTCTTCGGAAAATAATTCCTACTTACAGAGAAATGGCAAGTTTTGGTCAGATAGAACTTTCTGTAACCCCTTTTTACCACCCAATCTTACCATTGATTTATGATAATTATAAGGCGAAAGAATGTATGCCTTGGGTTATTCTCCCAGAAAATAATTTCAGGGCACCAGAGGATGCAGAAACTCAAATTATAAAAGCAATAAAATTTTTTGAAGAAACCTTTGGGTTTAAACCAAAAGGCATGTGGCCCTCTGAAGGGTCCGTTAGCGACGAGATTTTACACTTAATCAACTCAAAAGACATAAAATGGGTAGCAACAGATGAAGAGATATTAGGAAAATCAATAGATATTAATATAAGACAAGGGGAAAAGCTTATTTATCCAGAACTTCTATATAAACCTTATAATTTTGAAGGGTTAAATATCTTCTTTAGAGATAGAATACTTTCCGATTTAATAGGCTTTGTTTACTCAAACTGGGAAGCTGACAGAGCAACAGATGATTTCATCTCACGTATTAGTAGAGCTCCTGATAATTCAATTATCTCAGTAATACTTGATGGAGAGAACGCCTGGGAATATTATAAAAAAGATGGATTAGATTTTTTAACTCTTCTTTATAGTAAGCTACAAAGTGGAAAAAACATAAAAACTGTTACTTTTTCAGATTATCTATCAGGACAATCTGAAATTAAGTCTCTAAAGAGAATTTTTCCTGGTTCTTGGATTAATGCAAATTTTTCCATCTGGATAGGACACGAAGAGGATAATTTATCTTGGGATTATTTATATAAGGTGAGGAATGATTTACTTAATTTTCAGAGAGAAAATCAAAATTTAGACCTTTCAGAAGCTTGGGAAGAGATATATATTTCGGAGGGAAGCGACTGGAACTGGTGGTACGGAGATGAACATCATACAGAAACTAAAGATGTATTTGATGAAATATATCGTCATCATCTTATGAATGTATACAACAAAATAAATAAAGAACCTCCGGCTTTTTTGTATGTTCCAATTAGTAAGAAAATGAAACAGATTAAGCCAGATATTGAACCCAAGGGATTTATTTATCCCAAAATAGATGGAAAAGTAACTGGATATTTCGAATGGTTAGAAGCAGGTAAGTTTGTCCTCAAAAGAATCGGTGGAAGTATGCATAAATCAGAGGGATTATTATCAGAACTCTATTACGGATTTAATAAAAAATATTTCTATATAAGGCTAGACCCTTACTGTTCTATGGCTGAATTCAAAGAATTGAAATTTAATATACAGATTATAGAACCAAAAAGGATAAAAATAATATGGAATTCCGATAATAATGAAATTGCACATATTTATAAGGAAGAGGATAATCTGTGGATTGAATCTGGAGAAATAGAGAATGTGGCGATAGATTTAATTTTTGAAATTGAAATACCTTTGCAAAAAATAGGGATAACAGCGGAAGAAGAGGTTTCCTTTTTCATCGAAGTTTTAAAAAATAATCACATAGTAGATAGAGCCCCATCAGTGGGTTTTATAAAAATAAATATACCCCATCCTGAATTTGATAAGCTCATGTGGCTTTAATTTTTGCGTTTAATAGCCTTCAGTTTTCTAGTCCTTAAAACTATCATATTTATAACACTTCATAATTAGTATTGACTTTTATAAAAATTTCATTATATTATTTAATAATTTTATATATTCATAAAATTTTTATATGGAGG